>PLQC01000096.1 GCA_003159675.1 Limisphaerales bacterium
CACACAATTCTTGACGCCACCGGGATTCCGGCCCGAAAATCTTATTGTCGGTCGGCCATCAAAGTGAAACCCTTGTGTGCGCCATGAGCGAATTCAAGTTTCTCTGCCCGGTCTGCGGCCAGCACATCGCCACCGACTCCAGCGCCAGCAGCACGCAGATCGAATGCCCGACTTGCTTTCAAAAGATCATCGTCCCGGAGGCGCCGAAGTCGGATTCCAAATACATCCTGTCCGCCACGCAATACATCAAGCCCCATGTCCCCCCGCCACCGGCCGCCCTCCCCGGCAGAACCATGGCCTCCAGCAAAGGGCTCGGGCCGGCGATCTTTGGGTTGCTGGCGCTGATTTGCACCGTCCTTGTCGGGATTCACCTGCTGCGTGGGAGGAACACGCCCGCGGACTCCCCGGAAACACCCGCAACCACGACCGAGTCATCCGGACCCGCGCATGTCACCCCGGCCTGGAGTTTGAACCTCGCCAACACCGAAATTCCCGACGCGGCCGCCGCCGGAAAAGTCCATGACAAGGTTTTCGTCTGTGAACGCGCGGTGTTGCAGAACGGCTCGCTCGTGCTGCGCCAGGCCCGTCAGTCCGATGTGACCGTGACCGTCCATCTTTTCGTAACCGACACGTATGAGCTTGGCGGAAGAACTTTCAATATTGGAACCAACGACGCCGTCGTGATCCCGCGGATCGCGTTGCGCTGGAAGGAGGCCAATCTGTCGATGACACAAAAATTCACGAACGGTTACGCCATGAAGCTCGAGTTCGGGCCGGTCGCGGCCGGAAAAGTTCCGGGCAGGATTCTCCTCTGCGTGCCCGACATGGAGGAGAGTCTGGTGGCGGGAACTTTCAACGCCGAGATAAAGAAGCCCTCCTTGTCTCCGAAACGCCAGTGAAAGCGCGAGCTCCGGACTTTGGACTGCAGTCTTGACGAGCATGATCGTCGAAATGGTCAACACCGGAAGCGAGTTGATGCTCGGCCGCGTGCTCAATTCGCACCAACAATGGCTCTGCCGCCGCCTGTCCGATTTGGGTTACGTCGTCACCCGTCAAATCGCAGTTCCGGACATGGCCCCCGAAATCGAACTGGCCGTGCGCGATTCCTTGTCTCGGGCCGATCTGGTCCTCACAACCGGCGGCCTCGGACCCACCACAGACGACCTTACGCGCGAGGTGATCGCCCGATTGCTCAGCCGGGCCTTGCGTGAGGACGCGGAGATACTCGCCCAGATTCAGGCGTTCTTCGCTGGCCGCAACCGTCCGATGCCGGAACAAGCGCGGGTGCAGGCCCTCGTGCCCGAAGGGGCGTCCGTCTTGCCGAACCCTCACGGAACCGCCCCGGGACTTGTCCTCCACGTCAATCCCAATCCCTTCCGGAACGGCGGGAAGGAGAGCTGGTTGATCCTCCTCCCGGGACCCGGACGCGAATTGCGACCCATGTTCACTGACTCGGTCGTCCCCTTCCTGCTCCGTGCGCTGCCCTTGTCCGATTCCTTCGTCTGCCGCACCCTGCGGACGACCGGCATTGCCGAGTCGATCGTGCAGGAGAGGATCGAGGGCTCCTTGCGGGAATTGGTGCTGAGCGGGCTCGATGTCGGGTATTGCGCCAGGCCCGGACAGGTGGATGTGCGTTTGGCGGCGCGCGGCGACGATGCCGAATCGCGCGTGGACGCAGCGGATGCAGCAGTCCGAGCCCAACTGGGCTCCGACATATTCGGAACCGGAGACGAGAACCTGGAGGAAGTGGTCGTTCATCTATTGGCCGCGCGCAAGAAAACCCTCGCTCTCGCCGAATCCTGCACCGGCGGCTGCATCGCGCACCAGTTGACGAATGTCTCCGGAGCCTCGGCCGTTTTCCGGGCCGGCTGGGTGACATATAGCAATGACGCGAAGCAGAAGTTTCTGGGCGTTCGCGCTGAAACACTCGATCGGCACGGCGCGGTCAGTGAGGCCGTCGCACGAGAAATGGCCGATGGCGCCCGGCATCTGGGCGAGGCCGACTACGCCATTGCAGTGACTGGAATCGCGGGGCCGACGGGTGGCACACCCGCGAAGCCAACCGGCACCGTGTTCATTGCAGTCGCATCCCCGAAGGGAACTCAGGTCAGGGAAATGCACAACACGTGGGACCGGCTCACGTTCAAAGAGGTGACGGCCCGCCAGGCTCTGAACCAATTGCGCCGGCTGTTGCATGGGCCGCCTTGACACCCCAACCATCCCTGCCGCAACCCAGGCAAAAAATCCCTGTCGAGAAACTGGACACTCCGGGCAGTAGATTGATTTCAGCTTCCAAGTTCTTTCGTCAACACGCGTCCCCGCAAGTCGTTCTCCGGGCATAATAGCTGCTTCGATGAAGTCCGGCAGAGATGTTGTTGTTGGGCGCGGTGCTGGCCGATCACAAGTCGGCGTTTCACTGCCATTTGTGTCGCGTCATTCATAAACAACCGGCCCCGGAACTGACGACTATTGATATGATTCTGAAGCAGGCAGGCAAATTGATCGGAGTGATCTCATGGACCATATCGTGCCTGACACTGTTTGCGGCCGACGTCCCGAGCGCTTCCAACACTCAGGCAGTTCAGTCCACGAATGCCGCGAGAGCAGCCGGCAACAGACTTCAACCCGCGCGTCTGAATCCGGATCAGTTGCCAATTTCAAAAATCGGGTCGTTCACTCCTCAATCCGCTCAGCGCAAAACCAATGGAACCGTGCGCATCCAGGGCGTCGTGCTCAATCAGGGACTGGGCGAGTATGTCACCATCCAGGACAACACGGGTTCGATCCGCGCCGAAACACGTCAGACCACGCCGATTCCCCCGGGCGAACGCGCGATCGTTTGGGGCAGGCTATCCTGGAATGGCAACAACGTGTTGCTTCGAAACGCCTCCATTCGACCGCTTGCCTGGGATTCAATCGCCGAACAAAAAATCACGCCGGCTCCGGGCAAGCCCGACCGGCTGCCCATGTTGACCCAGGTCATTCAGATCCGGAGTTTGCCGACGACGCAAGCCGCCTGGAAATACCCGGTCCGCGTGCGAGGTGTGGTCACCTCCCTGTGGAAAGACTACAAGGGGCTGTTCGTTCAGGACGACACGGCGGGCATCTACGTCGCCGCAGCAAATATCAACCTCGATACAAATTGGGACGTGGGGGACGAAGTGGAGCTCGATGGCGTCAGCGGCCCGGGCGGATACGCTCCCATCATCGAGGCGGAGACCGCAAAGGTCTTGGGCCGGGAAGATCTGCCCGCGGCGCGACGGATCAATTTGTACCAAATGGCGATGGGACAATTCGACAGCCAATGGGTCGAAGTGCGCGGCGTCGTTCGTTCTGTTCAAATCAACCGACGATCTACCGACCTGGAATTGAGCGATGTGAAAGGACTCCTGGAAGTGGACGTGCCGGGAGGCGAGGCCCTGACGAACCTGGTCGATTCACTGGTGCGCATTCAGGGTGTCTGCTGCTCACGCGCCAATCCCAACCGCCAGCTCACGGGGACCTACATCTGGTCGCCTTCCCCGGACTCCCTGGTTGTCGAAGAAAAGGGCGTCGCCGACCCCTTCACGCTGTCGGCGCAACCCATCGCTTCGCTATCCGAATTCACCCAATCCCGTGCCACACAGCACCGGATAAAAGTCGCCGGAACCGTCACGTTCAGCCAGCCGGGCCGCCCCTTGTTTGTCCAGGATGAAACCGGGGGAGTGCCGATCTACCTCGCCAATGCGGTGGATTGCACGCCCGGTGACCGTGTTGAAGTGGCAGGGTACCTTTCCCTCGGCGATTTTGGATTCGTGTTTCGGGACGCCAGTTGCCGCGTGATGGGCCACCCCGGCATTCGTCCGGCCAAGCCGGTCTTCTGGCTCAACCCGCTGAATCCAAATTTGCATGGCACTTGGGTGCAGCTCAAGGCCCGTCTCATCAGTTCCGGCCGCCGCGGAAACGACGAGGTGTTGACGTTGCAGACCGAGGACACGGTATTCGAAGCCCTTCGTCCGATCGGCATCAAAACGGAGACGGATTCCTTCCCGCCACCGGACAGCCTTGTGCAGTTGCGAGGCGTCTATTCGATTCTCGGCGATGAATCACGCATGCCTCGCTCCATGCGCCTCTACGTTCCTTCAACTGAACCCATCCAGGTCCTGGAAAGACCGTCCTGGTTGAATGCCCGGCGCGCCGGGTCCGTGTTGGTCGGAATGGTCATTGTCGTCGTGGCCGCGGCCCTTTGGGCCATCACCCTGCGCCGCCGCGTCCAAACCCAAACCCTTGTCATCCGCGAGCGACTCGAAAAAGAAGCGTCGCTCGAACAACGTTACCGCGAGATTTTCGACGGCGCCAATGACCTGATTTTTACGCTCAACCTGGATGGACGTCTGATCTCGCTCAACCCCGCAGGCCAGCGGATCCTGGGTTACACCGGCCAGGAAATCCACCAGCTCAACATCAACCAAATCCTCGCTTCCGGCAGTCAGAAACTGAGCGACAAGCTGCTCGAAATGAATGCCACCGATGGCAACATGGCCACCTGTGATTGCGAATTCATCCCGAAGAACGGTCAGCGTCTTGAGGTCGAAGTCTCCTTGCGGCTGGTTCTGAAGGACGGCAAACCGGACAGTGTCCAGGCGATCGCCCGTGACATCACCCACCGCAAACGCGCGGAAGAAGAACTGTTCAACTCCCGGCAGATGCTCCGATGGGTCCTGGATACAATCCCCCAGGGCGTCTTCTGGAAGGATCGAAACCTGGTTTACGTCGGATGCAACAAATCCGTCGCCCAGGACTCCGGGTACGCCGATCCAAACGAAATCCTCGGCAAAACCGATTACGAAATGGGTTGGGCGGCCAGCGCGGATCAGTATCGCGCCGATGATCGCCACATCATGGACACGGACCAACCCAAGCTGAACTACGAGGAACTTCAGGTCAAATCAGACGGCTCCCAGACCTGGTTGAGGACCAGCAAGGTGCCGTTGCACGACAAAGACGGCGGCGTGATCGGCGTGCTGGGAACGTACGAGGATATCACCGAGCGCAAACGGGCCGAGGCCGAACTGGCGGCGGCCAGTTCTCTGCTGGAAATGCTCCTGGAAAACAGCCCCGATTGCATCTACTTCAAGGACAAACAATCGCGCTTTGTCCGCTACAGCAACGCCTTTGAAAAACTCTTCAAGGTTGCTGAGAGCGAAAGCCTTCGTGGCAAGACGGACTTCGACTTTTTCACCGAAGAACACGCGCGACCCGCCTTCGAGGACGAGCAGGAAATTATTCGCTCCGGCAAGCCCCTCATCGGCAAACTGGAAAGGGAAACGCACCCGGACGGGCGCGTCACCTGGGGCCTCACCACCAAAATGCCATGGCGGGACAAGGATGGGAACATCATCGGCACCTTCGGCATCTCCAAGGACGTGACGGCGATCAAAGAGGCCGAGGCCGAACTCGCCTACGAGCGCGAGCTGTTCCACACGCTGCTTGAAACGCTGCCTGACTCCATTTACTTCAAGGACCGCGATTCCCGGTTCGTGCGCGTGAGCAAATCGAAGGCAGCCATGACACTCCAGTCGGTCCGGAGCCGGCTGCCGGCCGATCGCCCCCCGGAATCCATGGAGCCCTTGCCGGCCCACCTCTCGAGCGTGGATGCGTTTGCCAGCTATCTGATCGGCAGGACCGATTTCGATACCTTCGAGGAACCATTTGCGCGCGCAGCCTTCGAGGAGGAACAGAACATCCTGCGCACCGGCCAACCGATCATCGGCCAAATCGAAAATCAGGTCTATCCGGGCAAATGGATGTTCGTCACCAAAATGCCGTGGCGGGACAGGGACGGAAATCTCATCGGCACCTTCGGCATTTCGCGCGACATCACGGCCCTCAAAGAGGCCGAGACCAAGCTGGAGGCCGTGCACCAGCGCCTGATGGAAACCTCCCGCCTGGCCGGAATGGCCGAAGTCGCCACCGACGTCCTCCACAACGTCGGCAACGTCCTCAACAGCGTCAACGTCTCCTGCACCCTCACTCTCGACCGGGTGAAGTCCTCCAAGATTTCAAGCCTGGTCAAGGTTTCCTCGTTGCTCAAGGAGAACAGCGGGCGCTTGGAGGAATTCCTCACCCGGGATCCCCGCGGCCGGCAAATTCCCGAATTCCTGGCCGTGCTCTCCGAACACCTCGAAGGCGAACAGACCTCGCTGCTGACCGAACTGGAACATCTCGTCAAGCATATCGACCACATCAAGCAGATCGTCGCCATGCAACAGACGTATGCCAAGGTGGTGGGAGTTCTCGAGACCGTGAACCCCACCCAACTCGTCGAAGACGCGCTGCATATCAACGCCGCCGCCCTCCTGCGACACGACGTCCATGTGCGGCGCGAATTCGCCGATACTCCCCAAATCGTCACCGAGAAACATAAGGTCCTTCAGATTCTCGTGAACCTGATCCGGAACGCCAAATACGCGATGGACGACGCAAAACGAGCCGACAAGGTGCTGACGATCAAAGTCGACAGTCAGGGTGCCAACGAGATCCGAATCCGGGTCATTGACAACGGCGTCGGAATCCCCCGTGAAAATCTCACGCGCATCTTTTCGCATGGATTCACCACCCGCCGCAATGGCCATGGCTTTGGCTTGCACAGCAGTGCGCTGACCGTGCGGGAACTGGGTGGATCCATCCAAGCGCACAGCGATGGGCCGGGCCAGGGCGCAATTTTTACCCTCGTTCTGCCCTGCGCCCCTCCCGAGCCGTCCAAAGAATCCGCATGAACCAGCCGCTCCCAGAAGCCCTTCCCAGGATCCTCATCGTCGATGATAATCCGGCAATCCATGAAGATTTCCGCAAGATTTTGGGAGCCAAGAGCGACGCCCAATCGCGCCTGGAAAACGTCGAGGCGGCCCTCTTCGGCGAAAGCGCCGGCCCCATGGAACGTGCCGGGTTCCGCATCGACTCCGCCTATCAAGGCAAGGAAGCCCTCGAACTCATCGAAAAAGCCATCGAGGCCGGCGACCCTTATGTCATGGCATTCGTGGACGTCCGCATGCCTCCCGGCTGGGACGGAATCGAAACGGTCGAACGCGTCTGGCAATGTTCTCCGGAATTGCAGGCTGTCATTTGCACCGCCTACTCCGATTATTCCTGGGACGACATGACGCGCCGTCTCGGGCACACCGACAATCTGTTGATCCTCAAAAAGCCTTTCGAGACGGTGGAAGTGCTCCAGCTCGCGCATGCCCTGGCGCGCAAATGGACCCTCGCCCGGCAGGCCAAGTTGCGCATGGAAGACCTCGACCGGATGGTGCGCCAGCGGACCGAGGAATTGGTCGTTGCGAACCAGAGCCTGCAGCAGGAAATCGAGGAGCGCATCCGCGTTCAAGATGCCTTGCGCACCAGCGAAGAGCGCTTCTCGAAAGCCTTCCGCTCCAGCCCGTTCCCAATGGCCATCCAAAGCGTCACGGACCGGCGTTTCCTCGACGCAAATCCCAGCTTCCTCGAACTCAGCGGTTATTCGGCCGAGGAACTGGCCCAAGCCAAGCCCCAGGAAATCCAGCTTTGGTCGAAAAGCGGCGAGGCCGGACCGAATCCTCTCCTGCCGGAAGGCCGCCTCCGCAACCAATCTTCTCTCTTCCGGCGCCGGGATGGATCAACCCGCCAGACATTGCTGTCCTCCGAACCCCTCGCCCTCGGCGACATCCCCTGCCTGCTCCTCATCGTCGAAGACATCACCGATCAATTGAAGCTCGAAGCCCAATTGCGCCAGGCGCAAAAAATGGAGGTGATAGGCCGCATGGCGGCGGGAATCGCCCATGAATTCAACAATATCCTCACGGTCATCCAGGGCGACGTCGGCCTGCTGCAATCCGTCAACGCATCGAGCGTGGACAAGGGAGCCCTGCTGGACCAAATCATGCAGGCGAGCAAACGCGCCGCCGCGTTCACCAAGCAACTGCTGGCCTTCAGCCGAAAACAGGTGCTCCAACCGCATCCCCTCGATCTCTCCGTCGTCGTCCAGCGCACGAAAAAAATGCTGAGCCGCCTCATCGGCGAGAAATTCGACATCCGTCTGACCTGTCAGAACGAATTGCCTTCCGTCCTGGCGGACGAAGGCGGCATGGAACAGATTCTCATCAACCTGGCCCTGAATGCCCGGGACGCAATGCCCAGCGGAGGGACCATCGACATCGCAACCGATGTGTGCGTCCTCGACGAGACGGCCGCCAGCTTGAATCCCGAGGCCCGCGCCGGACGGTTCGTGCGTCTGTCCGCCACGGATCATGGCTGCGGGATGAATCCACAGGTGCTCGCCCGCATTTTCGATCCGTTTTTTACGACGAAAGACGTCGGCAAAGGTACCGGACTGGGCCTCTCTACCATCCACGGCATCGTCAAACAGCACGAGGGCTGGATTGATGTCTCCAGCGAGGTCGGCCACGGTTCCACTTTTAAAATCTTTCTCCCGGCATCCAGTGCCGCCGCCGCAGCGCCCGCAAATGCCGGCCGTGACGACGACCAGGCGGAACCCGGCAGAGGAGAAACCATCCTCGTCGTTGAAGACGAGAATACCGTGCGTGAATTGGCCTGCGCCTCGCTGGAGAAGCGGGGTTATGAAGTGCTCAAAGCCGCAAATGGTCCGCAGGCAGTCGAAGTCTGGGAACGCAACTCCTCGAAAATCCATCTGCTCCTCACCGACATGGTGATGCCCTCCGGAATGAACGGGAACGAGCTGGCAAAAACCCTGCAGTCGCGAAACCCCGGGCTCAAAGTCATCTATACCAGCGGCTACAGCCCGGAAATCCTCCGCAGGGACTCTCTCTATACGCAGGGAACCAACTTCCTCCCCAAACCGTACGACCCGCAGACCCTCCTCAAAGCCGTGCGCACCTGCCTCGACGGCGGCAAACTCGCGCAAATGGACGCCCGCCCGGTCAAACCGGCACCCACCCTGTCGGCCTGATGTCCCGCCCCGAAGCGCCCAAGGGGCCAAAAAAAACGCAGGCTCAGGCCTGCGCGTGATCCGGCAAAAGGACCTCAACCGTTGTCGCCGATGGCTTCCACCGGGCACCCTTCCTTGGCTTCCTTGCACCGGGCTTCCTCATCCGGGCTCCCGGGTTGCTTGAAAACAAAGGAGTAACCGCCGTCGTCGTTGCGCTTGAAATTGTCCGGAGCCGTCTCGCGGCATAAATCGCAATCAATGCACTGGTTGTCCACGTAATACTTGCCCCCTACGTTTTCGGGATATCGATTTGCTACATCAGCCATAGAATTGCCTTTATTCGATTCGTCTTGCAATATGGCGACGGCTTTCCGCCATGGCAAGCGGATTCAGATTGTTTTCTAACTCCCCCACGCAGGTCCGCCTCAATTAAACCTTTTAATCCGCCGGACCGGAATTATCTTCCAACTCATGCAATCCAGCACCCAGCGAAAAACCAAAATCGTCGCCACGCTCGGTCCGGCCACCGATTCGGCCGACATGATCGGACGGCTCATCGATGCTGGCGTCAATGTCTTCCGCCTGAACATGTCCCACGCACCTCATCATTGGGTGCGCCGCGTCGTCAAAGACCTTCGCTCCGCCGCCGCCACCCGCCACCAGTTCATCGGCGTCATGCTCGACACCCAGGGCCCCGCCATCCGAACCGGCGACCTCGGCGTGCCCCTCAGCCTCCAGCCCGGAGAGAAGTTCACCCTCACGGTCCGCGGCGAGCGCAGCGAGGAGGAACACTCCGTGGACGTCAATTACGCCAACTTCGTCAACGATATCAACGTCGGAGACGTCGTGCTCATCGACAACGGCGCCATCGAAATGAAAGTGCTCGCCAAGGCCGGAAACAAGGTCGAGTGCGAGGTTCTCACCGAGGGCAAACTCGGCAGCCGCCGCCATATCAACCTGCCGGGCGTCAAGGTCAGCCTGCCCGCTCTCACCTCCAAGGACATCCAGGACGTCAAACTCGGACTCGAAATCGGCGTGGACCTGGTCGCCCTTTCCTTCGTCCGTGAAGCACGCGACCTGCTCCAGTTGAAGGAACTCTTCGAGACAAACGGCCCGCGACCCCTCGTCATCGCCAAGATCGAGGACCAGCAGGCCGTCGCCAATCTGGATGAAATCGTCCGCGAATCCGACGGCATCATGGTCGCCCGCGGCGACCTCGGCATCGAAATCCCCTACGAAGAATTGCCCATCGTCCAACGCCGTATCGTAAAAACGTGCCTCCGCGTCGGCAAACCCGTCATCGTCGCCACCCACATGCTCGAAAGCATGATCGAATCCCCCATGCCCACCCGGGCCGAAGTCACGGACGTCGCCAACGCCGTTTACGAACAGGCCGATGCCATCATGCTCAGCGGCGAAACCACCGTCGGCAAACATCCGTTGAAATGCATCGAAGTCTTCGACCGCATCGCCACGCGCATCGAACGGAGCGGCGGCGCCAACTTTTTCGAGCACTCCGACCTCACCACCTCCCGCCAAAAGCTGGTCAAAAGCGCCGTCGTCATGGCCAACGAACTCAAGGCCGAAGCGGTCCTCGTCATCACCCGAAGCGGCAACATGGCGCGCTACACCGCCTGGCTCCGCCCCCGCTATTCGAAAATCTACGCCCTCTGTCCCAGCGAATCGGTGGCCAACGGACTGAGCCTGAGTTGGGGCGTCACTCCTTTCGTCGTCCCTTTCGACCTCATCAACCCCGAAAACACCATCGAAGCCGCCCTACAGATCCTGGTCCGGCAAGGACGCCTCCACACCCGCACCACCGTCGTCATCATCGGCTCGATCCTCGTCGGCGAACAAATTGTGGACGCGGTGCAGATGAGAGTCGTATGATCGCCCACGATTCATTCCGATTTCATGGAGCGCGGATCCGCCATTCGAGTCATCGCCTCCTGGTTCGGCCTCCTCGCTGTCGCGGGAATGGTCCTGCTGGCCGTTTCGCAGCAGAAGACAATCTCCCGGCTGCGTGACAGGGAACGGAGGGACGCAGCGGAACTGGAGCGTCTGCGCGCCGAAACCAGGGACATCCTTCGCCTGCGCGCCCAGGAATCCGAGATCGCTGGGTTGCGCGAAAACACCCGCGACTTGTTGCGGTTGCGCAGCGAAGTCCGCCACCTCCGCGACCAGGAGCAACAATCCGAAGTCTTGCAAGCCGCCAACACCCGGTTGCTCGAACTGATCGAGACCTTCCCACTTTCTTCCAACCAGGAAGCGGTCGTCGCAGCCGTGCGCAAAAGGGGCGCCGTCCTGGGCATCTACCCCCGTTCCGCAAACGACGCGCCCGGCGGCGGCGTCATCGTCGCCGGCATCGATCCCAATTCACCTGTGGCCCGGTCCGATCTGAAGGTCGGAGACCAGATCATCCGCCTCGACGGCCGCCCCATCGAAACCGTTGCGCAACTTCAGATCGAAATGCTTGACAAAAAGCCGGGCGACATCGTCAGGCTCGATGTGGTCCGCAACGGCGCCGTGATTCAGATCCCCGTCAACACCAGAGCCTGGCCGCAACAAGGGTTTCTTCCATGAACCTTCATCGATTTAACGCCTTCACCGCTTCCGTTGTCACGGTCACCATCACGCCAGGGAACAAACCGAGATAAAACATTCCGGCAATACAGACGTAAATGGAAATGCGAATCGGACGCGAAACCGCAATCGGCGGCGCGGCCGCCGGGCCCGGCGACCAGTAGATCGCCCGAATCACCCCAAAATAGTAATAGAGTGAAATCACGATGCCGGCCACCGCGGTGAACGCCAGGCAATAGCAGCCCGGATTCGCCGCGCCTTGCTCGATCAACGCTTTCAAAAGCAGAAACTTTCCGAAGAACCCCGCCAGCGGCGGAATCCCCGCCAGTGAAACCATCGCCAGCGTCATCGTCGCCGCCAGCAGCGGCGAGCGCTGGTTCAAACCCGCCAGCCCGGAGATGTCCTCGCTCTCCAGATGCCGCATCACCAGTGTAATCACCGTGAACGCCGCAAGCACGGTGAAGAGATATCCGCTGAGGTAAAACAGCATGGCGGATCCGCCGGCGCTCCGGTCCTGGCCCGCTGTCGACATGGCCGCCACCCCCAGCAGCAGATAGCCCGCATGCGCGACGCTCGAATAGCCGAGCAGCCGCTTCACGTTGCGCTGCGGGATCGCGCAAAGATTCCCGTAGAGAATCGTAACCGCCGAAAAAACAATGAGCAGATTTGTCCACTGCGCGGTGATGTCCGGCACCGCCGTGAACAAAACCCGCAGCAATAGAACAAATCCCGCCGCCTTCGAACCGATCGCAAGAAACGCCGCCGTCGGCGTCGGCGCACCCTGATAGACGTCCGGAGCCCAGATCTGGAACGGAAAGGCGACGATCTTGAAACCAAGGCCGGTCAGAACCAGCAGCAGGCCGAAGAGAAAGATCTTGTTGTCGCCAAACTGCCCCGCCACGCCCGCCAGTTCGCCGAAATTCAGCCTGCCCGAAATTCCGTAAACCAGGGCGATGCCAAACACCGTGAAGGCGGTCGAAAGAGCGCCGATGACCAAATACTTCACTCCCGCTTCGAGTGACACCAGGCGCGCCCGCTGGAAACTGGTCAGCACATAGAAGGTGACCGTGATGAGTTCGAGCGATACAAACAGCAGCGCGAAATCATTTGCCGAAGCCGCAAACAACATCCCCGCCAGGGCAAAAACGATCAGCGAATAATACTCGGCGATTCCAGCCGAAATCCTGTCGGAGAACTCAATCGCCATCAGGAGAACCAGGATGGCGGCGAGGAGGAAAAAGCGCTTGAAGAAAATAGCCAGGCCGTCCTGCACAAACATTCCGCCAAACGCGGTGCCCGTCGAACCGAAAACGCCGAATCCACCCAGGTTCGCCACCAGCAGCAGCCCGAGTCCAGCCGCCGCCGCGTAGCCGAGCAGGCGCTTCCGTCCCGGCGGCAGCCATAAATCGGCCAGCAGCAGCGCCATCCCAAGCGCCACAACACATATCTCCAGGCTGATCAAGGAAAGGTTCATGCAACTCGATGGATCATTGAACAGCCTCCCCGCCGCCTTGCGCCAAGGCGCTCTTCGGCGGCGCCGGCGCGGCTTCGGCGCGTAAATTCCCCTCTAAAACCGGATTGGCCATTTGCACGATCACCCCCGCGCTGGGTGAAATCTTGTCGGTCAGAAGCCGTGGGAAGCAGCCGAACAGCATCAACGCCGCCAGCAGCAAAATAAACGGCGCCTTGCGCCAAAGGTGAGGCGCGTCCGTGACGTTCGCCCATTTCTCCGGAAGCTCCCCGTGCAGCATCGTCCTGACCGCGCGCAGCATGTAAACCGCCCCGATCATCAACGCGCCCCAGCATGCCAGCACCGTCACCGGTCGGAACACGTTCCAAGCGCCGAAGAACACCGTCACTTCACCCGCGAAGTTGGCAAAACCCGGCACGCCGCATCCGGCGAACGCAGCCATGACCAGCGCCGCGCCGATGAACGGCAGCTTGCGTAGCAGGCCGCCGAGCTCGCTCATCTCCAGGGTGCCGGTTTGTTCGTAAAGGTAGCCGCTCAACCCGAACGTGAGCGCCGCAAGAAACCCGTGCGCAACCATCACCACCACCGCCCCCGTCACACCCACCAGCGTCAGGGTCGCGATCCCCAGAAAAACGAAACCCATGTGCGCGACGCTCGAATAACCGATCAGCCAGTTGAAATCCTTCTGTCGCATCGCCACCCACCCGCAATAAACCAGGTTCCCAAGACAGAGCCACGCCAGGATTGGCATCCAGCGTTGCGCCGCGCCGGGCATCAGCGGCAGCGCAATCCGGATCAGGCCATAGAGCCCGAATTTCTTCAACACACCGGCGTGCAGCATGGCGGCTGGCGTCGGCGCCGATGCGTAACCCATCGGCGCCCAGGTGTGGAACGGCCACAGCGACACCAGAATGCCGAAGCCGAACAACAGCAGCGGGAAGATGAACCGCTGCGCGCCCGCCGAAAGCGGGTTCTCCCGGAGGCGCTCGGTCAGCTCCGGAATGTCGAATGTCTGCGCGCCCGATTGCAGGTAAAGCGCGATCAAACCGACCAGCGCAACCAGTGCGCCGATGCTCAGGTAAAGCGTGATCTGGAACGTGGCGTAATTCTTCCGCTCGCCGCGGCCCCACACGCCGATCATGAGAAACGTCGGCACCAACGCCAGTTCGTGGAGGAAGTAAAAGAAAAATAGATTGAGCGAGGCGAACGCGCCCAGGATCCCGCCGGTCATGACCAGCAGCAGGATGTAAAACTCCTTCTCGCGATCACGGATCTCCCGGGAGCAGCACGCGGCGGCAAACGCCACGATCGCGCCCATCAGAACCAGACCCACGTTGATGCCGTCCACGCCGAGTTTGCAGACGATCCCCAGCGAACTGGCGCCAAGACCGGGGATCGTGGTGACGAATTTGAACCCGCTTGCGTCGGCCTCCGCGCCGTTGAAGCGTATGAAAACCAGAATGGCCAGCAGCATCATGACGAAGGTGACGCCGACGGCGACGCCGCGCATGACGACGGAGTAAGCGCGCGGGACGAACGCCAGCGCCACTGCGGCCAGCAACGGCAAAACAAAAATATATGTCAAGGCTGTCATCAGACCGTTTCTTGAATCACCGGGGCGCTTAGCCCGCAAATTTCATAATCTTCTGGGGAGCGCACGCGTCCCGCGCGCTGCCGACGACGTCGCGCCGTCGGCTTTGTTCTCTCTGAATGGGGTGGATCACGTTCATTTTCCAAGGACGAAATACAGCACCAGCGCCACGCCCGCTGCAAACAGGAAGGCGTAGGTCTGGACGTTGCCGGTCTGCAGAAGCCGCAGCGCGCGGCCCAGCAGCTCGGTGGTTCCATGGATTCCCCGCACGCACAGGCCGGCGATGATCCATCGGTCGATCCAGGCCGCGACCGCCGCGAGCCCGTCATGCAGGCGGATGACCGTGACTTTGTAAAGTTCGTCGAAGTAAAAGCGGTTCCTCATCGCCATCGACACCGCGCCCAGCTTTTCCGGCAGCGGATCCTTGTCCGCCCCGGCGTAAAGGGCATAGGCCGCGCCGAGGCCGGCAACGAAGGCGGCCAGGCCGCAAACCGCCGCCCCCGGCGCCTCGCGCCACGGACCGATCAGTCTTGCGGCCACGCCGGCCGCCTGCCCGGCGCCTTCACCACCAAATTGCATGGCGTAAACGCCCTGGATGCCAATGACACCGCCGACCAGGGCGAACACGGCCAGAATCCGCAGCGGCCAGACCATCACGCCCGGCGATTCATGGGCGTGCGCGGCGTGCCCGGATTTCGCGGAGCCGAAGAAGACCACGAATATCAGCCGGAACATGTAGAAGACCGTCAACATCGCCACAAACAGCCCGATCGCGAAGAGCAGATAATGGTGCCGCAACAGGGCCTGCTCCAGAATGCTGTCCTTGCTGAAAAATCCGCTGAACGGCCACAGCCCGGCCAAGGCCAGCGTGCCCGCCATAAAGGTCCAGAACGTGACCGGCATTTTCGTGCGGAGGGCGCCCATCTTCCAGATGTCCTGCTCGTGGTGCGCGACAACGATCACCGAACCGGCGCCCAGGAACAGCAGCGCTTTGAAGAATGCATGCGTGGTGAGATGAAACATTGCCGGCGTCGGACCGCCCAGCCCAACCGCCATGACCATGTAGCCGAGTTGTGAGAGCGTCGAGTAGGCCAGGATGCGCTTGATGTCGTCCTGCTGGATGGCGATCAGCGCCGCCAGCAACGCCGTGAACCCGCCGGTATAGGAGATGACTTCGAGCGCGGGCGCATTCAGCACAAAAAGGATCCGGCACAGCATGTAAACACCGGCCGCGACCATCGTCGCGGCATGAATCAGCGCGCTCACAGGCGTCGGACCCTCCATCGCGTCCGGCAACCAGACGTGCAACGGGAATTGGGCGGATTTGCCGACCGCACCGCAGAACACAAGCAGGCCGGCAACGGTCGCAAGCGCCCCCAGCGCCGACGGGTCGGAAGCCAGCTTCTCCTGCAGCTCGCTGAAGTTCAGCGATCCGAGCGCGCCCCAGACGGTCAGGATGCCGAGAAGAAACCCGAAATCGCCGAGACGATTGGTGATAAAGGCCTTCTTCGCCGCGTCCGCGGCGGCGGTGCGCCCATACCAGAACCCGATGAGCAGGTAGCTCGAAACGCCCACGAGTTCCCAGAAAATGAACAGTTGAATAAAATTGTTCGCCAGCACGATGCCGAGCATCGAGAACGTGAACAGGCTCAGACTCGCGAAGAAGCGCGAATACCCGGGGTCGTCGCGCATGTAGCCGACGGAATAAATATGAATCACGCCCGCCACACCCGTCACCACCAGCAACATCAGCAGGCTCAGCGGATCGAAATGCAGGCCAAAATCCACGCGCAGGCCCTCCCCGATCGTCAGCCAGTTCACCGACACCTCCCGCACCCGCGGCTCCCACCCTGCCACGAAGACGAAAACGACGCTCAGGAGGAACCCGGTCACAACCGCGCCGACGGAAAGTCGCGCGCTCCATTGGCGATTCTGCAGGGTGAAAAGCGTGATGATCCCGGCCGCGGCCAACGGCAGGAACAAAATAATCCAGGGCAACGCTTCGAGTTTCATCAAAGGAAACGGGAACATCCAACATCGAACATAGTATCGCGCCAGCCATTGGATGTTGGGCGTTGAATGTTGGATGTTGGATGTTTTCTCATTTCACTAAAGCTTCATCGTCGTCAGATCCTCGACGTGCGTGGTCTTGCGTTTGCGGTACAGCGCGACGATCAGCGCCAGCCCCACCGCCACTTCCGCCGCCGCCACGCTGATGATGAAGAAAACAAGCACCTGGCCATCGGGGTTGTTCTTATAGCTCGAGAAGGAAACCAGCGCCAGGTTGGCCGCGTTCAGCATCAGTTCCAGCGACATGTAGATGACCAGCAAGTTGCGCCGGACGAGGACGCCAAACAGGCCAAGCGCGAACAACAGCGCGCTGACCGCCAGATAATGTTCGAGTCCTACGTGCATGATTTCTAGCCGGGAAAGAACGCAGAGAACGCAAAGAGGAAAGGCATTAAGCAGGCTAGCCTGCTCAAACCGTCTTCACTCACCTTGCCATGGCTCAAAACATACTTCCGAATCTGGAACGTTTTCATGGTGGTTTTTCTCTGCGTTCTCTGTGTTCTTTTGCGGCTATTTGAGGTCTTTTTTGCTCAACAAAACCACGCCCACCATCGCCACCAGCAACAGCACGGAGACGATCTCGAAGGGCAACAGGTACCGCGTGAACAACAGCTTGCCCAGCGCAATCGTGCCCCCCTCCATCGTCGGCGATGGATCCGCGCCCAATGCGGAACTGCTCAAACATTTGAAGAAAATGGCGGTGATGGCGCCGACGGAGAGCAGCGCGCCCACGAGGCCGAACCTTTTGACTTTCCGACGCTCTTCCGCCCGCAAATCGAGCAACATGATCACGAACAGGAACAGCACGATGACGGCGCCCGCGTAAACCAGAATCTGGATGGCAGCCAGAAAAAACGCCCGCAGCAGCACGAACAAGCCGGCCATCGAAGCCACCGTCAGGACCAGGAACATCGCGCTGGTGACCGGGTTGCGGCTGAATGGGTTCGCGACCACGAGCACGCCGCACAGCAACGTCAGCGCCGCGAACACATAAAATAGTATGTCGGTGGGCGGCATGTTCCGTTGCTTCAGATTTTGACCGGAAAACTTTCCTGCGCCCCGGCCTCTTCCGCCTTCTTCTTCCATTTCTGAATGCCCGCATGTTCTCCGCCCAATGCCAGCAGCTTCTCCTTGTCGTAAATCATCTCCTGCCGCGACCTGCCGGTGAGCGAATAATCGCTCATCAGAAAGATCGCCTCCTCAGGGCAGACTTCCTGGCAAAAACCGCAAAAGATGCAGCGCAGCATGTTGATCTCGAATTCCAGCGGTATCTTTTCGGCATTCGGACGGTCCGCGACCGGACCGGCCGGGCCGGGCGGCATGATCCGGATCGCCTTCGGCGGACAGACGAATTCGCACAACTGGCACGAAACGCACTTGGTATTGCCGTCCTGGTCCCGCACCAGATACGGCGCGCCACGGTAGCCCTCGGGGACCACCCATTTCTCCTCGGGATACTGCAGCGTCACCTTCTTCTTGAAAAAGTGCCGCAACGTGACTTTAAACCCGCCGATCATCGCCGGCAGGTAAAGGCGCTCCCAAAGATTCAGTTTTTTTCGCTTAACAATCATTCGATCACCTTCGCCGCCAATTCATCCCGTCCCGTAGCCGCCAATGTGAATTGGCGGTTCCCCGCCGCGTTTTCACAAGCGCGGCACGCGCCGCTGGCAGCCCGTTAAGAAGACCATGGGTAGCACAGGCGACTCGCCTGTGCCGTCCGGCGACTCGCCGGACGGTATGACCGCGGCTCGGCCAAGCAGCAGTCGTACGGGCACTTTTCAGTCCGTCTCTCGTCATTCCGGTCGGCGAGTCGCCGACCGGAANNGGGCGAGTCGCCCGTTCTACCCGATCATTAACGCACCGCTACGATCCGGCTCTCATCCACAGCACCGCCGCCGTCACCACGATGTTCGCCAGCGCCAGCGGAATAAAACGCCGCCAGCCTAAATCCATCAATTGATCGTACCGGAAGCGCGGCCACATCCACCGCACCCAGATCATCATGAACACAACCCACAGCATCTTCGCCAGAAAAATGGCGATGTGCAGCAACCCGACGCCGATCTGACCGGGCGCCGCCGGCTGGTCCAGGCCTGCGATGGGCAGCGTCCAGCCGCCCAAAAACAGGGTCGCCATCATCGCAGCCGCGACAGCCATGTTCGCGTATTCGCCCATGAAAAACAGCGCGAATTTCATCGAGCTGTACTCGACGTTATAACCGCCGGCAAGCTCCTGCTCCGCTTCGGGCAAATCAAACGGCGTGCGGTTCGTCTCCGCAAAGATGGCCACGAGAAAAATGACGAACGCCACCGGCTGCTTGAAAATAATCCAGTGCGTGAACCCGCCGGACTGGAACAGCACCACCCGGCTCAGGTTCAAATCCCCCACCAACAGAAACACCGCCACCACCGACAAGCCCATGGCGATCTCGTACGAAATCAATTGGGCGCTCGACCGGATGCCTCCCAGAAACGGATACTTCGAATTGGCCGCATATCCCGCCAGGACGATGCCGTAAACACCGAGCGACACGATGCCGAACGTGTAGAGAATGCCCACGTCCAGATCCGCAATCACCATTTTCTGGCGCCCCAGATACGAGCCGAACGGAATCACCGCCGCGACCAGGATGCTCGGGATCATCACGATCGCCGGAGCCAGCCAGTAATACACTTTGCGCACATGCGCGGGTGTGAAATCCTCCTTCAAGAACGACTTGACCGCGTCGGCAATGGGCTGCAGCAGGCCAAACGGACCGAAGCGATTCGGGCCGAGCCGGTCCTGGATCGCCGCCGACACCTTCCGTTCGACCCAGACGGCATAGGCCACGATGAACATCAACACGGAGAAAACCCCGAGGATTTTCAGCGCGCTGAAAATCAGGAATTGCGGCAACGGCGATAAATGGTCGAACCAGGTCATGTGATCTGTCAAAGGGACACCGTCACCCCCGTGTTGCCCAGCCCCGCCCAGGCCAAACCGTTGAACGCGGGCACTTCCTTCGCCATCCGGTTGAACAGACCTTCCAGGTTCGCGTCACCCTGCTGGCCGGTGACCCGCGAAACCAGCTCGTGCAGGAATTCCCATTCCGGCCGCGCGTCGCCGCGCGGCTCGATGGCTTTCATGAACTTCTGAACCCGGCCCTTGGCGTTCGTAAACGTGCCGCGCTTCTCCACGTGGGCGCAGCCCGGCAACAGATAGTGCGCCAGCTTCGTCGTTTCGTTCGGCAAAATGTCGCTCACGATCAGCGTCTCCAGTTTGCCGAGCAGACCGGCTCCGAGGCCGTGTTTCACCACGTCTTCGCCAAAAACCACGAGCGTGCGCACCGCGCCTTTCTCAATCGCCCGCGCCATCTCGGCGATCCTTCCACCCATGTCGGCCGAGCAGATGCCCGTCAGCCGCGCGCCCTGGGCGTTCGGATTCCGGTCGGCATTCAACAGCAGCCTGTCGCCTTCGCCGGAACGCGGAATTGAATCCGTCGCCGCCCCCAGTTTATCCGCCAGCTTCTTGAGCAGATAAAGCTCTTCATTGGTCTGCCGCGCCGAAGCGATGATGGCCACCGACCCCTGCGGCGCCCGGGCCAGCAGTTCGGAGATTTCCGCAAGCGCCCCCGCCCATGTCGCCGGCCGGCCCTGGACCCTCGACTTCGGGCTTTGGACTTGCGTCAGCCTGTCCTCCCGATGGATCCATTTGTAGTTCAGCCGCCCGTAGTCGCACATCCAACAGGCGTTGACGGCATCGTTTTCGCGCGGCTCGTACCGGTAGATTCTTCCCTCGCGCGACCCGACAGTGATATTGCAGCCGGTCGCGCAGCTCGTGCAGATGCTTCGGGTTTCCTTGAGAAACCAGACCCGCATCTGGAACCGGAAATCCTTCGACGTCAGCGCGCCGACGGGACAGATATCGACGGTGTTCAGGGTGTAATTATTGTCGAACTGCCTGCCCGGGTAGGCCGTGAGGGTGCTGTAGCTGCCGCGATTCACGATGCCAAGCGCGTCGTCTCCCGCGATGTCCCTCGTGAACCGGATGCACCGCGTGCAGAGAATGCAGCGCTCATCATCGAGCACGATGCGCGGGCCCAGATCGACTGCCTTGGGCTTGTGCACCTTCGGCTCGATGAACCGGCTCTCCGCTTTGCCATACTCCACCGAATATTCCTGCAGCTTGCACTCGCCGGCCTCGTCGCAAATCGGGCAGTCCAAAGGATGATTGATCAGCAGGAATTCCAGCACCCCTTCGCGCATCTGCTTCACCGCGGGCGTGCTGGTGTAAATCTCCATCCCCGGCGAGATCGGCGTTGCGCACGCGATCGCCGGCCGCGGAGACTTCGCCATCTTCGGCGTGCCGTCCGGGTTCATCACCAGCCGGCGGTCCGGCCCGAGCGCCGGCGTGCCAAACTCGACGAGGCACATCCGGCAGTTACCCGCCACCGGCAGCTTCGGATGATAACAATAATGCGGCACATCGACGTTCGCCGCCGCGCAGGCCTGAATCATCGTGGTCGGAATCGGCTTGCCCGTGATCGGGTCCGGCACCGTCCGGGGCACCTCGACTTCCCGCCCGTCCACCTTGACTTTGATTTTGTCCGGCGGCGGCGCGGCGATCGTTTGAGACGGAGTCATTGCTGGCATTTTTTCTAAACGCAAACGGATTCCGGGCCGGCTGCCAACTTCATCTCGGGCGTGGATCCCGCCGCCCGCGCCCGGCCGGCGCGCCCGGCTTCGTCGGCCAGTCCGCGCGCGACAAACTCATCCCGGAATTTCGCCACAAAACTCTGCACCGGCCACGAGCACGCTTCGCCAAAGGCGCAAATCGTGCGGCCGCCGGGAATGTTGTCGGCGATCTTCACCAGGTAATCCGCGTCCTGTTTGCGCCCTTCGCCGTGAGTCAGGCGATGGAGCGCCTTCGACATCCACAGCGAACCTTCGCGGCACGGAGTGCATTGCCCGCAACTTTCATGCGCGTAAAACTCGCTGATGTTCGCAAGAACTTCGACGATATCGGTCGAATCATCGAGCACGATGATCGCCCCTGATCCGGACATGCTGCCGGCCGCGATCAGCGAGTCGAAGTCATACGGCAGATCGAGCATCTCGACTTCCTTCTCGGCGTCCTTGCCGTCCGGCCCCTTGCGCTTGAGCTTGAACCGTTCGCCGGCCTTGAACACCTTCGCCGAGGAACCGCCGGGAATCACCGCCTTTAGCTTTCTGCCGTCCCGCAATCCGCCGCCGAAGGCCGGATCGCCGATCAACTGGCCGATCGTGACCTTGCCGACCTCGATTTCATAATACCCCGGCTTCTTCACGTGGCCGCTGATGCTGACGATGCGCGTGCCGGTGTTGTTCGGGGTGCCCAGCCTGGCGTATTCCGAGCCGCCCATCGCCACGACGTGCTTCACCACGCAGAGCGTCTCGACGTTGTTGACGATCGTCGGACACATGTAGAGGCCGAGCACGGCCGGGAAATAGGGGGGCTTGATGCGCGGATAGGGCCTCTTGCCTTCGAGCGACTCGATAAGGCCCGTCTCCTCGCCGCAGATATAGGCGCCCGCGCCACGGTGGACGTGAATCTCCAGATCGTAACCGCTGCCCAGGATGTTCCTGCCGAGAAAACCCTTCGCGCGCGCCTCCGCCAGCGCCTGGTTCAACAATCGCGCGCCTTGGGGCATCTCGCCACGAATGTAAATGTAAGCGAGATGAACGTCGTTCGCGAAGCACGAGAGGATCATGCCCTCGACCAGTTGATGCGGGTCCTTGTGGAGAATCTGCCGGTCCTTGAACGTTCCGGGCTCGGATTCATCCGCGTTGCAGATGAGGTAAATCGGCTTGCCGCTCTTGCGATCCACAAAACTCCACTTCAACCCCGCCGAAAAACCCGCGCCCCCGCGGCCCCGCAAACCGGATTTCATGACCTCGTCGCGGATCTGCTCCGGTCCCGTTTGCGTCTTGCCGTCCGGCAGTGATTTGGGCTGCAGCGCCAGCCCCTTCCTGAGCGCCTCGTAACCGCCGTGCCGCAAATAACACTCCATGCCGGGCGTGTAACCCGGCTCATCGGCGTATTTGAGAATGAGGCGGAATTCGGAGGGCATGGCTAGGGGCGCGGGGGCGTTGGAGCGTTGAAGCGTTGGAACGTTGAAGCGTCGCGCTGTTGAACCGTTGAATCGTTAAATGATTGATTGGCGCGCGGAGGACAACTCCCGGGCGCGTCAATCGTCATTCGTAAATCGTGAATCGACCGATTTAACGATTCAACGAACCTTGACTCCCTTCGCGGAGCGTCTAGCTTGCAAACAACGGTTTGCCCGATGGTGTAACGGTAGCACAGCAGACTCTGGATCTGTTTGTCATGGTTCAAATCCATGTCGGGCAGCCAATTTCCATTTGCGATTTGCGATTTGCGATGTTCACTGGCCCACGCTCCTGATCAGCGCCAATTTTTGAGGTATGGTGTCTCCATGGCTGCATTCGGCTGCCCTCTGTTCGCGTTGAATTCTCAAACTCATTTGCATTTCCCCAGGATTTCATCGGCCTTTGCGTGGCTCACGCTTTCGTAAAAATCGTCGTTCACCATCATCACCGGCGCGGTGCCGCAACCGGCCAGGCATTCGACGAACTCGACTGTGAACTTCCCGTCCTTCGTCGTTTGCGGGCCGTGTTTCGTGTGATCCAGCCCCAGCGCGCCGCAGAAGTGCTCGTGCAATGGGTGCGAACCTCCGAGCGCGCAACTCAGCGTCCGGCAAACCTTGATCTGGTATTTGCCCATCGGCTGCTGCCGGAACATCGGGTAAAACGTGACCAGCTCGTAAACATGGATCGGCTGGAGATCGAGCTTCCGCGTGGTCCATTCGACGGCTTCCTGCGAAATCCAGCCGAACCGGTCCTGGATCGCGTGCAGCACCATGAGCGACGCGCTGCGCTTCGCGGGGTAATGTGAGATCAATTCATCGATCTCCGCCTCCAACGCCGCCGGAACCACAAAGCCGGCCTGGCGGTCCAGCGGGTTGGGAATGGGCTCGGTGTGGGTCGCGTTCATGCCTTCGGGTGCAATGCCATGGTTTGGTTGCTCATGGCGCCTTCCTTCCCCAACGAACGTTTTTTCCGGGTGTCATCGGTCGCATTCTCCCATCACAAAATCCAGCGATCCAAGGATCGACACGGTGTCGCTGATCATGTAGCCCGGCAGCAACCACGACAGTATGCTCAGGTTCACAAACGATGGCGCGCGGATTTTCAGCCGGTGCGGCGTTCCGCCGCCTTTGCTGTGGATGTAAAAGCCGAGCTCGCCCTTCGGATTCTCGGCGCCGAAATAAATTTCGCCCGGCGGCGCATCCACGCCCTGGGTTACGTTGATGAAGTGGTGAATCAATTCCTCCATGCTCGACAATACCTTCTCCTTCGGCGGCAGAATGATCTTGCCGTCGGACACATTCACCGGCTCTTTCGAGGGGTTGTCGAAACCACCCGGGATTTGCTCGAGACATTGCTCGATGATCCGCACGCTCTGCCGCATTTCCTCCATCCGCACCAGGTAACGGTCGTAACAATCCCCCGCCGACCCCACCGGAACCTCGAACTTCAACCGGTCGTAAACGAGGTAGGGATGCGCCCGGCGCAAATCGTATTCGACCCCGCTGCCGCGCAGGTTCGGCCCGCTCAGGCCATAATCAACCGCAATCTCCTTCGGAATGACGCCCACCCCCTGCGTCCGATCCACCCAGATCCGGTTCCGCGTCAGCAGCGTTTCGACCTCATCGATGTTGACCACGACTTCCTTGAGGAACTTGCGCACCGCGGCGCACCAGCCGGGCGGTGTGTCGCGCGACACCCCGCCGATGCGCGTGTAACTCGTCGTGAACCGCGCGCCGGTCAGCGATTCGCACAGGTTGTAAATCTTCTCGCGCTCGGTGAACGTCAGCAAAAACACGGTCAGCGCGCCGACATCCATCGCAAAAGCGCCCACCCCCAGCAGGTGGGACGAAATGCGCGCCAGCTCGCAGCAGATCACGCGCAGGTACTGGCACCGGGGCGGCAGTTTGTCCTGGATGCCAAGCAGCTTTTCGACGGCCAGCGCGTAAGCGACGTTGTTCGCCAGCGGCGCGAGGTAGTCCAGCCGGTCCGTGTACGGGATGAACTGGGTGTACGTCATGTTCTCGGCGATCTTTTCGTCGCCGCGATGCAGATAACCCACCTCCGGCGCCGCCTTCGTGATAATCTCGCCATCCAGCTCCAGCACGATGCGCAGGACGCCGTGAGTGGACGGGTGCGACGGCCCCATGTTGAGCACCATCTTCTCGCCGTGAATGTCCGGAAGATCTTCGGCGGCCGGCTGAAGCAATTGCGCCGCCGCCTCAGCCTGGGCGGCGGCATCGCGAATTTCAATTTCCCGAACGTCAGCCATGAGTCATTCGGCCCCAAAAACGGCCCCGCGCTCCGTGGGTTCGTTTGCAGCCATGAAATCAGTTCTCCGGGATCCGCACCCGCGGCTCGCGCGCGATTGTGTCCTTGCCCCCGGCCACGGTCACGAACGGGCCGCCCTCCAGCGGCGCCGGACGGGTGAACGCCACCTCCGGCAGATCCGTGGGCTTGCCCGCCAGCGGAAAATCCTTCCGCAACGGAAAATAAGGATAGCCCTCCCACATCAGGATCCGGCGCAGATCCGGATGACCGCGGAACCGGATGCCCATCATGTCGTAGATCTCGCGCTCGTGCCAGTCAGCCGTCCGCCAGACCCCGGTCACCGTGGAAATTTCACTCCCTTCCTCGCTCACATCGGTCTTGAGCCGGACATGACACCGGTGGCCGATGCCGTAAAGGTGATAGACGATCGTCCAGCGCGGATCGTCGCCGTAGTTGTCCAGGCTCGTGATGTCCACCAGGAAGTCAAAGCCCAGTTCCGATTTGGCGAACGAACAAACCTCAACAATCCGGCCGGCATCGGCCAGCTTCAGCGTGATTTCACCGCGAAATTCCACCGGTTCGGCAAGCACATCGCCGAATTTCCCCTTGAGCTTTTGCGCCAGTTCGAGAGCGGTCATTCGCGTCGGCCGCAACGAGGCAGCCAAGACGCAAAAGGAGATTCTCCGTTGCGCTTCGCGTGCATTTTTGCGGCAATCATTTTACGCAGGCACCGTTTTCTGTGTCGAGAGGACCGGCTCTTTCGCCACCTTGTTCTGAAGCTTGATGAGCGCGTCCAGCAGCGCTTCCGGGCGCGGCGGGCAGCCCGCCACATAGACATCCACCGGCAAAATGTGGTCCACGCCCTGCAATACCGAGTAGCTGCGGTACATGCCTCCCGTCGAAGCGCAGGCGCCCATGGCGATCACCCACTTCGGCTCCGCCATCTGGTCGTAAATCCGCTTCACCGCCAGCGCCATCTTGTAAGTCACCGTCCCGGCAACGATCATCACGTCGGATTGCCGCGGAGAAAACCGCATGACCTCCGAGCCGAACCGGGCGATGTCGAACCGGCTGGCCCCGGCGGCCATCAGCTCGATGGCGCAACAGGCCAGCCCGAAGGTCATGGGCCAGATGGAGTTCTTGCGCGCCCAGTTCACCGCGTTGTCGAGCGTAGTCAGCACGATCCCTTCGGAAAGGGCGGCGGCGGTATTGGCGACCGAATAATCGTCAATCCGCGCAAACAACTCCGCGGGACCGCTGGCGAGGGGCTTCTCCATACCTCTATTGTGGCATGACTCCCGGGGATTAGAGCACTTCCTCGGACCAGGCCTCCAGCACCTGCTTCACTTTGGTCATGAACTGGTCGGCCAGCGCGCCGTCGATCAGGCGGTGGTCGAAGCTCAGCGAAAGAAGACAGATGGAGCGGATGGCAATGGCGTCGTCAATCACCACGGGGGTTTTCTCGATCGTGCCGACGCCCATGATCGCCACCTGCGGCTGGTTGATTATCGGCGCGGTCAACAGCGTGCCGAACGGGCCCGGGTTCGTGATCGTGAACGTCCCGCCCACTACGTCGTCG
>PLQC01000117.1 GCA_003159675.1 Limisphaerales bacterium
ACACACAATTCTTGACGCCACCCTCCGTTCCCAACCAGCCAGCCCAACAAGGCAAACGCCGTCCACGCCAAAGCCGGGATGTAAAGGCTGAACTCGCCCAGTCCCTGCATAAACCAACCGAGTAATCCGATGAAAATGGCGAACGACACCGGATCCGCCGACGGCCACACCCACCGTCCAGTCGCCGCCAGCGAAAGCAGGATCCACGTCAGATAACTGATTCCGCCGATGATTCCGGAATCTGAGAATTGCTCCAGATAGTCGTTGTGGGCCAGCTTCGCCATTTCCGCAGCCGGGCTCTTCAATCGCGCGTAAGGTCTCTGAAAAGTGCCGGGCCCCGACCCCGCCCAGGGGTGCTGCTCAGTGATCTGCAACGCGGCCCGCCAATAGTCCAGTCGCGCCCCGGCGCTTGTCGCCCCCGCGGCAAAGTAGCCGTGAAACCGAACCACGAATAGAACGGATCCGGCCAGGACGATGGCGCCAAGCACAGTCCATTTCAAACGCCGCCGCCAACGCAGATGCAGCAGCCACAACACCGCGAGCGCCATGGAGACCAGCCACCCAAGCTTCGAGCCGGTCCAAAACAACACCGACAACCCCAGAAACACGGCCAAGACAACAATGGCAGTCCGCGTCGGCCTCGTAAATCGCCGGGTCTTGTCAATAGCGACCACCAATGAGATCGGCCATAACAACAACACCGCGCCCGCCAGCGCATTGGGATACACCAGAGTCCCGTGAACGCGGCCTTTCGCATACTTGGCCATGATGACGGGGTTTGCCACATCCATCCCGTTTGTCGTGACGATCACGTCGTCGCGCTTGAGCTGGATCAGAATGTCCGGAGCGAAGTTCGTCCATCCCATGCGTTCACCCTCGATCAAAAGTTGCCGCTCCTGAGGAAACTCGAACAGCCGCTGGTTCGTGGCGCGGATCAGGCAAATCGTGAATCCAGCCAGCAAGCCGATCAGCAGCCAGTGAAGCGAGCGCCGATCCCCCAATACAAGCGCGCCCAGGAAATAGCATGCCACGCATCCACCAAAATGCAGGAGCACCTCCCCTGTAAGACCGTCATCGACGCTTCGCGTCCCGGACACGAATTGCCAGCCCAACCAGATCGCCGGCAGCATCCAAAGCCATCGAGCAGCCCTCCACCGCGCCTTCATTGCCAGACCCAACCCCGCCCCGACCAGGGCCAACGGCGCCAGCAACCATTCCCCCCAACGCGCGGGCCATGCGTAAACCCATGCTTCGTGCAGCGTCGCCGGCGGAGTGATTCTTTGCTCGAGAACAACCGGATTGCCGAGCTTCAGAATCGAAAGCCCCAGAAAAAGCCCGAAAACAATCGCATAAAGGTCGCGAGCCGAAAGCAGCGGCCCGGCCGCATCAGCCCCGTCCGCCTGAAATGCCCCCTGCCGCCCTCCCGCCGCCCGTCGATCGCCGGCATCTGTCATAATGTCACAGATGGAGCTTGAGCAACCCCACCTCCAGCGCGAGCGCCTCCTGAACGTTCGAACGGAGAAGCCGCTGCGTGTCTTCGAGAATCTGCAGGTTCTCCACGGCCTCGACAGGCGAAATCCTCCGGCCCACCTGCCCGGCGCCGCCCAACATCGGGAAATTCAACAACTCTGCCATTCCCACCGCGCCTCCGCCCTCCGGCTGCGCCCCGAGCGTGTGCAGCCAGACGTCCCGCAGCCAGCGTTGCAACAGCGCCAGGACATCCGCGCGTCGCCGCCGGTACTCCGCCTCAATCGCCGCGGCCAGTTCCACCTCCCATTTTTCCATCAATTCTTTCTCCGCATCCTCATGTCGCTGCAACGGCGAACGCGCGGTCAAGGTCTCCTCCGTCGCCGACTTCATCCCGTTTAATTCCTGCAGCAGGACATCCAGCAGAAGGTAACGGGTCAACAAGCTTTTCGCCTCGACCGCCGCCATGTCGCTGAATTTTCCGAGCCATGCCGTTTCGGACGGAGTCAACGCCCTCGGGCCTTCGCCGGCAAAGTTCAACCTCAGGCAGCGGGAAAGGATCGTCTCCAGCATCCGCTGCGGCTCGGTGGTCAACAAAATGAAAACCGATTTCGGGGGCGGCTCTTCGAGGGTCTTCAGGAACGCGTTTGCCGCCTGCACGTTCAACCGGTCCGCCGCCACGAGAATGGCCGTTTTATATTCCGCCTCGGCCGGCTTGAGATGGACTTCCCGCAGGAGATCGCGCATCTGATCGACTGTGATCACGCGCGATTTGGATTCGGGCCGCACCCAGTGGACGTCGGCATGGTTCCCGCCCTCGATCTTCAGGCAATTCACACAGCGATCGCAGCAATCGATCGGCACGCCGTTGCGGCCCGGGACGGGCTGGCTGCAGCCCAGGGCTTTTGCCAGTGTCCTCGCCACTGCCTCCAGTTCCTCGAGTTCGTGCCCGGCAAGGAGGTATGCGTGCGCCAGCCGCCCGCGCTCCAGGGAACGCTGCAGCAACTGCACCGCTTGCTCGTGTTCTGGAAAATTCTTGAACGCCATGTCACACCATCGCCTTCACCCATCCGGTCCGGGCTTCGGAAATGATGTGTTCCAATCGCCCCCCCGATTCAACGAAATTCTTCCACCGATTATTGGGGCTTCCCAAATGCCGGGATTGACTGTAAAATCAGCCGCACCGGATGAAACTCAACGCGGGTTTGCATCTTGCCTATTGCACGAATGTCCACCGCGGAGAGACGTGGGCGGAGACTTTCGACGCGCTCAACCGCTATACCCTGCGGGTGCGGGACCGCATCTGTCCCGGCCGACCCTATGCCATTGGCCTGCGTCTGAGCAACCACGCCGCGCACGAGCTGAACGATCGCGCCACCCTTCTCGAGTTCCAACGCTGGCTCGGCAGGAACCATCGTTATGTCTTTACGATGAATGGATTCCCCTATGGCCAGTTCCACGGCGACCGCGTCAAGGAACAGGCCTATGAACCGGACTGGATTTCACCGGAGCGGCTGGAATACACGAAGCGGTTGTTCGATTTGCTCGCCCAACTCGTCCCCGCCGGCATTGAAGGCAGCGTGAGCACCCTGCCCTGCTCGTTCAAGGGCTTTTATCTCCACGCGGATGAACTCAAGCTCATCCGGAATAACATCTGGCACTGCGTCGAGCACATCGCCCGGCTCAGCAAACAAACGGGTCGCACCCTGCACCTCGGCCTCGAACCCGAACCTCTCTGCGTCCTGGAATGCAGCGGCGAAACGATCCAGTTCTTCGAGCGGATGCGCGCCGAGCACCCGCACGACCCGCGCCTCGCCGAACACCTGGGTGTGAACTACGATACCTGCCATTTCGCGGTGGAATTCGAGGAGCCGCAAAACGCGCTCGCCTGCCTGCTTCACTATGGAATCAAGATCAGCAAGATCCACCTCAGTTCCGCGCTCAAAGTCCGCCCCACTGTCGAAGCGCGCGAGGCGCTGGCCGCATTCGACGACGAAGTCTATCTGCATCAGGTCGTGGTCCGCCGCGCCGACGGACAACGATTCATTTATCCCGACCTGCGCCCCGCGCTGGCAGGCGAACCCCAGGAACGGGCCGATGCCCTGGCCGGGACGAGCGGGTCCTCCGGAACCGCGGACCTCCAAACGCCGGAATGGCGGATCCATTTTCACATCCCCCTCCACCACCCGCCGGCGCCGCTGTTCGACAACACCGCCGACCACATCCTCGGAGCGCTGGATTTCCTGGCCGCAAGTCCGGGAACCTGTTCGCACCTCGAAATGGAAACCTACACCTGGGAAATCCTGCCCCCGGAATTAAAGGACCAGGACGTGGTGGTTCAGCTCGCGGCGGAATACGACTGGACCCTCGCGCGGCTTGCCGAACGCGGCCTCACCTGATCCCTGCGGCGGCGCCCGAAGAGGTTCTCCCCATGAACCGAGCCTCCGTAACCGCGGTTGTGAAACGGCGGAGATCGCCACTGCGGGACGGGTCCGCCAATTCACATTGGCGGCTACAAGGTTTCATGGTCCCANNTGCAACGCGGGGTCAGATCTCAACATTCGACAATTGAAAGGGTGATGACGCTAGGGGCGAGGGGCCAAGTGACAGGGGATACAGAATGACTTGCTGGATCTGGAGCACGGTCGGAATGAGGGATTACAGCAGGGTGTCCATTGCGACCAGGGGATTTGAGGAGCGGTTACGGCGGAGCAACGTCGATCAAGAAGAGGTCAAACGAGTATGCCAATTNNGCGGTTGGCTCCGGCGACTTGTGGTTAGGCATACGGCTCATTTCCAAGCTCCATCAATAACCTGAATGCAATCTGTCAAATCGTCGCTGATGTGCGGCGGCAACGAATCTCGATGCTGCTGCAATATCTCGCGAAACAAAATCCGAAGCTCGCCAAAAAGCTCCGAAGATGTCGTCCAGGCAACCTTGTGTATCAAAAACGCAATCTTTTGGCCAGCCTCTGAAAATCCCGACTCGGTCAATGAAGCTGTGAGTGCGTCTAAATGCTGATAAAACTCGGCGTTGGATTTGTAAGAATGCACGAGTATGCCTAATGCACGAGTATGCCAACGAATCAGGTCAGGCACCCCGTACCCGTACCACAAACCGGCCCACGATCTCAAGGACCAAACTGCGACGTTCGTAGGGGTTGCCTGCACCGTCTTCGACGACCTCACTTCTTTACTATTCTGACCAAATCGTTCGCCTCCGACTGCTCATAAACGTCTTTTTTCCCTCCGACATCGATAATCACCCAGTTGGGATATGTTCCAGCAGGTGCTTTCTCACGCTCCGAATCAGGGTGCCAATATCCCTCGCCCTTTTGTTCTTGAATCGTACTAAAAATCCACCGCCGTTTGTCACGGATCACAAATCTCACCTTCCACTTGGGGGTGGTTGTCGCTTCATAGATGGTAATCGCGACACTCACCTGATCTCGCGTTGTTCCGGCCGGGAGCACTACCCAAGAAGGCAACGGAGAATCCTCTCTAAGGCGAAGATACGCACTGACGAAGCCGTTTCGGTCACAGGAAACGCTAATGCCTAAAAGAGTAGTCGCAAGCAAAACGAGCAGATAGTGTGGTTTTGACGTCATACTTTCGTCGACCAAATCAGGTCAGGCACCCCGTACCCATACCACAAACCTACCCACGATCCCAAGGACCAAACTGCGACGTTCGTAGGGGTTGCCTGCACCGTCGGCCAACAGATTCTCATGGCTGTCTGTGCTGTAATTGGGTAATCGCCTGTGATGCCGCTTCACGAGTCGACTTCGCATGCCCGCTGGAGCCAATCAGCGCCGCACCAATCATGCTTAGTATTACTCCTGCCCAGCGAACTGAAGAAACGTGCTCGTGTAGAAAAATAGCCCCAGCGACCGTAGCGACCACAAAACCGAGTCCCGTAAGAGGCCATAGAAAGCTGATGTCAGCCTGAGTCATCAGAACCAGCAGGCAGGCAAAGAAAACAGCCTGGCAAAAGACGCCCAGTAGAATCTGGCCATTTGTGGCTGCGGTTTTCACCACGCTAAACACCTTGGAGACCGTGAGCGGTCTGACCTCGGGCACAGTCATCATGCCCTTCTTAAGGAACACAAGGCCCGTTGACTCAAATATGATCCCGATAACGAACATAAGAATCCACTTAGTCATAACAAAATGTACTGAATGTCAATTGCCGAACGAAAAAAGCTGAGCCACGCCGGACCAACAACCGTGAACCGCGAAGCGGAACGGCCAGCGCCAACCGGCGTTGGCTCCGGCGACTTGCTGAACCCAGCCGCTGCGCGGCGGGCCTGGCGGCCAGCTTGACCTCGCTGGATTCTTCGAGTATTCCTCAGCACATGAGCCGCACGCACACCGGCTTTTGTC
>PLQC01000009.1 GCA_003159675.1 Limisphaerales bacterium
CCCCAGGAAGCCCCTTCCAAGTCGGCCACACCATGGAGATTGTGGGGCTGGATGGGGAAGATGAAATGATGGGTATTATCGTCGAGGCCGAGGAGAAAGGGCAAATCGGTCACCTCCCTCTGGCTGATCTGGAGGTGAAGCCCAAGACCGACAAGAATTACTGGCCGGTCAGGGAATACGTCATGTGGTTTGGAAATCGATGAAATCCTCAACATCAGCCTTTGTTGGAAAATGGCGAATCGTTGAGATGGATCAATGGGACCAGGACTACATCGACATGGAGGAGGAGGGGCAGATCACCTTCGAGAAGCGGGGCGAGGGCGGTTTGCATTTTGGCTGCGTCGATGCTTCTCTGGATTGGCGTTACGACGATTCCCTTGATCGTGTGGATTTCACCTTCGTGGGCNNCGAGGAATCAGGGTTCAAGGCGAAAAAGGGACGGTGATTTATGGAGTCGCAGAAGATTTCAGAAATGGCCCTGCATATTGGCACCTCGGGTTGGAGCTATGATCATTGGCATGGGGTGCTCTATCCACCGGGCATTCGACCGCAAGAACGGCTGGCCTACTACGTGGGGCGCTACGAGACAGTCGAGGTCAACAGCACTTATTATCACTGGCCAGCTCACGCGACCTTTGCCGGTTGGTTTCGGCGAATTCCCGATAATTTCCTGATGACGGTAAAAGCGCCCCGTGGCCTGACACACCGCCAGCGCCTTTACGCGCCGGAGTATTGGTTGAAGCGCATACGGGGTGGCCTGAGTCATCTTGGAGCCAAATGTGGTGTCCTGCTCGTGCAACTCCCACCCGACATGATGTACGACCACGCCCGCCTGGAATACTTCCTTCAGAGAACACCGGCAGGACTGCGGGTTGCCCTGGAGTTCCGCCACCCGAGCTGGCATCGGGAGGAAGTATTCAATCTCCTGGAGCGACACGGCGCTGCCTACTGCGTGATGAGCGGAGCGAAGCTTCCCTGCATCCTGCGGGCTACTGCACCGTTTGTCTACGTGCGTTTGCATGGACCTGATCCACACCACCTGTATGGCGGCTCCTATTCCGAGGACAGTCTCCGTTGGTGGGCAGAGCGCATCCGGGAGTGGGCCGCCATGCAGCGCGAGGTATTTGCTTATTTCAACAACGACGGCGAGGGCAATGCTGTGCGCAACGCGACGAGATTGCGTGAATTGTTGAACCAGGCTATCTAATTGACGACAGTACCCCCAGCCTGTAGTGTTTTTGGCCGTGACCGAAGATTATCCACAGGACCAACTGGACTTTGACCAGCGGTTCGCGACCGATCAGGCATGTCGGGAGTATCTCGAACAACTCCGGTGGCCAACGGACTTTGTGTGTCCGCGTTGCCAGCAGTTCGATCGTGCGGGTGTGGACAGGAATACGGTATTGCTCCACGAGCAGAAGTTTTTGTTCTTCGGTCACCGCGACAATGACGGAGGCACCCGATGCGTTGACACGGTCCACATATTCCCAGTGGCCCTCTTTAATCAAGGTGAGGAACTTGCCCGCATGGAGGGTAGTTTGAACAGGTTGGTTCATTTGATTCTTAGTAAATCTGAGCTTTGCACCGTGGAAATGCCCGCGTGGTTCATTTCAGCAATAGCATTCTTTACGTCGTTGGGCTGGAGATTGACCCCCTGGCTGGCGTCCTCGATGAAGTGCGTTTTGAATCCGAATTGGGCCGCGTCCAACGCGGTGAATTTGACGCAGTAGTCCGTGACCAAGCCGCACACAAAAACTTCTGTGACACCCTTTTCTTTTAGCCATTCGCCCAGCCCGGTGGATTTGCGATGGCCATTGTCGAAAAGACCGCTGTAGCTGTCAGTGACAGGGTCCGTGCCTTTGGGAAAGATCTTGGCGATGCGCTCCCGCCGCAACCCCGCCGCGAGTTCGGCGCCGAAGGTTCCTTGCACACAATGCACCGGCCAGAGCGTCTGCGGCAGACCATTTAGGAAAATCTGCTGAGACACCTTTTTGCCCGGGTGATTGGCGGCGAAACTGCCGTGGTTTTGGTCAGCATGGATGGTCGCGGACGGTGGATGGACAACCGGTTTGTAGAACGGTTATGGAGGAGCCTCAAGTATGAGGACATCTATCTGCGCGGCTATGAACATGGGCTGGAACTGCGCCGGGGCGTGGGAAACTGGTTTGGCGATTACAACGAACGCCGGCCCCACCAGGCCCTGGGCTACGCCACACCAGCCGAGGTGTATCGTACGCCCGAATCGCATGGCGCCAAACCTGCGAGTTGGGCTTGAAGTCAGACCGCCCTTGGCGGTAGAAAAGAATCACCCAGGAAAACGGGAGGGGGGAAAGTGGTGCTGCGGCATCCTTTCTCCTTTCCAAATATCTTGGGAAGAAGAACGATGGCAGTCAACTAAAACGTCCAACAGAACCAGAGAATCGTTGCTTATTTTCGCCTCTCAGTGGTTTGAAAATGGGGACAAGCTTAGATGATCCTTCTAGGCGCGCACTATATCCCATTCGTGTTCTTATATCACTTCGAATTTAATTCCACTTCGAGCCGTGTAAAGGGAGCGAATCTCGAATCCAGCTCTTTCTTCCGCTGGATGCTGCAATTCCTCTTCGTTTTTCTTTCGTCTCTCGGCATCAACTTCGCCCCAATCGCCCTTTTCGTGCCGTCCGAGGCCGGAGTCAATTTCCCATCTTGAAAGGCTCTGTTCCGCGTCGTCAAGGACTGTTACACCTTTCTCGAAACGCCGACCTCTAAACGGTTGCCGCTGCGGGCTAAACATTTGGGCCCCTAAATTTTGAAATTTAAGTTTGCCATATCGCGGATGCAAACGTACTACAAAACCGAGACCAAACAAGTCAATCACAATTCGCAAATTTAGGGGCAGAGCACCGGAAGTGAAGTTTGTCGTGGGCACTTAAGGGTTGAACCGATCTGCACTGGCAATCATCGTGCTTTTCGTGGCTTCGAGGCAGGGCGCGCGCGGGTCGATTCAACTGCGGGCAGTTTTTGCTTCAACGAAAGCATCGGAGCAAAAAGATCGCCCAACTTTTCGACGCGCTTTAGTACTGCAGCGGCTTCAAAAATCAAAGCATCCGCGTCCTGCTCATTAAGCGCTGCCTTGACTTCATTCCAAGTCACGGGTGTTGATACCGTTGGGCGCTCCTTCGCTCGCAGAGAGTAAACATTCACTGTCGTCTTTTTGTCATCGTTTTGGCTCCAATCCATGAACACTTTTCCTTTGCGCAAAACCTTTTCCATCCTGGACACAACCAAATCCGGGAATTGCTGCTCCATGAGTTGCGCTAATTCGTGCGCAAAGGCTTTCGTTCTCTCGTAAGTCACCGCTGTGTTAAGGGGTACATAGATTTGCATTCCCTTCGAGCCGGATGTTTTGGGAAAGCTCTTTAATTTTAACGAGTCAAAAAAAGCCTTCAAGTGAAGAGCCACTTCGCAGCACTTTAAGATGTCCGCGAGTGCTCCCGGATCAAGATCGAACGCCATCGCAGTTGGACGCTGAACCGCGGGCGCTTTGTGTAAAAACGTGTGAAGTTCCAAATTCGCAAGGTTTGAGGCCCACACAAGCGAAGGCAGATCGTTTAATTCGCAATAATTGATTTCGCCGTCCGACTTGGCAACCTTGGTCGTCTTCACCCACTTTGGCGCACTCGAAGGACATTGTTTTTCATAAAAAAACAGTCCTTCAACTCCGTTCGGATAGCGTTTTAAGGTAATCGGGCGGTTTCGCAAGTGAGGCAGGAGATACTTGGAAACCCGGATGTAATAATCAATCATCTGCCCTTTGGTGAAACCTGTCTTTGGGTAAAAGACTTTGCTTAGATTGGAAACATTGACCCCAACACCATCAACCTCTAATTGGGTTTCTCCAGCCATAATTTATCCAGGCGTCTCGCGAACAACTTCTTTCGCAGCTTTGTCTTCGCGTAACCCAAGAAAAACGGGCTGCCTTAGTTTACCGTCACGCGTCCACTCAGAAAACTTTACCTGACAGACAAGCTTTGGTTTTAACCAGTGGCAGCGCTGCATTTCTGCCGGGGTGATTCCGGCACCGTAGCGGCCAGATCGTTTTTCAGGAAGATTCTTAAACGGACAAACTTGCGCACGATTAGACTCAAAGCGCTCTCCTAAGGATTTTAAAAGTGCCTCATTGAATCCCGTCCCAACCTTGCCAGCGCAAAGGAGCGCTCCTTTTTCATAATAGCCGATGATGAGCGATCCGAAATGTGTTCGACTGCCTTCGGGATCGGTAAACCCTCCAATTACCATTTCTTGCTCGCGGTGGAGCTTAAGTTTTATCCATGCACCGCTTCGCCTCCCCACCTCATACACTGAATCAGCACGTTTGCCGATCAATCCTTCGAGGCCCAGGCGCTGCGCTTCTTTAAGGAGTCGCTTTACGTCGCCTTTGAGCGACGAAGAATAGCGGATGAGATCAGATGCTTTCTTGAGCGCTCTTTCCAAAAGGCTTTTCCGCTCAGTCAGCGGCAATTTTTGAAAATCTTTTCCTTGGAGTCTTAAAAGATCAAAGGCGTAAAAGAAAATCGGCGGTTTCTGCTGTCCTAAATCATACGCCTGGAGCAATTGAAATGAGGACCGTCCCTTTGGGTCAAGGGCCACTATTTCACCGTCGATAATCGCATCATCAATGCTCAATTCTTTTACGGCTTGAAGAATCTCAGGGAATTTTTCGCCAAAATCGTTTTCGTTGCGTGAGAGCAAGCGAACTGAATTTTCACTTTTGAAAGCCAACGTGCGAAATCCATCGAGCTTAATCTCGTAAAGCCACTCGCCGGCGGGCGCGTGGTCCGCAAGTCGGGCTTTCATCGGTTCAATGAAGTTCGGAAAAGGAGTGGAAGCCTTTGCGCGAGCGTGTTTCGTTTCGGGACGTGTCTTTACTGAGGGCGTTGAATTCCAAATCGTGCTGCCTTTGCTGATGGCTTCCATGCTGCGGCCGGAAATCGCCGACGTATCATCCATTTTAGCGGACACGGGCTTCATGTCGTCATGCCCTCGGACCAGGAGCCAATTTTTCTCATGCCGCAGGCGCACCAAATACCACTCGCCTTCAAGTTTCTCGCCGTGCAAGATGAAATGAAGCTTTCCGCCTGACAATTCTTTGGAAGGATTTTTGCTTAACGGTTCAAACGTTCCTCGATCCCACACCATCACTGTTCCGCCGCCATATTGGCCTTTTGGAATAGTTCCCTCGAAATTTATATACGAAACGGGATGATCTTCGACTTCAACGGCAAGCCGCTTTTCGCCTTTCGCGTAAGGCACACCTTTTGGCACTGCCCATGACTTTAGTGTCCCGTCCATTTCAAGCCGAAAATCGTAGTGCAGTCGGGAGGCAGCGTGCTTTTGAATGACAAATCGATGGGCGCTTTTCTTGGGCGCTGCTTTACCTGATGGCTCTTCGGTCTTACTAAAATTGCGCTTTCGATTGTATTCTTTGAGAGACATATCGGTCAGGCCGCTTTTTGAATCCGTTTTACAGGCGGGGATTTCTTCGTCTGGGCGTGCTTAATGCTCGCTTGAAGAACGGAAGCCAAGTCGATGACGTTGGTGGATTTTACCTTCTTTTCCGGTGTGTAGTGCCCCTTGTCTCCTTTGTGCTTAACTTTCATCTCCACGACTTTTTCCAGCATCGTGTGATACTCGTCCTTGAATGCGGACGGATTCCAAGTCGCGGTCATGCTTTCAATTAGCTTTTTGGCCATCGCGATCTCTCCCTTTCCCGGAGATGAACTCGCTGGTTGCTTAAAATCTGAAGCGTCTAGCAGATCTTCTGGAAAATGCATTATTTCCAACATGAGGCCCCGCTGCTGAGGTTTAATCGCGGCCAGGTGCTGGCGAGTCTTGATAACGACTTTGGCGATGGCAATTTTCCCTGATTCAGTGAGCGCTTGGCGCAAGAGCGAGTAAGCCTTGTCGCCTCCCTTTTTGACTTCCATGTAATAGGGCTTGGAGAAAAGGAGCGGATCGACCTCCTCGATCTTCACGAATTCAATTATGTCCACCGTTTGTGTGGCCTCAATATCGACTCGCTTAAAATCCTCGTCGCTGATGACGACATATTTCCCTTTTTCATATTCGTATCCCTTCACAATTTTTTCCCACGGCACTTCCTTGCCGTCCGCTTCCGCAACGCGCTTGTAATTGACGGGGCTCAAATCCCCGGCTCGAAGCAGTCGAAATTTTAAGTCTTCGCGTTTCGTCGCTGGGTAAAGCGAAATCGGTATTGAAACGAGTCCGAAACTAATGGCTCCGGTCCAGATTGCTCTCATATTTTTCCTTCGCTCCAAAGTAGGCGGAGCCAGTAAACGTTGAATTATCAATTAGGGCGCCCCCGCGCTCATATGATTTTCGTTGGGCTTGACCTCGCCCAGCTCGCGACTTGACTGAGCTAATTTTGTGCCAACTGCAAGGCATGGCGGCGTCTTATAATCTAATCCCGCGATGTTCTTCAATTCTCGCCGGTGGACCAAGGAAGGCAATCACAATTCTTTGCATCCCTCCCTTCGCAAATTGCACGATTACGTAATTCAAATGCAGAAATTGAAATTTACCGCTATGTGGGCGGGGCGACAAAAACGCTCCCACGATTTAACACGTCGCCCGTATGCGCCTGCTTGACCGCCAAATGGGTGCGACTATTTAAAATCTCGGCGAGAATGCTCTTATGTTCGGGAGCAAGGTGCATCACGATGGCAATGTCGGCTGGAAAGTTCGCCGGCAAACCGCCCAAGATGACTGATAAAGCTTTCAAGCCTCCGACCGAGGCCGCCATGGCGATGACTGGAAACACACGACTCGCGGGCGTCAGGGGAAATTCCGGTTGCAAAACTTGAACCGGCTTTTTCAACCTGCGTGCCGATATGGATTTCTCTTTCATGTGACGGGGAAAATTTGACGGCTAAACTTGGCCACATGGCCAGCCGCATGTTTCCTTCCAATCGTGAAACACGATAATCCGCCGCCACTGCGAAAAGCAATTTATTCAGCTTCAATTTTTCAACAGTTTCAGCAATGTCTTGGCCGCTTGGACGGAGGAGGTGGGATTTTGGCCCGTGATCAGTCATCCGCCGGTCTGCACATAAACTTTGTGGGTAGCCAAGGGCGTGGGCCTGCGGCACGAACTGTGGCGCAGGCAGGCCCATGTAAGTGGCAAGATTCGGCAGAACAAGCACCACTTTAAACCACTATAGACCACGCGTTTGAATTATCCGTCACCGCAAGTCGACACACAGGTTTTGACTACTTTTATAACTTACTCATTACCAATTACTTATAAATTTACCCGGAACAAGGGTTCGATTCTCTTCACCCGCACCCCATGATTAGCCGACAGAAAGGGGAGGAGTCGAGCCTTCGAGTAAAAATCTGTCAATTGTAATTCCCTTTCACGACCTCGAAAAAAATCGGGGGTATGGTGAGTCCAAGTGGGTCCACCTCGAATCGATTGGAAGTCGTTCTGACGCGGGGGTTTGTCCGAGTTAGTCCAGATGGAGGGCAAATGAGTCCAAGAGCCTGAATTTACTTGCGAACGAGACGCTCTACCAACTGAGCTACGACCCCATTCATTTCAATTCAAACGACTTACAACTATTTTCATGACCTGCGATTCTGTGTCTCTACGCTGCAAGATGAATGGCGCGAAATCGGCACATTCACGCAGTAGCGAGCTCCGCAAAGTCGGCGAAAATCTGTATCGTGATTCATCGATACGGGATTTATTATGCCCGCTTCCGAACCCTTGGCAAGTTGATTCATCGCAGTCTCGATACGACGCCGGTTCTACCTATCGGAATTGCTCCGCCTGAAACCGGGTGGCGTCATTCAGCATGTTGATGTTGTTGAACATGACGCAGGCCGGGCGGCCGGCTGGAATCAACCCGGCAACCTGCTGCAACTCCGCACCGGTAAAAACCTGCTTAAAATTCCTTCCGCCATGCAGGCGGAAATAAATGAGGCCGCTGGTCGTGACCCGGGCCACGAAAGGATCAACGACATGCACCAGATTCAATTCCAGGCACAGCGACAATACCCGGTCCTCCGGCCAGTCTCCGCGTGGTTCCCAAAGAAACGCCAGCCCATGTCTTTCAATCGTGTTGAAGAAACCTCGCATTTGATCAATGTTGGTTGGCGTGCAGATGAAACGGGCGGGACATTGGAACAAAACATATCGCGCGGAAAGCGCTTCGGCGCAGGCCCGGGTTCTTTCCCATGCCCACAAGACCGTTGGGCTTATTTGAAAAGACCCGCACTGTTCCAGTTGCGAGGGCGTGAGTTTGGTCTTCAGCCGGCGGAAGGTGGGGCTTTTGTCCGTGTGTGTGATCAACTGCCACGCCTTCAGGGTGAATTCAAAATCGGCAGGCACCAAGGCGCGCCAGCGTTGCAGCGTGGAAATCCTGGGTGGCTCATAAAATGTCTGTTGCACTTCGGCGACTGGAAACCGTTCGGCGTATTCGACCTTGGGCAGCGGGAACCCGCAGCAGCCGGTTTTGATCAACGTCGTAACCATTGAGCAATATGGAGCAGAATGCGCATTTTGCCATCTCGCGCCGGAGAGCAAATATGTTAGGTTCTCATCCGAATGACCAGGGAACATTTTCAATTTCATCCGGTCGTATCGGAATGGCTGGAACGGAAGTTTGGTTCGCCGACCGAACCGCAGGAACGCGGCTGGCCGGCGATCCAATCGGGAGCGCACACGCTCATCGCCGCGCCCACCGGCTCCGGCAAGACGCTGGCGGCTTTTCTCGCCTCGCTTGATTCCCTATTTCGCGAGGGTTTGCAAGGAGCGCTCAAAGATGAAACCCGGGTTTTATACGTCTCGCCTTTGAAGGCGCTGAGCAACGACATCCACAAGAACCTGGAAGAGCCGCTCGCAGAAATTCAGGCGGCGTTCAAGGCCGGCGAGGGCCACGACATAACCGTGCGCGCGGAAGTCCGCACGGGCGACACTCCTGCGGCGAAGCGCCAGGCCATCATCCGGCGTCCTCCGCACATTTTGGTCACGACGCCAGAATCCCTATACCTGCTGCTGACTTCCGCTTCCGGGCGAAAAATGCTTGGCACGGTGCGCACGCTGATTGTGGATGAAATTCACGCCGTGATCGGCAACCGCCGCGGCGCGCATCTGGCGCTCAGCATGGAACGGCTGGCCGCGCTGGTCTCGGGGCCATTGCAGCGCATCGGGCTTTCGGCGACGCAAAAGCCCATTGAGCAGGTGGCCAGGTTTCTGGTTGGCGCCCGCAATGTGGACAAAGCCGGACGGCCGCTCTGTCGCGTGATTGATGGCGGGCATTTGCGCGCCTTGGATGTCGCCATTGAACTTCCGGGTTCGCCGTTGGAGGCGGTGATGTCCAATGAAGGCTGGGCCGAGGTTTACGAACGATTGGTCAGTCTGATCGAATCGCATCGCACCACGCTGGTTTTTGTCAATACCCGGCGGCTGGCCGAACGCGTCGCGCATCAACTTTCGGCCCGGCTCGGACAGGACAAGGCCACTTCGCATCACGGCAGTCTCTCGACGAAACTCCGTTTGGATGCGGAGAACCGGCTTAAACGCGGTGAATTAAAGGTGCTGGTGGCCACGTCGTCCTTGGAACTGGGCATAGACATTGGCTCAATTGATCTGGTCTGCCAGTTGGGAACAACCCGTTCGATCGCCACCTTTGTCCAGCGAGTGGGACGGGCGGAACACAAACGCGGTGGCTTGCCCAAAGGGCGCTGGTTTCCCCTGACGCGGGATGAACTCGTGGAATGTGTCGCGACGCTTCGCTGTGTCCGGCGTGGCGAGCTGGACGCCCTGCACATACCGCCAAAGCCCCTCGATGTTCTGGCCCAACAGATCGTGGCCTCAGCCGCCAGCGAGGATTGGGAGGAAGAGAAATTGTTTGAACTGGTGCGTTCGGCTTATCCCTATCGCGACCTGACATTCGAGGAATTCCAGGAAGTCATCCAAATGCTGGCGGAGGGTTTCAGCACCAAACGCGGACGGCGGGGCGCGTTGATTCATCATGATGCGGTGAACCGGCGTATCCGGGGCCGGCGTAATGCCCGGTTGGTGGCGTTGACTTCGGGCGGAGCCATCCCGGATAACGGGGATTACCGGGTGGTCGTCGAGCCGGGCGACGCGTTTGTCGGCACGGTCAATGAGGACTTCGCCGTCGAAAGCATGGCGGGTGATATTTTTCAACTCGGCAATACCTCTTGGAAAGTCCTTCAGATCGTTTCCGGCACGGTCCGGGTGGCCGATGCCCAGGGCCAGCCGCCGGGGATGCCCTTCTGGCTGGGCGAAGGACCGGCGCGCACGACCGAACTTTCGTGCGCGGTGGGCAGACTGCGGGATGAAGTTCAAAGTGTGATCGAGCAGACGGGCGGCTCCATCCAACGACTAATGGCATGGTTCACGACTGAGACGGGCGTTTCGGAAACGGCTGCGCGGCAACTGGCCGAATATTTCAGCGCCGGTTACAAGGCGTTGGGGGTCATTCCTTCGCAAAACAAGATTGTGATGGAGCGATTCTTTGATGAATCCGGCGGAATGCAACTCGTCATCCATGCTCCGTTCGGAGCGCGAGTCAACCGGGCGTGGGGACTGGCCTTGCGCAAGCGGTTTTGCCGCTCGTTCAACTTCGAGTTGCAGGCGGCCGCCACCGATGACGCCATCGTGCTTTCACTCGGCACCCAGCATTCGTTCCCGCTCGAAGAGGTGTTTCGTTATCTGAACAGCAAGAGCGTGCGTGAAGTGCTCGTGCAGGCGTTGCTCGACGCGCCGATGTTTCCCATCCGCTGGCGCTGGAACGCCACCCGTTCCCTGGCGCTGCCGCGCCAGCGCAATGGACGCAAAGTGCCCGCGCCGTTGCAACGCATGGAGTCGGAGAACCTGCTCGCGGCGGTGTTTCCGGACCAGCTGGCCTGCCTGGAAAACATCGCGGGCGACCGCGAGGTCCCGGACCATCCGCTGGTCAGACAAACGATTGAGGATTGTTTAACCGAAGCGATGGATATTGACGGATTGGAAGCGTTGTTGCGCCGGATTGAAAACGGGGAAGTCGAGTGCGTGGCGCGTGATTTGCCGGAACCGTCACCCCTGGCCCACGAGATTCTCAACGCGCGCCCGTACGCATTCCTGGACAACGCACCGCTGGAAGAGCGGCGCACGCAGGCGGTACATACGCGGCGCGCGGGCGACCCGGCCGGCGGCGAGGGATTGGGGATTCTGGATGCCGCAGCCATTGCGCGCGTTTGCGCGGAGGCGTGGCCGCAGGCGAGGGACGCGGACGAATTGCATGAAACTCTCCTGCTGCTCGGCGTGATGACCGAAGACGAAACCCTAAAATGCTCCGCAGACGCCCCATCGTTATTGCAATCGCTTGCGGTTGAACAGCGGGCCGGCCGGTTAAATGCAGGACGTACGTTCTGGATTGCCGCTGAGAGGCTCTCAATGGCGCGGGCTGTCTATCCAGACGGCCAGATGGAGCCGGCGCTGAACCCGCCGCCAGGCGAGCCGAAACGAACTTGGGAACATTCCGAAGCGGTGCGCGAACTGGTCCGCGGACGGATGGAAGTCATCGGCCCCGCCACAGTTGCGATCCTGTCCAAAACCTTGCTGCTGTCCGGCTCAGAAATCGAAGCCGCTTTGCTGGCGCTGGAAACCGAGGGATTTGTTTTGCGCGGGAAGTTTCATCCGGGAGCGCCCGAACTCGAATGGTGCGAGCGCCGGTTGCTGTCCCGAATTCACCGATTGACCTTGCACCGGCTCCGCGCGGAAATTCAGCCGGTGTCGCTGGAGAACTTTCAGCGCTTCCTTTTGGCCTGGCAACGGGCGGACAAGGAACATCGCGCGGAAGGCCCCGCCGGGGTCGAAACCGTGCTCGACCTGTTGGACGGAATGGAACTGGCCGCCGCCGCCTGGGAGCCGGAAGTGCTGGCGTTGCGGGTGAAGGACTACACGCCGCAATGGCTGGATCAGCTTTGCCTCACGGGCCGCATCGGCTGGGGGCGGTTGTCGCCGCCGCAAAATCCGAACGCGCGCGCGTCCACGCCGCTGCGCTCGACGCCTGTTTCCATGTTCGACCGGGAAAATCTCACGTTGTGGCTCGAATTGTCCGGCGGACAATCCCCGGCTGAATTCACGCCGGACACGGAATTGGTTTTGAAAAGTTTGGTCCGGTCGGGCGCCATGTTTTTTTCCGAGCTGATTCGCCTGACAAAACTCTTGCCGTCGCGGGTCGCCCTGGCGCTCGGCGAACTGACCGCGCGGGGTTGGGTCACTTCGGACAGTTTTGAAGGGCTGCGCGCGCTCTTGATCCCGTCCGAAAAACGCGCTCCGTTCGCCGAACCAGAACGCAAACGGCGACACAAGACGGTGACCAGCGTTGAATTTGCCGGGCGCTGGTCTTTGCTGCGGAAGCCGCCGGCTTCGACGCCGGAAGCCGGGGAAGATTTTCTCCGGGCCAGCGACGAAGCCGTCGAAACATTCGCCCGCGTTTTGTTGCGTCGTTACGGGATAGTGTTCCGGCGCTTGTTGGAACGGGAATCATTGCGCGTTTCGTGGTACGAACTGGGCCGCGTTTACCGGCGGCTGGAGGCGCGCGGTGAAATTCGCGGCGGACACTTCATCACGGGCGCCAGCGGTGAGCAATTCGCCCTGCCGGAGGCCATTGGCTTGTTGCGCTCGATTCGCAGGGCCGCCTCCGCGGGCGAACTGATCGTCATCAATGCGGCGGATCCTTTGAACCTGCTCGGCATTCTCACTTCCGGCCCTCGCGTTACGGCGATCACGGCTAACCGCATTCTCCTTCGCGATGGGTTGCCTATCGCCGTGCTCAATGCCGGTGAAGTCAAGCGGTTGACGGAAGCCGGCGACTTCAATGTCACCACCATCGAGCAGTCATTGATCGTCGGAAAAATAAGCCCGGAATTGCGGCCTTATTATGCCTAAACTCATGGGCGACGCCTCAGCCGGCCTGCCCAAGACAACAACTCTTCTACGGGGGTTTCACCCCATAGCGGCCCATGCCTTAAATCGTAAAGTGGTGGGGAACGGAAAAGAGCAATTGAAGACCGGTCTCAGAAATGGGACCGGCTGCTTGATCTGTCAATGTGAAATCAATTCAGATATACGGACCGTCGAAAGGAAAATATATGAGCAAACCAAAAAAGCATCGTCGCATCATCACGAAAATTTGAAGAAGCCTGCCAGAGCTTTGGTCAGAGCCACGAGCCATATTGCCGAGGGCAACCTAAGTGAAGCTCGAAACAAGCTTAACGACCTCCTAGAAACCGTAGGCGATGCTGTCGAGGATGCCGAGAACGCGCTGCAGGACAAACTCAAACAAGCCGACAATTTCGTGAAGGAAAACCCCTACAAAACTGCTGGTTTCGCAATTGGAATAGGGGCCTTAATCGGGTTCTTTCTAGCCCGACGCGGCAAATGAGAAATGCAACAAACAATGAAACCTAAAACGAACAGACTATGAATACTTATAAAAACCCCGTCTGGTGGACAACCGATAACGATACCGCCTGGGACAAAGTGAAGGCCGCGTTCAAACGCGACTGGGATCAAACCAAGCATGATCTGGGCGGAAAGCAGCCCGAAACCAATCAAAATGTCAAGGATACGGTGAAACAAGCCTCCGGCGCCCAGCCCATTCCGCCGCGCGGCGAGCCTGTTTACGAAAAGATTGAGCCTGCTTATCGCTTCGGTTATGGAGCACGTTCGCACTACGGCAAGACACACCCAAGCTGGAATCCTGCGCTTGAAAGCGAATTGAGGCGCGATTGGACGGCCTCAGGAGGGCAAGAAAACGATTGGGCCACAGAATCCCAATTCATTCGCAAAGGCTGGGACTACAAGAATTAGGGAGAACTTCCAAATCGTTGAACCCGGATGACAACATCCGGGTTCTCCTATTCTCGGCCGCAAACATGTCACACAATTCGGCTTCGCAGCAAAAAAAGTCCGTTGTTTTTATGAATCTAATGCGCGTGCAAGGATTCCTTGTGTAAAAGTTTCCTTTGAAAGCTCTGTCTCTTTGCACTCCTCTGAACGCCATTGGGACGCAGTATTACTTTGGTCCAGCCCTGGTCGCACGCGTCGAAATGTTTGTAAGCGTCCGGGGTTTCATCCAATGCCAGTTCGTGAGAAACAATCCATGAAGGCTTCGCGCGCCCCGTATGGATGAGGTTGCGCAGGTGTCGGTTGTAGGCTTTGACATTTGCCTGGCCAGTCGCGATGCGTTGTCCCTTGAACCAAAACATTCCGAAATCGAAAACGATCTTGCCCAGCTTGGCCAATTTGTCGGTGCTTCCAGGATCTAAAGGCAGAAAGACGCCCACCACGCCGCTGCCGCCTGCAGCCCTGACGGATTTCACCAGATCGTTCATGGTCGCATTAGTTGATATTCAGAACGACTTCCTGCCCGGTGGCGCGCTGGCGGTGTCGGACGGAAACGCGATAATCCCCGTGGCGAACACCCTCCAAACAGTATTTCCGCTTGTGGCCGCCACACAGGATTGGCATCCGGCAATCCGGCCAGACTTGGGCCACCCATGTATCGAAGGGCACCAAAGCCTGATTCGGCAGAAGGAAGCGAATGTCGCGTTCGATGTGGAGCAACAGTTCGCCGACCGCCTCGCTTTCCTCGTCCACGCGATCCAATTCCAGTGCATCAAACCAAACGCCACCGCAACCGTTTTGGCAAACGATGAGGGACACGCTGCCGGCCTGCTTTTCCGTCAAGGCGCGGCTGCACGCGGGGCAACTCATGCGTTTCTGATCCAAAGGGTTCATTCGCGTCGGGCAGTCTGCGGTCGAATATCGGCCAAGGCAAGTCGCGCCTGGCCAAAAGAGCAGTTGCGACACATTTTGGTTTATGCTACTGGTGGCTGCATTCGGAGCGCGGGTGTGGTTCAATGGTAGAATGCGGGCTTCCCAAGCCTGAGACGAGGGTTCGATTCCCTTCACCCGCTCCAAGTATTACAAGGGGTTTCTCACATTTTGCATCAGTTTTGCATCAGGCCGGCGCTTCCCGCTGCCTGACATGCTCCAGGCCAGTTGTCTTTTCCCAGCCCTGCCTTGTCTTTCCCGCACACGCGCACTTGGACAATTTTTCCAAGGAAAAATCACCCGTGTTGGTTGCGCCGACACCAACCCCCGGTAAAACTACCTATGGAGATTGGTGTTCCATCCAGCGAGAAGAAACCGTTTGCGACCGTCACAGTCGGCTCGGTGACGATTTCCATTATCGCCGCGCCTGTCACCATCAGGACAGGCTCAAAGCCAGCGGCAGCCGATTCAAACAGTGCGGCCAGCGCCCCGGAATTCAAAACCTACCAGTCTTTTCAGGTTGCCCACTACGAAGGCAAGCGGCGGATTTTGCAGCGCCGTAATACGCCGGAAAAGGCGAAGGCTTTAGCCAGAGAAATTGCCGGGCGTTTGCATCGCGACGGCTCCCGCGCCCAGTACTTTACCGAAAAAGACCGTCGCATTTACACCCTGGCCCAAGTGAAAAGCCAGTCGCTCGGCTTGGAAGTGGACGAGGTTTGCCGGAAATACGCCGAGCTTCAGCAGCGGCTGAAAACCGGTTCGCTGGAGGAAGCGGTGGATTTTTACAACGCCCACGGCCAACGGGTCCGCCACGGCGCGGCCATTGAAAGTGTCTATGTGGAATACTTGGAGCACCTCACCAAACGCGGGGTGGGGCATTACCACTTGCGCGACGTAAAACGCTATGTGGGTAATTTCGTCACAGCTTTTCCCGGCTTGATCAGCGCGATTCAAACGCCGCAGATGGACGCGTACTTGGCGGGTCTCGGCGGCAGCGCCCGCAACAAAAACAACCACCGCAAGGGCCTCATTGCGTTTTACAATTTTGCGCAGGAAAAAGGATTTTTGCCGCATGGCATTCTCCACGCCGCCGCCGCCACGACGGACTTTCGCGACCCCCGCAGCCAGATCACTTCAGAGCAGGAGGCCATTGCTTTGCTCCAGCCCTACGACATTTATTCACCGGAGGAAATGCGGGCGATTCTGGCAGCGGAGGACGAGCCGATCCTTCGCCCGACGCTGGAAATCAAAGCCTTTTCCGGCGTCCGCACCGAGGAAATTGTCCGCCTTTGGTGGGTCATGGTGGCCGAACCGGAAGGCTGCCTGAAAGTTCCTGACGCCGTTGGAAAAATTTGCGCCCGCCGTGTGCCGCTGTTGCCCAACCTGCAAGCGCGCCTGGCGGCTTATTCCGCCGAGGCCAAACAGGGGCGGGTGTCAGAGGACTGGCCCAGCGCCANNGATTCCCTTCACCCGCTCCATTATAAATCAAGCACTTACGACAATGTGCAAGTAAAGTGCAAGTAAATTAACCCCTGAAAACCTCAATAGAAAAAGTTGGATTTGCTCGGTTTTCAATCAGCCGTTGAAGCAATTCCTTAACCTGCGACGAAGTCAAATGCGCCGTCACCAGAACGCTGGATTTTGACAACGCGATGGAAAAATCGACGTTACACCCGCCGACCTCCAGCAGACGTTCGACAAATCCCGCCAACTCCAGATTGAAGGCGACGCCACAGTCCTCGCCGCCAAGAAGCTAGAACAACACCTGCGCTGGGCTCACGGTCGAGATGTGCGGTTCGACGCCGCGCTGACCCGAGCATCGATGTGGATGCCTTGGGCGCGCGAAATTGTCCGAGATGCGAGGGGATCCCGCTCAAACGGGTTCTTCTGTCCTCCGGCAGCCATGTTCACGTGCATGAATGCCCGAGCTGCGATGCCTGCTGGCTCGACTATGCCGAAATCGCAAAACTTTACGATGAGAGAGTCGATTTGATGAATTCGGGGAAAATTGAAAAGCGCAGCCGCTCTTCCGATTTGATCCAATATCTCTACGAGGTCCGGACCGGCCGCCGAAGACACTAACGTCAATGGGCCGCGCTCTCAGGCTGCGGGAGCCGCCATCTTGCCCGGCGGGCGGCGCCAACCCCGCCTGCCCGGTTGATTGCGTCCGGCGGGGAAAGGAACGGCGGCATCCTCCCGAGGGCCGCCACAGTGGAAAATCGGTTTGCAAAACGCCGTTGTTTTCCCTACGATCCGGGCATGTTCGTTCGCAGGAACACGACGACGATTTAGCGTCCATGGAAACGCCGTGGACGCCAGCGCCTCGAACCGCCCAAGTCGAGGCGTTTTTGTTTATCAGGAACGAATTGAAACCACAGATGGACACAGATAGATACAGATTCTTAAGGCAGGAGCAAGCGGGACAGTGTCGCCTTCCGTCATCTTCTCGTCTCCATCTGTGTTCATCTGTGTCCATCTGTGGTTTCCCTTTTTAGTTTATGGAAAACGAACGCAAAACTCTCGACGACCGCGCGAAGATGACCGATCTGGACCGGCTCCGCCATTCCTGCGCGCATGTGATGGCCACGGCCATCCTGCGCCTCTGGCCCGACGCCCAGTTCGCCGCCGGGCCGCCGGTCGAAAACGGCTTCTACTACGACGTCGAACTTTCGCACCGCATCTCGCCCGAAGATTTTCCGAAGATCGAGGAGGAGATGAAAAAGGAAATCAAGGCCAACCGCACGTTCGAGAAGATCGTCGTCACGCGCGAGGAGGCGATCAAAGACGCGCAGAGCGGCCGGCTAGGCGGATTGACCGAGCGTCCAGACAACCCGAGCAAGTTCAAGATCGGCAACCTCGAGGACATTCCCGAGGGCGAGCAGATCACGTACTTCAAGAACGGAGACTTTGTCGATCTCTGCGCCGGCCCGCACGTGATGCGCACCGGCAACATCGGCGCCTTCAAGCTCACCACCGCGGCCAGCGCCTATTACAAGGGCGACGAACGCAACCCGCAACTCCAGCGCATCTACGGCACCGCGTTCAAGAACAAGACCGAGATGGAAGCCTATTTCACGATGATCGAAGAGGCCAAGCGCCGGGATCATCGTAAAATCGGCCAGGAGATGGGGCTGTTCACCATCGACACGGAGTTTGTTGGTCCGGGCTTGCCGCTCTGGCTGCCCAAGGGCACGGCGATCCTCGAGGAGTTGGAAAAACTGGCGAAGGAAACCGAGTTCCAAGCCGGGTATGTGCGGGTGAAGACCCCGCACATCGCCAAGGAGAAAATGTACCTGACCAGCGGGCACCTGCCGATTCTCTATAAAGAGTCAATGTTCCCGCCGATGGAATTGCGCGAACACGATGAAAAGGGGAGCGCGCGCGTCCCGCGTGCCGTTTCCGGCGTCGCGCCGGAAACATCGAGCGGTGTGAAATATTCCAGACGCCCGCTTCCACACTTTGAACGTCCATGGGCCAAATACATGGTTACGTTCAGCACCGTCGGGCGGCATCCGCTTTCACCGCCCGCCCGCGATCTTGTTTTGAAGAGTCTGTTGTTCATGAATGAACAGCGGCGCTATGAGCTTTATGCCGCGTGCGTCATGCCCGACCATGTGCATCTGCTTTTTGAGCCGCAAATCAAAGAACAGGATCAGGAGGGAAAGCCGGTATTTTGGTTGCTGTCAGAGATTTTGCATTCGATAAAGTCGTTCACCGCGCACGAAATAAGCAAAGCGCAGGGGACGAAAGGAAATCCAGTTTGGGAAAAGGAATCCTTTGACCGCATCCTTCGCAGCGACGCGGATTTGGAAGAGAAATTTCACTATATTTGCAGAAATCCGTGGGATACGGGCGTCGCAAAACCAGATAAGAGTTATCCGTGGCTTTGGACGCCGGAGGCTCCTCGGCGCGACGCCGAGGAGAGCACGCGGGACGCGCGCGCTCCCCACCCATCCCGCGAGCCTGTGTTGGCCGAAGATTCGGGGAGCGAGCGTTACTACCTCAAGGCCATGAACTGCCCGCATCATCACCGCATTTTTGCGGCGGAGCCGCGCAGTTACCGCGATCTGCCGCTGCGCCTGGCGGAGTATGGCACGTGCTATCGGTACGAACAGTCGGGCGAGTTGTTCGGCCTCATGCGCGTCCGGTCGCTGAACATGAACGACGCGCACATTTATTGCACGCCGGAGCAGTTCGCCGCCGAGTTCAACGCGGTGAACGAAATGTACCTGAAATATTTCAAGATTTTCGGAATCGAAAAGTATGTGATGCGCTTCAGCACGCACGATCCGTCCCGCCTGACCGGCGACAACGCCAAATTTGTCAACGAACCGGAGCTATGGAAGCAAACCGAAGACATGGTTCGCAAGACCCTCATCGATTCGAAGATCCCTTTCGTGGAAGTGCCGAACGAAGCGGCGTTTTACGGCCCGAAGATCGACGTGCAGGTCTGGAGCGTCATCGGCCGCGAATTCACGCTGGCGACCAACCAGGTGGATTTCGCCGTGCCCAAACGCTTCGGCTTGGTCTATCGGGACAAGGACAATACGGACAAGACACCGCTGTGCATCCATCGCGCGCCGCTGGGGACGCATGAACGGTTCATCGGCTTTTTGATCGAGCATTACGCCGGAAACTTCCCGCTCTGGCTTGCGCCCGAGCAGGTCCGCGTCCTCACGCTGGGCGATGAGGAGCCGCTGGTGAACTATGCCCAAGGCATCGTGAACGAACTGCGCGCCCATTTTGTGCGTTGCGAGGCCGATTACTCCACCAACAAGATCAACGGCAAGATTCAGGACGCCGAAAAAGCCAAAGTTCACACCATGCTCGTCATCGGCGGTCGCGACATGGAAGCCGGCAACGTCAGCGTGCGTTTGCACGGCAAAGGCAACATCGGAGCGAAGCCGAAAGGCGAGGTCGTAGCGGATATTCTGGCGTCGATCAAAGAACGTCGCGCATAGGCCAAAACAACCGCCCAGGAACTGGAGGCGGACTGATTTTCTTCCGATTCGCTCGCCGTTGCGCTGCGCGAAATGCGGCGCCTGTTGTTGCTGCGAGCTGCCGGGCGAACTCTTTGGCTCACCTACCGCGACAAGGACAACACCGACAAGACGCCGAGAAGATCAAAGTGCACACCATGCTCATCATCGGCGGTCGTGATCCCGCCTGTGCGTGTCTGGGCGGGACCGGCAATAGAGACGCGCTCTTCCACTTGACGCTTAGTAGCTTAAAAGCTACAGTATTCCGGTGCTGGTGACGCCCACAGAAGTCGTCGCGTTTCGCGCCAAAGATGGCCAGGTGCCATTTGAGGTTTGGCTGGACGATGTGGACGACAAGCGGGCTGTGGCACGGGTGCTGGCGCGGTTAGCGCGCGTGCGTCAGGGCAACCTGGGCGATTGCAAATCGATTGGCGAAGGCGTCTCCGAGTTGCGAGTGGATTACGGGCCGGGCTATCGGGTCTATTTTGGGCAGAGAGGCCGGACGCTGGTGGTGCTGCTCTGCGGTGGCGACAAGCGGACACAAGACCGGGATATCCGGCTGGCAAAACAGTATTGGCAAGAATTCAAAGTGAGTGAGTCATGAAAACTGTGAGTTACAAAAGAATTCTGCGTAAGAAGCTGGATGACCCCGAACAGGCGGCGGAATATCTCACTGCCTGCTACGAGGAAGGGCCGGAGGTTTTTCTGGTTGGACTCCGAGACGTTGTCGAAGCCCAAGGCGGCGTGGCCCGCGCGGCGGAGTTGAGCAAGTTGAACCGCGAGAGTTTGTATCGGCTCTTTTCGCGCGACGGAAACCCACGATTGTCGAGTTTGAATTCAGTTCTCTCCGCGCTCGGCCTGAAAGTTACTTTCGCCGCCGCAGCTTGATTGTCGCGCAGTTACCGTGACCTCCGATTGCGCTTGGCGGAATACGACCCCCTGCCGCTACGAGCACTCGGGCGAATTGTTTGGCCTCATGTGCGTGCGCTCGCTCAATATGAGCGCCGCGCTTGAGCGACTGTCCGGCGGATGGCGGGGTTTGTCCTGCGGGGCGGCGGTCCGTGTTCCGAGTCGGGGTCACGACTTGCCGCAGCCGAACAATCCGTCGCGCCGGATGATTTCGACCACGGGCGGGGGGACGAGTTTTTGCCAGGAGGCATCGCCGGCCTGGATCTGATCCAGGATGTCGTGCGAGCGGATCCGCACGGCGTCCTTGTTGAAGTTGCGGATTCCCTCGATGAAATGATTTTCCAGCAGGTACGCGTAAACGTGTTTGAGCTGCGGCGCGACGGGGAAGGTTTCCGCCGTGACCAGTTCGCCGGTCTCGAAATTCAGACTGGGATAAACATAGAGCCGCCCGGAGTTCTTGAAAAGCTGGCCGAGGCCGCCGAGGATGCCACCTTCGCTGTTGTTGTAGAGGCTTTCGTCGAAGATCTCCTTCAGCTTCGACGCCCCGAGGGCGAGGGCGATGGGGCGATTGGTGTAGCCCGCCAGGTAGCCGGCGAGGCGATGGAACCGGAGGAAATTGGAGATCAAGACCGTTTTGCCGAGCACGCTGAGGGTGTCGGCGCGGGCCAGAAAATCCTTTTCATCGATGAATTCGCCCATGCGCAGATGGCGCAGGGTCATTTCCATCAGGACGACCGGTTCCTCGCCTTGGATCCGGGGCGACTGTGCGAACTGTTCCTGCGCGCGTTCGAGCACATCGAGCGTGGCATTGGTGATGGGATGAAAGCTGCCGCGCTGGACCAGGACGGGTTTTTTGTAAAAGACTTCGGACCATTGAATCGCTTCGCCCCTGGCGGTGAACATCGCGGCTTCGGTCAGGCCTTGTTGGACCAGTTGCAGCGCCATGAGCCGGTTGTCCACGCGCGCGAAGGCGGGCCCGCCGAACTGGATCATGTCCACCTCCACGCGTTCCCAGGTCAGATGATCCAGGAGCGTGCCGATGAGGGCCTCGGGGTTCTGGTACAGGTTGAACGCTCCGTAGATGAAGTTGACGCCGATGATGCCGAGCGCCTCCTGCTGGCGGGCATTCTCGTTGTCGAGCATCCGCACGTGGATGAAGATTTCGGAGAATGGAGCACGAGGTTCGGTTTGAAAGCGGACGCCGAGCCAGCCGTGGCCTTCCTCATGCCGGCTGAAACTGCGCGTGGCCACTGTATCGGCGAAGACGAAGAAGGCGACGCGGTCGCCGTGCGATTTGTCGAGCCGCTCGACGAGCAGGGCGTATTCATGGTCGAGCATGGCGCGAAGGCGCTGGCGGCTGACGTAGCGGTCGGCGTGGCCGTAAACCGCGTCGCTCACGGCCATGTCGTACGCCGAAATGGTTTTGGCGACCGTGCCCGCGGCGCCGCCGGCATGAAAGAACCAACGGGCCACCTCCTGTCCGGCCCCGATTTCGGCGAAGGTGCCGTAACGTTTGGCGTCGAGATTGATTTTGAGCGCCTTTTGATTCGCGTTCAGGATTTCGTTGGTCATGACCTGGAATCAGTATTCCGCAGGGAACGTTCCGAGGCCAGCTTGAATCGTTTGAGGCGGCGATTGGACTTTCATTGGCGCGGCGGGCGGGTACAATGGGTTTGATGTTTTGCACCCACGATCTGCGCGTTCGGGAGATTGTGAGGCTTCAGTCGCCCGCCACAATCAAAGCCGAACTGCCCATCAGCGAGGCCTTGAGCGCCACGGTGGCGCATGGCCGCGAGGCGGTCACCCGCATCCTGCGGCGCCAGGACCCGCGCCTGCTGGTGGTGGTGGGGCCGTGTTCCATTCATGATGTGCGGGGCGCGCTGGAGTATGCAGGCAGGTTGAATGCGCTCCGCAAGGAGTTCGCGGACCGGATGGAGATCGTCATGCGTGTTTATTTTGAAAAGCCGCGGACGACCATCGGGTGGAAGGGGTTGATCAACGATCCCCAGCTCGACGGCACCCAGGACATCGGGTCGGGTTTGAGGATTGGGCGGCGCCTGTTGCTGGATATTACCGGCATGGGGCTGCCGGCAGCCACCGAGTTTCTGGATCCGATCATTCCCCAGTACACGGCCGACCTGATCACCTGGGCGGCGATCGGGGCGCGGACGACGGAATCCCAGACTCACCGCGAGCTGGCGAGTGGTCTCTCCATGCCGGTGGGGTTCAAGAACGCGACGGACGGGAGCATGCAAATCGCGGTGGACGCGATGTGTTCGGCGCGCACGTCGCATAGTTTTCTGGGCATCGATCAGGAGGGGTTTACGGCGGTTGTGCGCACCACCGGGAATCCGGACGGTCACATTGTCCTGCGTGGGGGGCGGCAGCAGACCAATTACGACGCGGAAAGCATTCGCGAAGCGGAGACCAGGCTGGTGGAATCCGGTTTGCCGCCGGTGCTGATGGTGGATTGCAGCCACGCCAATTCGGGCAAACAGCCCACGCGACAGGAGGACGTGTGGCACAGCCTCGTCGAGCAGCGCCTGGCCGGCACCACCTCGCTCATCGGCATATTGATCGAGAGCTATTTGCATGAAGGGAACCAGCCGATTCCCCGGAACCTGGCCGAGCTGCGTTACGGAGTATCGATCACCGACGCGTGCATTTCTTGGGAAACCACCGAGCGCATGTTGCGCTGGGGCTATGGAAAGCTCGCCGGGCTGCCGCGCGAGATGGCGGCTGCGGCGAAATAGGCGGGCTCTCGAGGCCATGTCGCTCATCCAGCGAGCCATCCAGGTGGGCTATCAGTTGCGGGTTTACTTCACGGAGGATGTTTTCCATCCGGCCAACGTGGTGCTGAGGAATATTCTCGGTCCCGGGGACTCGCTCCCCGCCAGGAGGGCACTGGTGGTGCTGGATGAAGCCCTGGCCGCGGCGTAACCCGGTCTTGCGGCGCGGATCGAAAGTTATTTCAGCGGCTGTGCCGATTCCGTGAATCAGGAATGCGATTCGGCAGGGGCGGCAGGCGTATCGGTATTGACTTGCGTTTCGGGCGCGGCAGGAGCCGGGGTCGGGTCGCTCTCGGCGGGGGCCGGAACCTCCGCGCTCGATTGGGGTGAGATGGAGTCCGCAGAGGCGGGTTCTGTGTTCGCGGTCGGCTCGGCTTCGACGGTAGATGCCTGATCCTTTTGGACCTGTTCACCAACCATGGACTGGGTAGGGACGCGCTGCTGCGCGTCCGGGCCGATCGGCAGGTCGGCCCCACCAATTTCATGGGAAGCGGGCGCAGAGTTGCCCTCCGCGGAGACCGGCGCGGAGGATTTCGCTTCCGCCTTGGCCTCCGGTTTCGGCGGTTTGGGTGCGGGTTTTTTGGCCGTCTCGATAATCCCGTTGGCGAACTCGATCACATGGCCCTCGTGAATCAGCCAATGCAAATCGGCAACCACGGCAGTTTCTTCCGGTGTCGGTTCGGCGGGCGTGGCGGGCGCGGCGGGCGCGGCGGGCGAAGGAACGGGCGCCGTCGCCGCAGAAGCCGGTTCAGTCTCAGGAGCCGGCGGGGGGGCGGCGGGAGATTCTGCTTCCGGCGGCTTCCTGCTGTCAGGTGATTGGGGGCGGGGCTCTGAAGCGGCCGGCACCAGGGCTTCGACGAGGCGACTCCGGGTGCACTTGAGATGCGTGTTGATGAAATCGACGATCCGCCGGATCCCGTCTGAAACCGGGGTGGTTTCGAGGTCGAGGAAGTGCGGTCGCGCGACGCAGACGTGGGTGATGGCGCGGTTGACCTTGAAGAATTGGAGGCCCTGGCCGGTGAATTGCTGGCTGAGCACCGTGGCGATCTGCAGCGGAAACCGCCGTTGGTCTTCCGACGAGAGGCGCACGAGCCGGGCGAGTTCGGGGCTTCGCAGCCCCCGGGCGGCCGTTCCGGTGAGCGTGTGCAAGTCGGTGGACTTGATGATGTTGTCCTTGTGGAGTTCGCGGAAGTGTTTTTCCACGGCTTCGCGGTTCGCGAGACGGAGCGGCTCGGGCGTGTTCAAACATACGAATTCCGTCTTCCAACTTTGATCGTCAATCCACTTCTTCACCACCTCCTCATCCCGGACGATTCGGACGCGCGATTTGAACGCCTCGAACGGCATGCGGGAAAACCGCTCCGCGTGCAGCTTGCGCAATTGATTCTGGTAATCGTGGTGGTTTGGGGGGCCGAGGACCACCCCGCTCAAGCCGCATTGCGCGACAAAGGTGTATTTGCCCTTCGGCGGTTCGGTGGCGGTGCGTTCGGTCTGGTAGAAGGTGGAGAAATGATTCTTCAGCACGTGCTGGACGGCCTCGTCCTCGGACAGCCACAGCGTGTCGTCGAGGGCGCAGGCGAACAGGGGCTGGGCGACCTTGCCGTCGGGCTTCCTCACGACGCTGAAGGTGATCGAGTAACGTTCCGCCTTCTGGAGGATCAACCGAGCGATGTCAAACAGCGGGTAGGCCCGGCCGGTGGTCTTGATCTGGCGGGCCAGGGACTCGACTCCTCTTTCGTCCGGGATGAACGACACATTGATTTCGGGCAGGGGCGGCGGCGGTTCGTGGCGTTCGCGCGGTTCCTCGCGACGTGGGCCGGATCGGTTCCGGTCGAGATTTCTTCTGTCACCGTCAGGCCGGGGTTGGCCCTGGCGATCCCCCCGCGGGCGGCCGCCGGGCGGCCGTTCATTGGGAGCTCCTTCGCGCCGGAAAGGCCTGCGGCCGCGCCATTCGTCACTGCGTTCAGGCCGTGCGTCGCCGCCCGCATACTGGGCGTAATTTTTGGCTGAGGATGGCTCCTGCGCCCAGGCGGGCAGGAAGAGTTTCTCGAGGTCCAGCTCGTTTTCAGGCAATGTGCTCATTCCTTCACGTCAGCCCCGAGGTGTCCGGGACTCGATCAGTGGATTCAGCATGGGGCCGGGCCGGGAGGATTGCAAGCGCGGGCTGGCCACAGACTTGGGGGCGAATCGGGGGGATGAAACGGGACGACGGCACCGCAGCCCGTAAGCTGTTGGAAGTTTGCCTTTTACCTTTTCGCTTCGGCCCGCTAATTTCGTCCCCATGCGACGCGAGTTGCTCAAGAATGTCACGCGGATCGTGCTGAAACTCGGGACCGGTGTCCTGACCGACAGCCGGAAGCAGCCGGACTTGGAGCAACTGGAGCAACTGGTCAGGCAGATCGCCGAGCAACGCAAGGCCGGCAAGGAACTGGTGCTGGTAACTTCCGGAGCGGTCGGCGCCGGCATGGGCGCGCTCGGCTATGAGAAACGGCCCGTGGAGATCGCCGAATTGCAGGCCTGCGCCGCCGTCGGCCAATCGCGGCTCATGGCGACGTATGAAAAGTTGTTCGGCGCCTTCGGCCTGGCGGTCGCCCAGGTGTTGCTCACGCATGAGGATCTTGAACACCACGAACGCCATCTCAACGCGCGCAACGCCCTGGTCACGCTCCTGGGCCGCAACGTCGTTCCCATCATCAATGAAAACGACGTGGTCTCGATCACGGAACTGAAATTCGGCGACAACGACAAGCTCTCGGCGCTGGTGGCATCGCTGCTCCCGGCGGATCTGCTGGTCATTCTGACGACCGCCGAGGGCGTGATCGAGAATTTTGGAAAGGCCAACGCCAGAACCCTGTCCACCATCGAGCGGATTGACGCGCGCGTGGAGAGGATGGCGGGCGGCACCGACAGCGCGACGGCGGTGGGCGGGATGGCTTCCAAGATCGAGGCGGCGAAAATCGTGGTCCGGTCCGGCATCCCGCTGGTGATCGCGTCCGGGAAAAAAAAGGGCGTGCTGGCGCGGGTGATTTCGGGCAACGAGGAAGGCACGCTGTTCGTGCCGCGACCCGCCAAATTGCAGGGGCGCAAACGCTGGATCGCGTTCTTTCATTATCCCCATGGCGCGCTTTTTGTGGACGTGGGGGCGAAGAAAGCCCTGCGCGAAGGCGGAAAGAGCCTGTTGCCGCCGGGGGTGGCCCGGTGCGAGGGGGATTTCGACGCCGGCGAAGTAGTACGCATTTGTGATCTGGATGGAACCGAGTTTGCGCGGGGGATTGCGGGTTTCGGTTCCGACGAAATCAAGGCGCGGAAATTGCAGCGCGTGGAAGTGGTGCATCGGAACAATTTGGTGATCCTCTGAGGGAACATTGAACATCCAACATCGAACGCCCAACGTCCAGGTGTTGGCTCCGCTTCATCGGATGTTCGGAGTTGGGGGTTCGATGTTGGATGTTCTTCTCTTGAAATGAAACACAAGCCCGCCATTAACGACCTTCTCAAGGTAATGGCTCGCTTGCGTTCGCCTCGGGGCTGCCCGTGGGACCGCGAGCAGGACCACCTGTCCCTGCGCTGGCACGCGGTGGAGGAAGTTTATGAGTTGATGGACGCCATTGAGGCGGGCGACGATCACGAGCTGGAGGAGGAACTGGGCGATCTGCTGCTGCAGGTGGTTTTTCACTGTCAACTGGCCAAAGAGCGGGGTGCGTTTGATTTCGAGAAGGTGGCTCGCCGCATCACCGACAAGCTGACCCGGAGGCACCCGCATGTTTTTGGGAACATCAAAGTCAAGAACGTGGACCAGGTATGGGCCAATTGGGAGAAGATCAAGCGCGCGGAAAAGCTGGGCACCCGGCACGCGCGGTCCTCGGCCCTGGACGGCATCCCGAAGCATCTGCCGGCGCTGCTGCGAGCGGAGAAACTGATCAAAAAGGCCCGCAAGGCCAATCTGATTCCAGAGACCGCCGGAAAGCGGACCCTCAGCCGGGCGAAGCTGGCCGCAGAACTTTTTTCACTCGCCCAATCCGCCCGGCAATGGGGCTGGTCGGCGGAGGCCCTGTTGCGTGATGAAATCGGGAAACGCGAGCGCCGGTTTCGAAGACTGGAGAGGCGGCAGGCCCGGAAGCCCCGCGTCACTGCGGCAGGGGTCAGCAGCGCTCCAGTCCCTCACTGTTGCTCCGTCTTCCCTCTGGCGGCCCTCTGAATCGGCAGTCTCCAACATATCCGCTTTCACCTCGCGGTCGCCTGATGTATTGAGAAGACGGTGAATCCACCCACGATACTGGATGTTCGCGGACTGACGAAGCGCTATCCGAACGCGGACGGCACGCTGACGGTGTTGGACGATGTCAGCTTTTCGCTGCCGGCCGCCTCCACGTGCGCCATCGTCGGCCCCTCCGGCAGCGGCAAGACGACATTGATCGGCTTGTGCGCGGGCCTTGACCTGCCGACTTCGGGCGAGGTGCGCCTCGACGGCGTCCAGCTTGGCGCGCTCGATGAAGACGGCCGCGCGCGCCTCCGCGGCGAGGTGGTCGGCTTCGTCTTTCAAATTTTTCAACTCATCCCGACGCTGACGGCACTCGAGAACGTGATGGTGCCGCTGGAATTGCGCGGGCAAAACGGCGCGCGCCCGCAGGCGACCGCCCTGCTCGATCGCGTCGGGCTGGGCGCACGACTCTCGCATTATCCGGCCCAGCTTTCCGGCGGGGAGCAACAGCGCGTCGGACTGGCGCGCGCCTTCATCAACCGGCCCAAGATCCTCTTCGCGGATGAACCCACCGGCAACCTGGATGCCGAAACCGGACGTGTGGTGATCGACAGTCTGTTCGCGCTGAACGCCGAGGCAGGCACCACCCTCGTGCTCGTCACGCACGATCTCGACCTTGCGAAGCGTGCCCGGAACAGCATCCGACTCAAAGGCGGCAGGATCATCGCCGGAGAGTGACCTCGCCATGCGTGACCTTCGCACCGTCACAGCCCGGACCGCTGATCCGCCGGGCCTGATCTCGTTCTCCGGACAAAGCCGATGACCGTCAGCCACTCAAGCCTTCGCCGCGGTTTCATCGGCCATTTCTGCTCGGCCTGGACGTGGCGGATGGCGTGGCGCGACAGCCGGACCAGCCGCAAAAAGCTCGCGCTGTTTTCCTGTTCCATCGTCCTGGGCATCGCAGCGCTGGCCGCCATCGGCTCCCTCGGCCGGAACCTGGAGCAGGCGATCGAAGAGCAGACCAAAGCCCTCCTCGGCGCGGACCTCGTCATCAACTCGCGCGACGACTTCACGCCTGAAGAATCACGTTGGCTGGAAGGGCTCGGAGGCGAGCAATCCCGCGAGGTGTCCTTTTCCAGCATGATTTACCTCCCGCGCACCGGGAGCACGCGGCTGGTCCAGGTGCGCGCGTTGAGCGGCGGCTTCCCGTTCTATGGAAAGCTGGATACCGAACCGGTCAGCGCGGCGGTTGATTTCCGGCGCGGCGGCGGCGCGTTGGTTGAAGAATCCCTCCTCCAGCAATTCGATGCAAAGGCCGGGGACCCGATCCGCGTGGGCAAGCTGACGGCGCGGATCGTCGGCCGGCTGGAGAAGGTCCCCGGTGAAACGGTCGCCCTTTCGACCATCGCGCCGCGCGTTTACATTTCCATGGAGGACCTGCCGGGCACCGGCTTGATCCAGACGGCGAGCCTGGCGCGTTACCGGGTGTATTTTAAATTCGGTCCCGGCGTGGATGTGCCGAAGCTGGTGGAGCGCATCCGTCCCGAGCTGGAAAAACTCCATCTCGGCCACGACACGGTGGAGGAGCGGAAACGGGAGCTGGGGCGCTCGATGGACAACCTCTACCATTTCCTGAACTTGGTTGGGTTCATCGCCCTATTGCTGGGGGGCGTCGGCATCGCGAGCGCCATCCACGTGCACGTTCAACAAAAGCTGGGCACTGTGGCCGTGCTGCGGTGTCTCGGAGGCTCCATCGCGCAGACGTTTGCGGTTTATCTCGCCCAGGGGACGGCGCTGGGCCTGTTCGGCGCTGCGCTTGGCGGAGCCGTGGGCATCGCCATCCAATCGGCCCTGCCCAGGGTCCTGGCCGATTTTATCCCGTTCACGTTCCAGTTTCACACGGCGTGGCCTGCGGTCGGCCGCGCCATGGCCATCGGTTTCACGATCTGCCTGCTGTTTGCCCTGATGCCGCTGCTGACCGTGCGGCGCGTGTCGCCGCTGGCCGCCCTCCGCGCTTCCTTCGAGCCAGTCCGTGCGCGCCCCGATCCATGGCGCTGGCTCGTGGGTGCGTGCCTCGCCGGCGGCATCGCCGGTTTCGCGCTCCTGCAAGGCCGCAACTGGCGGGTCGGGCTCGGATTCGCCATCGGGCTGGGAGTGGTGTTCGGCATCCTGACCGTCACGGCCAAGGCGCTGGTCTGGCTGACGCGGAGGTTCATTCCGGCGACACTCCCGTTCACTGCGCGGCAGGGAATCGCCAATCTGAGCCGCCCGAACAACCGCACGCTGTCGCTCCTGTTGTCCCTGGGGCTGGGGACATTCCTCATGATGAGCCTGTATTCGGTCCAGCGGACGTTGCTGGCGCAACTGGCGACCTCCACGAGCCAACACCGCCCCAACGCCGTCCTGTTCGACATCCAGACCTCCCAGGAACAGGCCGTGATTGCCCTGGTTCGGTCCCTGAACCTACCGGTGCTGGATGACACACCGATCATCACAATGCGCCTGAGTTCCGTGAAGGGCCATCCCGTGGATTCCATCATGTCGGACCGGCAGGGGCGCGGCCGGCGCTGGGCTTACCGGCGCGAGTATCGCAGCACCTATCGCGATCAGTTGCGGGACGGCGAAACAATCGTCGCCGGCAAATGGGTTTCGCGGGTGGCCGATGGGACGAAAGTCGTGCCTGTCTCCCTGGAACAGGGCATCGCCAGGGATCTGCAGGTGGGGCTTGGCGACGAACTGGTGTTCGATGTGCAAGGGGTGCCGGTCACAACCCGCGTGGCGAGCCTGCGCGAGGTGGAATGGCGGCGAATTCAGCCGAACTTTTTTGTCGTGTTCCCGTGCGGGGTCCTCGAGAGCGCGCCGGCCATGCACGTGCTGGTGACACACGTCAACTCGAGCGAGGAATCCGCGCGGCTGCAGCGCGAGACCGTCAAGGCCTTCCCGAACGTCTCCGCGATCGACCTGACGCTCGTGCTGCAGACGGTGGATTCCATCCTCGGCAAAATCTCATTCGTGATCCGCTTCCTGGCGATGTTCACCGTGCTGACAGGATTGCTGGTGGTGGTAACGGCGCTGATGACGGGCCGCTACCAGCGTCTCCAGGAAAGCGTCCTGTTGCGGACGCTCGGCGCCTCGCGTGGTCAGATTTACAGAATCCTTTTGGTGGAATATTTTTCGCTCGGCTTCCTGGCCGCGCTGACCGGTCTCCTGCTGGCGATGCTCGCCGCCTGGGCGCTGGCGAGGTTTGTTTTCCACGCACCCTTCGCGCCGGACTTCGCTTCGCTGCTGTTGGCCCTGCTGATTGTGCCGGGCATAACGGTGATCGCGGGTTTCCTGATGAGCCGCGGCGTGCTGAGCCATCCGCCGCTGGCGGTTTTACGGGCGGAGGGTTGAAGACGGAAACGGCAGCCTCAAAACCGCTCCGGGCTGGCCGCCCCCCCAGCCCCAACGCGCAGGAGGAAATCAGCACTTCCCCCAGCGCCTCATGACTTGGAGTGATTTCTCGACGGCGACGAGCGGCGGGTAAAGGTCGCTTTCGTATTCGATGATGTACCACTTCACACCGGCGGTGGTCTCGCAGATACTGAAGATTTCCTGCCACGGCAGTTCGTCGTCCCCGATGAGCGCATTGGGTTTCAGTTTCGAGAAGGCCTTCACATGCAGGCTCAGGACGCGACCCGGATACTTTTTCAGCAGAGCGACGGGATCGGCGCCGCCGGCCGCCGCGTTGCCGGTGTCGAGCTGGATGACCACCTCCTTCTTCGCCCGGCTGAAGAAGGTGTCCCAGGGCATCTCCCCGTCCAGCGGTTTGAATTCCGTGCTTTCGTTATGATAGCCAATTCGCATCCCGTGCGGCTTCAATTTGTCGGCCAATTCGCCGAACAGGTCGGCGGCCTCCCGCCAGCCCTGACGGGTCTCGGTGTATTTCTTCGGGAGTTCGGGCACGATCAGGGTCCGATTGCCGAGCACGCGATTGAACTCAATGGTTCTCGACAGGTTGTCCCCGAGCAACGAATCGAATGGCCGGATATGGGAACCGACACACGCGAGGCTGACATTATCGAGCAGGTTGCGCAGTGATCCGGCATCGCGCCCGAAATAATCGGCGAACTCGACACCTTTGTAGCCCATCTTTGCCAAAGCCGCGAGGGTGCCGGGCAGGTCGTTCGCGCATTCCTTGCGCACGGAATAGAGCTGGACGCCAAGAGGAATGCTATTGCCGCCGTAGGGACCCGCGGCCAACAAGGCTGTCGGCGAGGTGGCGGCGATCGCAGTCGCGGCGGTGGCGCTTGTTTTGAGGAAATGCCGTCGGGAGATCGATTGGCTTTTCATATGTAGTACATCTTTTCCTTGTCGGCCCCTTCGTCCAGCAGTTGCTGGAAGGTGATCCCGGCGGCGGCCTTGTCCATCGCATCTTTGAGTCTCTGCCAGGCGCCCCGGAGTTCCGGCGCACAGTTCGGGTCGCTTAATGCGGGCGTGTCGAACACTTCGCCATGAACGGCGCGCAGCACGTCGCCGAGCGAGATTTCCGCCGGCGCACGGGCCAGCAGATATCCTCCTTCCTTGCCGCGCACACTCTTTGCAATGCCCTGGGCCTTCAGTTCGATGAGGATCTGGACGAGATAGTTTGCCGGCACGCCCTGGCCGGATGCGAGGTCTTCGACACGCAACGCTGCGCCGGTCGGATAATGCCGCGCCAAACCAAGCACGGCGCGGGCGGCGTAATCGCTTTTGACCGAGAGCTTCACGAGCGAACCTTAGCGAACGCGCTGCAAACCGCAATCAAAACAGGCGGAGGCAAAGGTCGGTTTGACAACGCGCGAAACCGGTACAACTTCATTCAACTGCCCACGCAGATTGTTATGAAGAGCGCAGATTTTGAAGTTGGCGGAGAAGCCGGGGCAACCCAGGTTTCACTTCAGCACGAATCGACGGCGTCAACGCCGCCGGCCGCAGCACATGAAGAGGACGCGCTGCTGGATGCCTATTCCAAGGCGGTGGTCCGTGCCGCAGACGAGGTCGGCCCCTCGGTGGTGAACATCGAGGTGCGCCGGCGAAATGGCGAACATGCCGGCAGCGGTTCGGGGTTCGTCATCACTCCCGACGGATTTGTGCTGACGAACAGCCACGTCGTCCACGGCGCCGAAAGAATCGAAATCGTGCTCGCGGACGGGCGCCGCCCGGACGCGTACGTCGTCGGAGACGATCCGGACACCGATCTGGCCGTGCTGCGGGTCTACGCGCCGCAGCTCCACCCGGTGCGGCTCGGCGAATCGCGGGAGACCCGCGTCGGCCAGCTCGCCATCGCGATTGGCAACCCATACGGGTTCCAGTGCACCGTCACGGCCGGGGTCGTGAGCGCGCTGGGAAGATCGTTCCGCGCCAAAACCGGCCGGCTGATCGACGACATCATCCAGACCGATGCGGCGTTGAATCCGGGCAATTCGGGCGGCCCGCTGGTCAATTCACGAGGCGAAGTCATCGGCGTGAACACGGCGGTGATCCTTCCGGGGCAGGGAATCTGTTTCGCCATTGGCATCGACACGGCAAAGCAAGTCGCGGGGTGGCTGATCAAGGACGGCAAGATCCGGCGAAGCTACATCGGCCTTGGCGGACAAAACGTGCCGCTGCACCGGCGCGTCGTCCGGTTCCATCAACTGCCGGTTTCCAGCGGCGTGCTGGTAATCTCGACGGCGTCCGGCTGTCCCGCCGCAAGCGCCGGCTTGCGGGAAGGGGACGTCCTGATCGAGTTCGACGGACAGCCGGTGGCCTCGATCGATGCGCTGCACAAGCTGCTCACGGGCGACAGGATCGGGCGGCATTGGCCGCTCACGATTCTCCGCGGAACCGAGGAGATTGCGCTGCAGGTGACACCGGCGGAATCGCCGTCGCATTGAGCCCGGGAAGCCTTGAGCCCGGCCGGGTCAGTGGCTGAGTCCGAGGAACAAAATCACCAGGTCGATCACGAACAACAGGACGATGGTGACTTCCAGGATCAGCATCCAGCGATTGGTCTGGTCGTGGTTGAGCAGTTGATACAAATCCGCGAGCGTTTTCAATTTGCCGTCGATGGTCTTGTGCCAGTCAGGGAGATGGAACCGCGCGGAAATGTTCTCGTAAATGCGGGCGAGGTGCCAGTCGCCGAAGAATTTGGTGATATTGGACAGCTCGTCGCTGAAGCGCGCCATGTCGATGCGCAGCTCGCGCAGTTCGCGCAGCATGTTCGCGCGACCGCGCGCCGGGCTCCTCGTCAGATCCCGGTAGGCCCGCTCGAGCGAGCCGTCCAGGATCCGGTCATAGGCCTCAAGTTCGGCCAGTTGCAGGTTCGCCAGCTCCATGATGTAGAGCGTTTCGTCGAAATTCTGCTTCTCGTCGATGATCAACGCCGCGTCCCAGTCCACGACGACGAGGTCGTGTTCGTAATAGCTGAGGTAGCGGCCGGTGGATTCATCGGCCTCCTGCCTCGAGAGGTGGGCCATGTCCGGTTCCTGCGTCAGCAGCGAGGCCACGGCGCGGCGATTCGCGCGCCACCAGTTTTCCGCGACGAGCGGGGTTCCATCCTCCGTCAGCAATGGCGATTTGATGCAAAAGACCGTGTAGGCTTCCTCCTCCGCCAGTTGCCCGACGGGCCGGATGTAGTGGGGCGCCAATTCGCGCCGGACTTCCTCCGCCAGACGGCGCACTTCATCGTGCAGGAAACCGTCGTTGAACCGTAAATCGTGATAGCCGACCAGATCTTCGATGCGCTCGACGTCGAAGGGCACGCGCACGGTGATGCTGAGCGCCCCAACCGGGAGCAATTTGACAACGCGTTCGATGCGCAACGGTCCGCCGGGCCCGGCGCGTTCCTGCGGCGGCAGACGGACCATTTGGGGGCGATAGAAGAAGAGATGCCGCGGACTGCGCTTGCTGGCATCGACGACAAATTGCGCTACTGGCTGGCCCAGCAATTCACGCACGGGTTGACGGGTCATCTCATACGCGACATCGTATGCATAAATGTAAACCACCTCGCCCGTGTATCGCCCAACCCGGGGCACCGGCGAAGCGGATTTGCGTTCCAGGTTCTTGAGTTGTTCCACCGTTGACACCATAACAAGCCAAGGTACGCCATGGCAGCAGGGATGTCTAAGTGCGGTGCGAATTAAATGCAAACTATTGGAGGATAGTATTCTGTGAAGCGGCACGTTTCAGCGTCCTCTGCCAAAGGCTGACGCGGTTGACCTGCCGATCAACGTGAACGTCCAGCAGGCGCATCCCTGCCGGGGTCATGGTCTTGAATACATGGGCTGGGCGTGCCTTGTTCGTGAACGCGGGCGGCAGCATCTTGACACTGCCCCCGATTGCAAACAGGCCGGAGCGCGGTGTTTAGACCCAGCGTGAAAAGCTGGAAGGGTAGCACGGGCCACTGGCCCGTCCCGTCCGGCGACCCGCCGGGCGGAATGGAGAGGGGCATTTCAGTTGAAACTCAGGCCAAAGTGTCGCCCGTCGTCAAGCTCTTCCGGTCGGCGAGTCGCCGACCGGAACGGGCGGGTCGCCCGTTCCACCCATTCCAGAGACAGCCACTGAATGCCGTGTCGTCGAGGGCAGTGTCAAGATGCGCCCAACGGGGGCAGGACGTCTTTTACCGGCTCTACTTTGAGGGAGGGTTGGCTCCCGATTGCGGTTTTGGCCTGGTGCCTGGCGCGTCGCCACCGGCAGGCTTCGATCCCATTTTGGCCATGAGGAGCATGAATGCGCCAAAAGCCAGCAGCACCAAGCCCCACCAGAGGTTGACGTTGATGTCGAGGGAGCGTTTGTACATGTCGGCGTTCGAGCCAGTGATGAGGCCATTGATGGTGAGCATCGCGCCGATGAGCGAAAACATCAGACCGATTGGCCAGCGTAGATCGAGTCCCATAAGTTTGGTTCCTTTCTGTTGTTTAGCGGAAAATGATATTGAGAATAACGCAACCGATGAGGAGCATCATGCCCGCCACCGCGGGTCGCAGATACCAGGCCTTTTCTTCGTCTTTCAGTTTGGGCGTAAGCGAATAAACGAGGCCCTTGAGTTCCTCGTTTGTCTTGGTTCGTTTCGTGGCCAGTGAGAGGACCAGCGTCAAGGCGAAGCAGACCATGAAAGCGAAGGTGGCGAGCCAGAAATTCTGGGCCATGTCACTGCGGAACTCGACCAGGCCCGGAATGGTTTCACGCGTCCTGCCCAGCAGAATCCAGAGGTAGCCTCCTTTGACGCCCAGAGAATTGCCCACTGCGGTCGTCAAGGAGTGGAACAGGGTCGAGGTGGCCGTGCCTCCGAGCAGGCCCAGGAACGCTCCGGTGCCGGTGGCCCGCGCCCAGAACATGCCCAGCAGGAACGTGGCAAACAATGGCGCGTTCACGAACCCGAACACGAGTTGGATAATGTCCATCGCGTTGGACCAGTAGCTGACGAAATAGGCGCAGGCAATACCCAACAAAATGCCGACGACCGTCGCCGACTGGCCCATCCAGAAGTAGTGCTGGTCGCTCTTGTTCGGGGCGATGTAGGCCTGGTAAAGGTCGTAAGTCCAGATGGTGTTGAACGCCGTGACATTGCCCGCCATGCCGGACATGAATGAAGCGAGCAGGGCGGTCAGCGCGAGACCGAGCAATCCAGTCGGGCAGTAACGCTTGACCAAAGACAGAATAACGCCGTCGTAATCAGTCTCCGCCACGGCGTCCTGGAGCCGTGCCTTGAGGACCTCGTCTGCCAGCGGAGCGGCTTTCATGTCCGCCGCCAGAGCGGCGATTTTGGCCTCATTAAGCTTATAGGACATGGCGTCGTCTTTGCCGATGGCATCGTTTACAGCCTGGAGTGCCGCGTCGCCCTGGAGTCCTTCGGTGGAAGCTTGTTTGACGGCGGGGACAATTTTCGCATACATCGCCGTCGTCAATGGTTTGGGAGGCAATCGGTAGCCGTCTTTGGCAGTGATCGCGAGTCCGGCCGCAATCATGCCCGGGAGGATGACCAGGGCCGGGAAAAGCATTTTTGGCACGGCGGCGATCAATGGCGTGCGGCGCGCGGCGCTCATGTTGCGGGCCGCCATGGCACGCTGCACGACAAGGAAATTGGTGCACCAGTATCCGAAGGAGAGAACAAACCCGAGCCCGAACACCATCGCAAACCAGTCCACTCCCATGGGATTCGAGGCCGGCCCTGCCAACAGCGGCTTCCAGGCGCCGGTCCAGGAATCAGGCGGGAACGTTCTTCCGGCCTTGTCAATCATCCCTGCCGCAGCAGGGTTTTGCGCCACTTCGACCAGTTTGCTTTTTAACCCATTCCATCCGCCTACATCCCGGAGGCCGAGGTAAACAACTGGCGCAAAGCCGAGCACGATCATGAAGAACTGCAGCACCTCGGTGTAGATCGCGGAAGTCAATCCGCCTTTGAGCACGTAAACCAGCACGACTGCGGAGCAGATCCAAAGGCTCAGGTCATAATTCCATCCCAGGAGTTGATTCAGCAATTTGGCCAGCAGATTCATGGAAACGCCGGAGGCGAAGAGCGTCATTACCGCGAAAGAAATCGAATTCAAGCAACGAGTCCGGTAGTCGAACCGCATGTTGAGATATTCCGGCACCGATCTCGCCTTGGAGCCGTAGTAGAACGGCATCATGAAGACGGCGAGGAACACCATGGCCGGGATCGCCCCGACCCAATAGAAGTGGCAGGTGGCGATGCCGTATTTGGCGCCGCTGGCGGCCATGCCGACCATTTCCAGCGCGCCCAGGTTCGCTGAAATGAATGCCAGGCCGGTGACCCACGCCGGAATGGATCGCCCGGACGTGAGGAAGTCCGACGAACTTTTCATGTATCGCCTCAGCGCGAAGCCGATTCCGACGACGAAGGCGACGTAGATGATAAGGATTGCGTAGTCGAGGAAGCCGAGTTGAATGTTTTGCATAATAATTAACTCGAACGGCCCAACCTTTAAAGATTCCGCCCGACATTGTCAACGCTGCCGGTTGCACCAGGGGTGCGACTGGACGTGAGGATCGGGAGCGCGGCGGATGCTTCGCACACAGCCGCGCTCCACAGCCTTGCGGACCGCGACTGTGTGCGGAAGGCACCAGTCGTTGCGCCCGAACATCGCCGCCATGCCCTGGGACCATCCCTCGGCTCCCGCCCGCTCCCACCGCGCTGCGCTGGTATGTGTTCAAAGTTATTCAGCCGGCGGCGAGGAGAGTCGTCCGGGGCTACCCGGGACCCGCCCCTGCGGATTAGGGCATTCGTTTGACCCTGAAAAACCGTGCTTGCGCAGGAACATTCGTGGTGAAGACCACACTTCCGCCTGTCGCCTCCACGTCGTCCGCCAGCCCCGTCCAACTCTGAAGGTCGAAAGAACTTTCCACCCGATAGGATTGCCCGGGAACCGACTCCCAGCTCAGCGCCACGCTTTGATTGCTGCGGGTGATCGCCGTCAAACGAAACGGCTTCCGGTACAGATTATTGAACACCATTCGGACCGGCAGATGGTCCGAGGCCATCCGGTCATCGTTGGTCCGCACGAGCGGATACAGGTTGGGGAGAAGATCTGTCCGAAAAACCTCGCTGCAGGCGATGTTGGAGAACAACAACGCGCAGGGAAGTATGTAATCATACCGCTTGCTCAACCCGGCGCTCTGGATCGAGATGGTCAGTTCGCTCCCGGTGACTGGATTCAATGGTGTTGTCAGTTGCAGGCCGGTTGGTGTGCCGACCAACCGCTGGATGGATTGCCGATGACTCGCGGGCGGACGCACGAGGTCTTCATTCATGTCGCCGCTCAGCACATAGGGTTGCAGACCGTTCGAGGGAAGGAACGTGACGACAAAAAAATTGGAGACGGCCCCGGCTTCGGCGGCCCGCTCGGAGGAAGCGGCGGCGTCCTGGCTGGATTTGAGGTGAACGCAAAACACGTGCAGCGGTTGCGGAAACCCAGGCAATGCGATCTCGGCTTCGAACAAATCCCGCTTGAAGGCGGCGTTCGTGCAGCCAAATGGCGCGAGATCGGAATCGTGCAGCCAGCTCCGGGAATGAGTGATGGGAAAGCGACTTGCGATGACGTTGCGGATGGACCCGTCGCCTTCGGAATTGGTTGCCAGAAAATACCCGGGCAGGAACGCTGTCACCCAATTCTCCATCTGCCAGGTGTTCGTTTCCGGGATTTCGTCGAACGTGATGATGTCTGGTTTCAGGTAAACCAACTGGCGTCCGATCGCGCGGATCTGCGACGAGTTTGTGCTCCAGTTTTCAACCTGGTTGCCATGCGTGTTATAGGTGAGCAGCGAAAAGGTATCGTTCGTGGCCGGCGCCTCCGCGATCGTTTGCGCCCGATCGAAGGAAACGGTGACATCGTCGAGCGCAAGCGCGTCGTCAAACCCGGGATCATCCACATCGAGCCAGCGCAGAAACAGTTCCTGGCCGGGCGGCACCACGACGCCCGGGAGCAGGATGCCGGTGAAGGCCACCTGGTTGGCCGGATCATTCCCCTCCAGCGTCCCGGCGGCGCTGGTGTTCGGACTCGGAAAATCCAGTGCAGGGAAGGGAGTCCAGGTCTGGTCGTCCGGCGCGTCGGCATTGGTCAGCCCGCTGCCGATCTGATAGGAGAACGCCAGTTCCTGCACGTTCGTGCCGCCCGCGCGCCATTGTTCGCCCGCGCAGGAAATCCTGAATCCGGTTTGGGGCAGTCCCGTGTCGTTCACAAACCGGACCCCGAATGCCAGTTTCCCGGTCCCGCCGGACGCCAGCGAGCCGATGGACCGCTCGTCGGATCCGGCGTCGCCGAAGCTGTAGAGCGCTCCTGTGGTGCTCGAGCCGGTCCCGGCGCTGTAGTTCGTCACGGAATGGGGAGCGGCACCCCGGGATGCGTACCACCCGGGCAACGTGACATTGTCGATCCACGGGGCGGACCCATTGCTTGCAAGAGAATTGAAATCTTGCGCGTACGGGCCGCCGCTCAGGGGAATTTGGGCCGGGAGAGAGACAGTGGACACAGTGGCCAGCACGAATGGCAACAACAGAAGGCGATCTTTCATAAGGCGAAAACCTTTCCCAGCGGGTGGGCAGGCCCGTTGTTGACGCACGCAGTCTGCTATGGGATTCACCGCCTGTAAACCATGAAAATCCCGGCCGGTGCGATTGGAAGTGAGGGGTTGGAGCGCGTGTCCGCCGAGGACCGCAGCATGATCATTGACGAAAGGCCGGAGACGCTCCCGACGCGACATGACAATGGTCACGCGCTGCGACGGGTGCTTCGCACACAGTCGCGGTCCGTAAGGCTGTGGAGCGCGGCTGTGTCCTCCGAGGACCAGCCGCAGCGCGCAAGAACTTCGCAAGGAAAATGATTTTAAGCCGGTCCCGCCAAATGAGCCGCTGCAGCCGGCGCCCGCCTTCTCACCGTTTTTGATTGTAACCCTCTTGCGAGTACTTTTGTGCGGCAAGGGCCGTCACCCGTTCGCCCAAACCGGCATCCGGCGTGCATCCGGCCCATTCAACTCCCTCCCCGGAAGCGACGTCGCACATCGCCCGCTCCCAGTCCATCCTCCGCAACGGAATGGGCGGCGGCTGGATCGAGCCCTGGATCAGCAATCCCTCCCGGGTCCGGCGCTGTGCCGCGCCCGCGATTTTTCGGTCGCGCCAGAGCAGGTCGAATTCTTCGTGCCCGACAAAGCATTGGCCGGGCCCGGCTCTGCGGCAATCGGAAGCAAGCGTGGATGGGACTTGCAATCCTTCGAAGGCCTTTTGAATCCATTCGTGAACGCGGCGATAGCTCTCAACCGCGGTGAGGGAATACCATTCGTGCACGACCGGAAACGCCAGGCTGTACGTCCAGTCCGCGCCGTGCGGAACGATGCCGCCGCCGGTGGGGCGCCGCACCAGCGGGCGGAGCCGGGTCGCGCGGTCCACTTCCGCATATTTCTGAAAATAGCCGAACGACGCCGCGCGCTCGGTCCAGCCATAGAACCGCAGCGCGGGCCGTTGCAGACGCGGCATGGCTCCGAGCAATGCCTCGTCGAAAGCCATGTTGAAGGCGGCGGGACCGGGACCGGAGTTGAACAAAAGCCAATTTGAATGTTTCTGACTCACAGTTTTCCCGCCGACGGACAGAGTCCTGAGATTTCACAATGCGCGCAATCCGGCTTGCGCGCCGAGCAACGCCGCCGGCCGTGCCAGATCAGCCAATGGCTGAACAAGGTCCATTCCTCCTTCGGAACGAGCTTCATCAGGGCCTGCTCGATCTTTGCCGGATCGGTTTCACCGGTGAGTCCCAACCTCCGCGAGAGCCGCGCCACGTGCGTGTCCACGACGACGCCGACGTTGATGTTGAAGGCATTGCCGAGCACAACGTTTGCCGTCTTGCGGCCGACGCCGCCCAGCTCGATCAGTTCCTCCATGGTCCCCGGCACACTTCCGCCGTGTCTTTCCACCAGCGCGTGGCCGCAGGCTTTGATGCTCCTGGCCTTGTTCCGGTAAAAGCCGGTCGTCCTGATGTCCCGCTCGAGCCCCGCAAGGTCCGCGCGGGCATAGTCCGCCGCCGACCGGTATTTGTTGAACAGCTCCCCCGTGACAATGTTCACGCGCTTGTCCGTGCATTGCGCGGACAGGATGGTCGCGACGAGCAGTTCGAGCGGGTTTGAATGATTCAACTCGCAGTGGGCGTCCGGGTAGGCTTTCCGCAAACCGGAGATGACCTTCTTCACGCGCGCGGCTTTGGCTTGAAACGATTCGCGAGGCATCGCGGGCGCAAGTTAATCCCGGGCGGGGTTTCCAGCAAGCGCGCGAAGACAAAACCTCAATCCCAAATCGGGAGCGCATGGGAACCCTGACCCCTTGTAGCCGCCAATGTGAATTGGCGGATCCGTCTCGCGGTAGCAATCTCCGCCGTTTCACAACGGCGGCTATGAAGGCCCGGTTCAGGGAGAGCCCTTGCCCGGGGGTGCGTTGGTGGCGGCGGGGGCGGCGGCGACTGCGGCGGGACTGGCTGCGTTCTGCGCGCCGTTCCGGGCCTCCGTCCTTTTCTGAATACCCATCCGGCCGTTGGTCCATTGATAGACGAAACCAAGATGGTTGAGCAGGACGTAAACGAGGTAGAGCGCCAGGGCGAAGACGGCGAGTTTCGGCCAGGGACTCTTTTTTTCCGCGAAGGGATCGATCAGGTCGCGATCCGAGCCGGCGGGCAGCTTCGCAATCCCGGTCAACGCCGCGCCGAACGGCACGTTGATTTTGGCTTTGGCATTCACAGCCCAGCCGTTGGCGTCGAGGATGGGACCCAGGTTGCGCTTATGCAGCTTGATGTAGGCCAGGATCATCGAAGGACCCGAGATCAGGGCCATGACACCAATGATCAAACCGAGGATCGCAAGCGGTCCATAGGTGACGATACCAATGAGGTGGCCGATCAGCAATCCGAGGAAGGTGGCAATCGAACCGAAAGCGACCCCCAAAGCCGCCACCGTGCCCACATCGATCTTCCTGGGCTCGGCGGCCTTGGCCGTGGCGGGCTCGGCGACCGCCGCGCGCTTCGAGACTATTTCCTCGACCATCCGCACGAACTTCTTGTAGGGGAGCCAAAACGCCTGCCGGACACCGATCGGATTCGACACGATTCGGGTGATCGTCGCGTCGTAGTCGAGGCCTTTGCGGTCAAAGAAAATTCCGTTGCGGCCCACCATCAAATTGTCGTCATCGCCCTGCGAGAAGACAGCGAGGATGCTCATTTTTTCACCGGTGCCTTTGCGCACGCAATCGCAGTAGGCGAGATAGGCCCCCGCCAGCCCCGCCATTGTCGCGTGCCGGGCGGAATCTTCGACGATGAGACAGAGGGAGCAGGAGCGCTGGTCGAGGTACAACGTGCCGCACTGAAAAACAGCGGGGTGGCCGCCGCCGTAGAAATTCCTGAAATTGACAAAGTTGATGCAGAGCGTGTGCAAATCGCGCACGAAACGCACAATCTTCTCAACGTTCGCAATGGACGCAGCCTCGGGTTCGAGCGCCTTGTCTTTGGCAATGAGTCCATCCACGGTTTCCCTGGCCTTCGACGCAAGGATTTCACGAACGCGCTGGATGCCGAGTCGTTCGACGACCTCTCCTGCCTTCCCGGCGTTCCATCTCTCGAATGCGTCCAGCCTGGCCTGCAGCGCCACCCAATCGGCTTCAATCAATTCGGTTTTGTCCCCGAGCAGCGGCTTTACGGCGCTGATTCGCAACTCCGCCACGGCGGCGGCATGCGCCGGGTTGATCGTCCCCTGCAGGGGCAGAGGCTGGCCGACGACAATCCACGCGAGCGGGAAGCCGGCGACTTCGGCGGCCGTGAAGCTCAGATCCTTCGCGGCGACGGCCAGATAATCCTCTTCGCCGCGATTGAGCAAAGCGGTCGTGCGGGGGTCGAAGGCGGCGAGGCGGCAGCGGCCGAAGTAATCATCCACCTTGCCTCGGATTGCCCGGACCGCGGCCGCGGCGGCGGCGGTGCCTGGGCCGGCGGGCAGGATCGTGCCAGCGTCCGCCTCCGCCAGTTTCCTCCAGCCGCCCAACGCGGCGCACTCGGCAAAGAAAGCATTCGCCCTGGCCTGGTCGATGCCCGGTTTGCCGGAACGATCCGGCACCGTGCCCAGGCACGCGGCGATGTCGTTGATCAGCGCCCGGGTGGCCTCGTCGGCGGCCGACTCGGCGATGATCACACCGTCGCCGTTGAAGGTGGTGTCCGCGAAAATCCTGTTGGCATCGGAGGCGTCAGCGAGTGAAATGGCGGCGGCGTCTTTTCTGCCGAGGTTGATGAGGATTTGCCGCGCCGAAGCCACGAGCCGCCTGCCCTCGGGAGTGGAGTCGTCGATCGCCGAGAGCGGGATCGAATCGCCCCCCCTCACCAACAGATCCGGGTCTTTGAGCATCGATCCGGCCCACCTGGCTGCGGCGATGAGTTCGGGAGCGCGGATGCGACCGTCCTTGTCGGTGTCGATCAGGGCGAGTGTTTTCGGATCGAACTCCAGGCCGGTGGTCGGACAGGCCAGCGCGACCCACAACTTCGGGTCGAGTTGATCGAGGTTCACCAGGTCCGCGCCAGTTTCGAGTTTGACCTGATCGAAACCGCCGGCGCGGAAGAAGCGCCAGCGGTGGGAGGCAGTCGCCGGGTTCAGCATAGGCAGGCGTTCAAAAGGTCACGGGTCTCGCCGGCACAGAGTAACCGGCTCGATACGGACAGGCAACAGCCTTGGAAGACAATCTGTGGCGGAAGAGCCATCTAAAATTTGCAGGCGATCGCGGTCACCAACTTCGCATCGTTCCTCTCGCGACCCACCGCCGGCACGTTGTTATACGTGTCCTGCAGAAAGCTCCGCAGACTGAATCTCTTATTCTGGCTGAGGTCGGCTTCGATGCCGATCTCGGCGTTGACGATGTAGTTGTTGAAATCGTCCACCTGCGGCAGTAACTCGACCGTCTGCCAAAGGCGGGACCGGTCGCTCAATTTGCAGTGGAACTTTTCACCGAAGCGGAATGTCGCGTAACTGGTCTGGGCGTCCCCCAACTCTTCCGCGAGGTAGCCGGGACCCAGTTCCGCGCTCAGATCGGCGGTCTTGTTCTTGATGAAATAATACCCGGCGCCCAGGTTTATCGACGTGCGATACCGGATGTCGGCGAGGCCGTCGTGCAATCCTTCGGCGCGGACGAAACCGAAAACACGGTCGCCGAACATGCGGTTGTATTGAGAGACACCGTGGATCTGCTCGGCATTTTTCGTGGCTTCGCCGGAACCCGGCTGCTTCGTTTCGCCATAGGTCCCGTCCGCACCGAACGACCATTCGTTCTGATCCCATTTCACATCCGTGCTGCCGGAGATTGTCGCCAGCAGCGTCTCGCTATTCCCGCGAGTCAGCGTCAGACCCGCCGCGGCGGTGCTCACCCACTTGGGCTTTTGCGAGAGGGAAACGCCGGGCGGCGCGTCTTCGGACCAGGCGCGAACAGCGCCGAACAGAAGAGCGGCCACGGCAATGCGGAGGAATAGGTGATTCGGTTTCATGGTGAAATCGGCGGGAGCCCCGGTGAGCGTCAGGCCAGTTCCGGTTCCTCGAATTCCTTCATCGGCGCGGGGGATAGTGGCGTTCCATCGGCCGCTTCGGGGTATTCGAAGAGTTTGCCCTCGTAGTTGCGGATGAGGACGCGATCGGCATTGCGGCTGAGCACGTATTCCGGGCTGACCGGCACCTTGCCGCCGCCGCCCGGCGCGTCGATGACATAGGTCGGGACCGCGTAACCGGTCGTGTGGCCGCGCAGCTTCTCGATGATCTCGATTCCTTCGCGGACACTGGCGCGCAAATGCGCGGAGCCGGCGATCAGATCGCACTGGTAAATGTAATAAGGCTTCACGCGGCACATCAGAAGTTTCTGGATGTGCGCCTTCATGACGGTGGCGTCGTCGTTGACATGGCGCAGCAGCACGGATTGGTTGCCCAGCGGAATGCCCGCGTCGGCCAGCCGGCCCAGCGCGTCGCGCACCTCGGTCGTCAGCTCCCGCGGATGATTGGAATGGATGCTGATGAAAAGCGGGTGATATTTTTTCAACATCGCGCACAGCTCGGGCGTGATGCGCTGCGGCAGGAAGACCGGGATGCGGGTGCCGATGCGGAGGAACTCGACGTGCGGGATGGCCCGCAGCCGGCTCAGGAGCTGTTCGAGCTTTTCGTCGTTGAACAGGAGCGGATCGCCGCCGCTGAGCAGGACGTCGCGAATGGATTTGTTATTTCGGATATAGTCGATCTGGTCCTCGAACTGCGGGTGAAAGTCGTAGCCGCTGGCATTGCTGACCAGCCGCGAACGGGTGCAATAGCGGCAATACGACGCGCACCGGTCCGTCACAAGGAATAGAACGCGGTCGGGATACCGATGGACCAGGCCCGGCACCGGCGAATGGGCATCTTCGCCGCACGGGTCCGCCATTTCCCAGAGGGCGGTATGCGTTTCCTCGAGGCGCGGGATGACCTGGCGGCGGATGGGACAGTTCTCATCCGCGGGATCGATCAGGTTGAAGAAGCAGGGCGTAATGGCCAGTGCGAGCTTTTGATTGGCCAGTTGCGTGCCGGCATACTCCTCGGGGGTCAGCGTCGGCATGAGCCGTTGCAACTGCTCCAGGGTGGTGATGCGGTGGGTGAGCTGCCAATGCCAGTTATTCCAATCTGAACCGGGAACATGGCTCCAAAATCCGCGGCCGGCTGAACGGAATTCCTTGAGGGAGTTTAATGATCTACACGATGGCGGCTCCTCGGCGCCATCCTTGGAAGTATCGGGTTGCATGTAATCGCTAATTGGTTAGCGCACTATAGGTGGGATCGGCTGCCTGTCAAGCGAAGGCCAATGAATATGTGATTGATAAGGTTAACCCACAGCAGCGCTGCAGGTTAGGAGAGAAAATCTCTCTATTTAACCGTGCCTTGCGCCGCACCCGTAACGGCCGCGGCCGGCTGCGGCCGGAGGGCCTCCCGACGCACGTCCAGAGCGTCCAATTGCTTGATCGCGTCTTCCACCGCGAGGTCCGCGTTCGGTGCGACCCGAGTCCGGGAAAAGAGGCTGAAATCGACCTGGCTCTGCCTCTGCAGACAGGTCTGGATCGACGCGCGGTAATCATCCACGAGCAGCACAAGGTTCTGGGCGGCGCGCAAGCGCAGGAAATCCAGTTCCCGGAGCTTGCGCCGAAGCGCTTCCATCTGTCGCGGGCGATCCCATTCGCGAAGGATGGTCTGCAAACTCACCTCGGCGCGCAGCGGTAGCTGCCTCTGTTCAGTCCGGACATCCACGGGCGACCGAAGGATTTCATCCAGCTTCCTCGAGCTTTCCTCGGGCGTCCAGGTCTGGGACAGGTCCCGTCCGGTGAATTGCACAATCTGGAGCGCCCACCATTTTTCGACGTCGAGGGGATATTGAAAATGAGACCGGAAAGCCTGCAGGAACGCCAACTGCCAGTTGTAATACCGGGGCAGCTCACCGAGCATGGTTCTCACGCAGGCCGGCCCGTCGGCCAGTCGCAGCAGCGAATCGACAAAAAACTGGGCGCTGCAGCGGTAAGCTTCGCCCGCGTCGCCGGCCAGTTGTTCGTCCGGCGGCCAACTGAGCTGCTCGAACGTCATCGGAGGCCGCGCCCTCAGTTCCTTCTGGGCATTCTCCAAAGGATTCGACCAGCGCGCGTTCATCACCTGCGCGTTGAGGCTCAGGCCGTGAACGTTCCATTTAGGCGGTGACAGGAGAATTTCCGTCTCTCTCGAAGCGCGCAGCTCCCGCGACAGACCTTCGGCAAGCCAGGTCGGAATTTCGGCCGAATGCGTCCCGGCGTTGCGGTTGGCGAAGTCCAGCAGCAATACCTGCACGATGGCTCGCAGGAAACGGTCGCGCGGCAACGCGTCGGGCAATGTCACGTGATACTCCCAGCCGACAGGAGACCGGTCCGCGACCACGGCGACCCACTCGTCGGCGGAGGCGGCGGGACGCAGGTCGAGGTAAATCTTCCCGCCCCACCGCATGTCCACACCGAGCAGTGCCCATAGCTTTTGCTTGATCCGCTCGCAGGAAACCGCGAGCAACTCCGGTTGAAGACGAATGAAATCCGGGTTGGCCGGGGACGCGGCGAACGGTGACGGCAACGCCTCGGGTTGCTCTGTCAGGACGACGAACTGTCCCGAGGAGCTCTCGATGGGAGCCCTCCGGCCCATCTGCGCGCGGGCGGTGCCCAGTAGCGCAAGCACGACGGCGATCGCTGCAAAAATTTTCACCGACAGGATGGCCTCATTGCTGGCATGCTTCAGCGACGCGTACCCGCAGCCAGGATGGCTCCGGCATTCGGTTCCCGATCAATTCTTGCCATCGGTTTTGGCCGGCTTGCTTTCCTTCTTCGGCGCGGGTTTGCTTTCCGATCCGGAAGGCGGCTTGCCCTCGCCGCCCGGCGCATTGGAGGCGGCGGAGTCTTTTTTGGCCGCTTCCTTGTATTTTTCGCTGCGGTGATCGGTAATGTAAAAGCCGCTCCCTTTGAAGATCAGGCCGGCGCCGGCGCCGATCTCCTTCTTCACTTTGCCATGACCCCATTTCTTCCGGGGGCACCGATCTTTCGGGCAAACGGTCAGCGGCTTGTCGGCAATGGGTTGAAATTTTTCAAATTCGTGACCGCACTTCGAGCAAACGTATTCATAGGTCGGCATAGTCGATAATGTAATAGTCACGCGGACCTGTCCGGTCAAGCGCCGACAGCGCCGACGAGGAGTTTCGGCAGGAGTTGCTGGAGCGGGTGAGCAGGCGGCCAGGGCCGAGCCACTTTGGGGAGGCGGCGCAGGAGGCGCAGGAGGCACGGGCGGAGCGTTGGGTGGTGGAGTGTTTGAAACGGATGGGATGGACCCAGGCAGAGCTGAGGGCGCGGCGCAAGGGGGATCGGAGGAAGGTAAAGCTGGCGGGGGAATTGCGTTCCAGGACGACGATGCCGCTGGCTTGGATCGCGGAGCGGCTGAGCATGGGCAGCCGGGGGTGTCTGGCTTGGCTGCTGGGACAGGGCAGAAAAGCCAGCCGTTGACGATCGGGCTAACAACGTCTGCCGGAATGATGATATGACACTCTCATTAACTGATTAATGGGTGAGCCTTCCCAGCTTAGTTCCTCCATGACAGATGCTGCATAACAAGCGGCTCTCCATGGAACCCTTCCTTCCCCTCTTTGAGCACTCCATGAAGGAATAGGTTCCCGTGACTGCGTTCCACCGGTGCAGTCTTCGCGTGTCCGAAAAAGAGATTCTCCGAAATCACAAGCATCTTCTTGATCCCTTTCGGCAGGGATTGAAAATCCGGGTATGTCATCACTATCGATCTCATAGTTTGCTTATTTCTCTGACCATTGGACGCAGCATTCTCCAGAGCATTCAATCAAGCCGATGACATTCCAGTTAAGTCGCTATTCATGAGGAAGCCCCACCCAAGGCGTGCATATCACCTTTGCACAGCCAACGCAGTTAGCAGGACGCGGAACTCGCAATCCCCTTGATTGTTGGTAAAGCCCGAGAATCGCAGGCTATTGTTGGCTGATAGGTTCATTTTTGGTGGTGAGCCCTTCTTCGCGGCTCGGGTTCATGGCTGCTTGATCTCCGTTTTCTCTTTCGCTTCCGCCGCACCACGCAGCAATCCGATTTTTACCAGCGCTTCCTTGTCGTTCACGGTGAGCCGGCCTTGGGACTCGGGACTGTTCAGAATGGCTGCGGCGCGGTCGAGCAACGACTGACGCCGGGCGGCATCGGCCGGGTTTGCCGGATCCAGCACGCCAGCGAGCAGAACCAAACTTTTTGCCAATTCTTCTTTAATCGTCCAATTCTCAGGTTGTCGGACGACCGCCGCTGCCCAGTCGGTGAGGACGGATTCAGAAAGACTTCTGGCACGCTCGCGGTTGCCGTTTTTCGCCAGCGCCTCGGCCAGGTCCATGTTGGCTTCGGCCGCATAAAAGTGCCGGTCTTCCATAAATGCCATCGCGGGCGGGGTGTCGTGATAGCCCGTCACCGACTGTTCAAGCACCGATACGGCCTCCGGCCCGTTGTTCTGGCCCAACAACGCCATTCCCAGGAAGGATTGAGCCACCGCGCGACGCAACAATAATTCACTGTCGCCCGGCCGCTGGCCCAATCCATCGTCGATCGCCGCCAGCGTTGCCCGCGCGACCCGCCCCAGCTCCGCCCAATCGTGCATCGTATAAAACACCTGCGATTCTTGATTCAGCCAGCGGATGCGGGCCTGGATGCGATCGAATGGTGCGGCGGGAAGCTTGTCGTACTGCGCCTGAAACCGGGATTCGGCGGTCGCAAGCTGGGCGCGGGCATCCGCATTGTCGCCTGCCGGCGCGGCCAGACGCGCCAGAGCGATGCTGTTGTCCGCGAGTTTGCTTGCATCCCACGGTTGAAGAGTCAGATTCTGGATCAGTGAATCAAATTTCTTGAGCGCCTGCCGGGCCGCTTCGATCTGACCCTCACTTTCAAGGTAGTAACACTCCATCATGTGCGCCATGGCGAAGTGGTAGCGCCAATCGGCATTGGCAGGATCGAGCGTGGTGAGCGTGCGATAGCGTTCGCGCGCGACCAATTCGGCATCCCGCGAGCGTTTTTGTGAAATGGACGAAACGCGGTAACTAAGATTTTGGGCCGCGGCGGCGGCATCGGCGAGCAATCTCAGGTTGCCGGGGTCTTCTTTCACTGCCTTGTCGTAAAACGCTTCAGCCTCTTCACTCACCTGCACGGCTTTGTCCTGCTCGCCTACAGCCTGGTAAGCAATCGCCAGAACACCCAGGCATTGAGCGTAAGCGGCGGCCATGGCTTTGTTTTCCGGTTCTCTGGCCGTCCCTTTGCGAACATACTCCTGCAATTCCAGGCCAACAGTGATGGCTTCCTGAGGCTTGTTGAAGCGTTGCGCCGCGAAAGAAGCCCGGGTCCATAACGCTCCGCCAAAACCCACCCTCGCCTCGAGATTGTCCGGGTATTTTCCATGGAGTTCGCGCCAGCGGCGGAGAATATCCTGCTGAAAAATGTCCAACTCGGCTGAGGATGGGGGCGGTCCCAGAAACTTTAACGACCACTCGACATTCAGCGCTCCGGCAACCGCCTTCGGGATTTCGGGATGTTTCTCCGCGAGGTCCTGATACAAGGCCAGCGCCTCCCGAAGTTTCCCCTCGGCGGTTCTTGTATCGCCAGACGATTGGAGAATTTCAGCCAGGGCTTCAATCGCGTCGGCCCGAGCCAGTTCGGTTTTCGCGTTTCGCAGGTCCGGCGGCAGTCCGACGAAATAATTCACGGTCTTCTCCTCAACCTGCTTCAGGAGCGGCAGCCGGCCATAATCCTTCAATGCCGGCTGCAGATCCTGGATCATGAACGTCACCAGACCCTCGGCCTGACTGCGCGCCGAATCGGCTTGCTGACGCAGTCTGGTTTCATTGGCTTGGGCGGCGAGGGCTTCCTTTTCACTGGCCTCGGCCTGTTGCCGCGCGGACAGCGCGTCCCGTTTGGCACGGGTCGCCCGCACTGCCTGCGCGGTGCTGACGATGATGCCGAGCAACAATGCCGAAGCCACTGCGCCGGCGGCGGCAAAGACGAGCTTGTTTCGTCGAACCAGTTTCTGAAAGCGATAGGCCGAACTGGGCGGACGCGCGACAATAGGTTCGTTATTGAGGTGGCGTTTGAGATCCGCGGCCAATCCATTCGCTGTTTCGTAACGCCGCGTGCGGTCCTTCTCCAAACACTTCATCACGATCCAATCCAGATCGCCCTTGAGCTGATGCATCAGCTTCGAGGTGTCGGTGGAGCGACGTTTGGCCGTGGTCGTCAACTCCTCGCCCTTGAGCGTCGCAAAGCGCGTGCTCGGCCGGACCGGCTCTTTCTCGCGAATCGTCTTTCGCATCTGCTCAATGCCCGAAGCCATCAGTTCCTTCGCGTCAAACGGTGTGCTGCCGGCCAGCAACTCGTAGAGCAGCACGCCCAGGCTGTAAATGTCGCTGCGCGTATCAATGTCCAGCCCGCTCATCTCCGCCTGTTCCGGGCTCATATACGCCGGCGTCCCGATAAACTGGTGCAACTGCGTGTAAACCGTCGCGTCGGTCAGCCTTCCTTCTGTCGCTTTGGCGATGCCGAAATCAATCACCTTCGGCACCGGCACGCCGTCGTGCAGCGTGACGAGAATGTTCGACGGCTTGATGTCGCGGTGGATGATGCCTTTCTGGTGCGCGTGCTGGATGGCCTGGCAGATCTTGATGAACAGGTCGAGGCGTTCCTTTGTGGAAAGCTGGTTCTGGTCGCAGTAATCGGTGATGCGGATGCCGCGGACCAGTTCCATCACGAAAAAGGGCCGGCCAAACTCGGTGGTGCCGGCGTCGAGCACCTTGGCAATGTTCGGATGGTCCATCATCGCCAGCGCCTGTCGCTCGGCCTCGAAACGAGCGACAACGGCCTTGGTGTCCATCCCGAGTTTGATGACCTTGAGCGCAACGCGACGCCGCACCGGCACGGTTTGTTCCGCGACATAGACCACGCCGTAACCGCCTTCGCCGACTCGTTCCAGCAGTTTGTAACGACCCAGAGTTTGCCCCACCGCTTCGTCCTCGGCGTCGGGCAGATCGAGCTTCAGCGTCGCCTTGACGGCGGGCGCGGTGATCGGCCGCAATTCGTCAGGCTCGTCGTGGGCAGCCAGCAGCGCGTCGAGGCGCCGGCGCAACGCGTTGTCATCGCCGCATTCGCGATCCAGCCACACCGCGCGCTCGGCAGCGGGTTTCGTCAGCGCGAGCGCAAACAGCGCTTCCTCTCGTTGTTGGGGTGATGGCATGGTGGATTGGAGTTGGCTCATTCAATCCTACATGCGCATTCGGTCGACTAAAAGCATGAATAAATCTTTCATATACTTTTTGCGCCTGGTTTGCGCATGCTGAGGATGAAGCCTGTGAACGCGAACGAATTCAAATTCTACTGTTCCCACTGTGATCAGCCGTTGAAGTGCGACCCGTGCCACGCCGGCCGGCAGATTCAATGCCCGGCCTGCCAGCATCTCATCCGCATCCCCAATCCGCCGACGGGCACCGGTTTCACGCACGTCCAGCCGGAATCCGGCCGCACCTGGGATACACATGCGCCGAAGGGCACCCAGGCCTGATTCGTCCGGAGAACCGCCAAGTCAGCGCGGCACCGGGCCGCTCATCTCGACCTTGAGCCAGGGTGCGAACCGGAGTGATAGGTAACAAACGAACCCGGTGAAGGGGTCAGTCCCAGCTATTGTAGAATATTGGCTTGACGCTCAAGCCCCGGCTG
>PLQC01000061.1 GCA_003159675.1 Limisphaerales bacterium
CACTGAATTTTAGCGAAAGGTCAGCCGCCACTGCGCATGATTGTCCGAAGAGATTGGCATAAGTGAATTCGCTTTCGCCCCAGCACAAAGCAACTTTGTCCGGTCGCTTTTCGACTGAAGCGGCAAATGCACCGGTTAAATTCATGTGGAACTTTTAGAGAAAGCGGAGCCATCTGGCAAAGATTTTCGGCAGGGCTGCGCGACTTCGGATGACCAGCAGGTCGTCCCTGCCAGCCCCGTGAATTCGCACTCCTGGGAGACTCATAAAATGCGTGCAAATCGAGCGGCTGCGCGGTAAATTCCGTCAGCGAATGTACCCACCAGTTGTCACAAAAGATCCGACAGCCGTTGAGGTGGAAGTTCAAGCGGCGCATCTAGCGATATTCCCCGGCGACGACAAGGCTGTCGTTCCGCAGGCCTTTGGCTGGGTCATCGCGTGTTTCACGGGAAACTACAAGGATTATCAGAAGGTGGATGCGCCCTATCACGATCTCGAGCACACCCTCCAGGCCACGCTTTGCATGGCGCGGTTGTTGCGCGGCCGCCATCTGGCCGGGGCGCATCCGCAACTGACCCCGCCCCTTTTCAGGCTGGGTCTGCTGGCCATCCTGCTGCATGACAGCGGTTATCTCAAGAAGCGGGAGGATACCCAGGGCACGGGCGCGAAATACACGGTCACCCACGTGGATCGCAGCGCGGATTTCGCGGCGGAACTCCTGGGCGAGAAAGGTTTCGGCCCCCAGGAAATCCTGGCCGTGCAAAACATGATTCATTGCACCGACCTCGACTCGGCGTTGACCGCCATCCCATTCCAGAGCGATCTGGAAAGAACCGTCGGCTTCACGCTGGGAACGGCGGATCTGCTTGGTCAGATGGCCGCCAGGGATTATGTGGACAAGCTCCCGATCCTGTATGCCGAGTTCGCCGAGGCGGCGGAGTATTCGAAGGAGGAAACCCACTTCGTGGCCACGTATTCAGGGGCGACCGATTTGATGAGGAAAACGCCGGCCTTCTGGAAAACGTTCGTCCGCTCCAAACTCGATTGGGATTTCGGCAGACTCTACCGATTCCTGAACGACCCCTACCCGGAAGGCCCCAACGAGTACATCGAGCGCATCGAAGCCAACATGGACCGGCTGCACGCGCCTGAAGGCGGCCAGCACTTGATCCGCTAAACGCGTTTCGATCGGCGGCGACCCCCGGCCCGGTCGAGGCAGCTAGCGGGTGCTGGCCGGTTGTGCCGGCTTGGTCTGGCCCCCGGGATCGGGCGGGACCGCGGGCGTGGAGCGGATCAGGTTGCAAAACCGTTCAGCCCGGCTGGAAACGGTCCTGCCTGGTCGCAGAACCTGTGCCGGCGCGTTCCACAACACGTAAAACTCAAAGTCGGTTGGAGGGCGGTGGGTCGAACTTTCGAAGACGGCGCAACGTTCCTGCATGATCGCTTTGGCAACCACAAGCGCATCCTGCGGATTCGACCAATCCGCGTTCGTGGGGGCGTATCGCCGCCACGTCTCCGGTTTCATCTGGTAACGGGAAACCTCCCCGCCCGGACCGACGGCGCGATCATTGTCCCCGGATTCCACCAACGAAAGCGCTTCCCAGCGATCCGCGGCGTGAAGCTGAAGGCACACGCCCAAGACCGCCGCAGCCGCGAGAAACTTCGGCGTCGTCCGCGTCATGATGGTCGGCTAATATACCGCAGTCTGTGCGCCCTGCAATTTCGGGATGCCCTCCGGGCGTTTTCATTGCCTCATGGGTTTTGCGGCCGGACCGGCCTTCTTTTTGGGATGGGTGCCACCGGCGATGGAACCCTGACCGGCTTCATTCAACTCAGCGGCCTGCCGCGAGATGGGATACAGGACTCGCTTGGGACCGCCCTTTCCCGCCCGATCCGGCGAGGCGGCTTCGTGTTCCGAGACATCAAAGCCCAGGGTCCTGAGCTTTTCGGCGATCGCTTCCCTGCAGAAGTCCGACCGGCTGCGCGTGCGCCGGGCCCGGTCGATCTTCTCGACCAGGGCCTCTTCACACCAGCAACCAATCATCGTTTGGCCTTGCGATCGCACTCCAGGCATGAACTCTGTTTAACACCTTTGAAGTGATTCTCAAGAAGAAGCTTGCCGGTTGGTGTTCAACTCAGTTAAACTGAGTGCATGGCTCAGGGCGGGAAGAATCAGAAACGGGCGTCGCGGAGACACGGGATATTCATTGGCGCATGGGTGCCCAAATCAGTGGCGGCGGCCGTGGATGAAGCCATCCAAACCTCCAAGCTCGGCCGTTCAAAACTCTTGCGGCAGGCCCTGGAGGAAAAGGTGAAGAGGGAAAGCAACTGAACACCCCGAACGGATTCGCTGCAGGACCGGACCGCACTTCTGACGCGACACCCGTTCACTCGAAATGAAAGCAACCGGATTCAAAAGCCCTCTGCGTTCAAGAGACATTCCCGGGGAACGGACACGGCTCCATCGGCTCGGGGACGACTTGCGAAAGCGGTTCGCGCGTGTCTTGGAGGCGGAGCTTTCCGACCGGCGTCCATCCACGGCTGCGGAAAGCCAAAGCGGCGGGACAAATCGTTGACGCCCCGATACCGGATGAATCCCCGGTTGTTCAGTTGAAACCACGGATTCCGCCACGACGAGACGGATTTCACGGATAAAAAACGTATCCGCGAATTTCACGAATTGCGCGAATTGGAACCAAAAAAGTCCATTCGCGATCATTCGTCATTAGCGGATGAATTCCCCTTTTCTGCATCGGTTCATCCGCCGTTCCACCCGGGAGCCTGTTCCCGGCGTGAAATGGATTGGCAGGCTGCGGCTGAGCTTCGACACGCCTGCGATCCGGACCAGCCACGCTGAATTAAACCCATTCCAGGCCGCGAATTGACGGCCCGGGGTTTTCCTCTAGCCTTTCGGGCATGAGAAGAATTTCGCGCCGCCCTCCACGCCCACTGCCGGTTCTCCTCCTGACTTTCTGGGCCGGAAGTGCCCTGTTTTTGTTCGCCGCGGACACGGACAAAGGGCAGCCCGGAGGAGTCGATTATCTGGAACCCGCCCTCCTCACCGGCATCATCCGGGCAAAACCTCCCGAACCCAAAAGGATCTTGTTCACATTCCGGCGAACGGCGGTTCGGGCCGGATCGACGGTTCGCGTGCTGCGGGAATACAATCGTCCGAATGGCATCGTTGCCGCCCGGGAACGGGTTATGTATGAGGGCAGCAGGCTCGTTTCCTGTCAATTGGAGGAATTGCAGAGCGGCGGCAGCGGCAGCGCCGTGGTTCGACCCGATCCCAAGGCTCCCAACGAGCGCCAAATCGTCTTCGAATACACCCAGGACCACACGAAAAAGACCGGCATCGAGAGACTCGACAAAGACACTCTGATCAACGACATGGTCGGGCCGTTCCTCGCGGCGCATTGGGACGCCTTGAGGAGCGGTTCGGCCGTGAAATTCCGCTTCGCCGTGATCCCGCGGGCGGAGACGGTCGGCTTCAAGCTCACCCGGGAAGCCGAAACAACCCGGGACGGCAAAACCGTCGTCGTCGTCCGGATGGAACCGACAAGCTGGATTATCGCACGGTGGGTCGATCCTCTCTTCTTCACGGTGGAGAAGGAAGGGCAACATCGTGTGCTCCAATATGTCGGGCGCATCACCCCGAGGATTCAAACCGGGAACGGGTGGGAGGACCTGGACGCGCTGACGGTGTTTGACTGGAAGTGAGTTGATGTATTGACATTTCGCCACAAAACGAAATATAGTGCGGCATGCGGGATTTCATTCGCGTGACCAGGGCCCTGGCGGACCCGAACCGGGTCCGGGTGCTGCTGGCGCTGCGGCGGGGCGAGTTGTGCGTGTGCCAGATCAGCGAGCTCTTCCGGCTGGCTCCCTCCACCATGTCCAAACACCTGTCCATTCTGCACCAGGCGGGGCTGATCGAATCCCGCAAGGTCGAGCGCTGGGTGTATTACCGGCTGCCCGGCCCCGAAGGGTCCCCGCTCGCGAGCGAGGCGATCGACTGGGTGCGGAAATCGCTCGCCGCCACAGCCGGGGCGGCCGACGACCGGCGCCGCCTGAAGCAGATCCTGAAGGTGAATCCGTCGGTGTTATGCCGCCGCCAATGCCAGCGATAAAAGTCCTGTTTCTTTGCACGGGAAATTCCTGTCGCAGCCAGATGGCCGAAGGCTGGGCGCGCCACCTCAAGGCCGGTGTCGTCATGCCTTTTTCCGCAGGCATCGAGAAGCATGGCATGAACCCGCACTCCGTCCAGGTCATGGGCGAAGCGGGCGTGGATATTTCCCGGCAGATTTCCAAGACGCTCGACGATCTGGGCGGCATTCCATTGGATTACGTGGTGACGGTGTGCGGGCACGCGAACGAGCATTGCCCGGTTTTTCCCGGCACAACAAAGGTGGTGCATGTCGGATTTGAGGATCCGCCGAAATTGACGGCGCACTTGCCGGACGGCGAGGAGAAGCTGGCGGTGTATCGGCGGGTGCGGGACGAGATCCGCAGGTTCGTGGAAACCCTGCCGGAGTCGCTCAACAATGGCGCGCTGGGGACAGCGCGCCAAACAAAACGAGGTGCACGATGAAAGAGACAGTGGATTCAGAGAGTGTGCGGCGAGCGGTCCGCGAAGGTTATGGCAGGATTGCCCAAGCCGAAAATGGGGGCTGTTCGGGAGGGGTGAGCTGCTGCGGGTCGGGTCCCGAGGATTCGGCGAAATTGGCCAACTACATCGGTTACAGTGTGGAGGAGCTGGCCGCGTTGCCGGAGGGGGCCAATATGGGCCTGTCCTGCGGCAATCCGACGGCGCTGGCGGCACTGAAGTCGGGCGAAGTCGTTCTGGATCTGGGAAGCGGCGGCGGATTCGACGTGTTCATCGCAGGTCGGAAGGTGGGCGCGGCAGGCCGCGGCATCGGGGTGGACATGACGCCGGAGATGCTGGCCAGGGCGCGAAAGAACATCGCGCCCTATCGCGAGCGGTCGGGACTGGATAATGTGGAATTCCGGTTGGGCGAGATCGAGCATCTGCCGCTGGCGGATGACAGCGTGGATGTGGTGGTTTCAAATTGCGTGATCAACCTGTCTCCCGACAAGCCACAGGTGTGGCGCGAGATTGCGCGGGTGCTGAAGCCGGGCGGACGGGTGGCGGTGTCGGACCTGGCGCTGCTCAAGCCGTTGCCACCCGGGGTGAGAGAGATGGTCGAGGCCCTGGTGGGATGTGTGGCGGGCGCCGTGCTGGTCGAGGAAACCGAGCGGATGGCGCGTGAAGCCGGACTGACGGAAATCCGGCTCAAGACAAAGAAGGACTATCTGGAGGCGATGACGGATTGGAAAGATCCGCTCTATCTGAAGATCGTCGCGCACCTGCCCCCGGGCGCGAAGGCGGGCGATTACGTCACCAGCCTGGAAGTGTCGGCCCGAAAAGCGGCGGATGCAGCCCAACCGCGATGACCCAGGCGGCTCCCACCGAGAGTGCGTTGCCTTGCGCCCGGCCGAAGCGGCTGGCGTTCTTCGAGCGCTACCTGACGTTGTGGGTTTTCCTTTGCATGGTTGTCGGCGTCGTGCTGGGCGGGTGGCTTCCCGGCCTGACGTCGGACCTGCAGAAGATGCAATTCGGGCAGGGCTCGCAGGTCAATGTGCCCATCAGCATCCTCCTTTGGCTGATGATTTATCCGATGATGCTGAAGGTGGACTTCACTGCGCTTGGCGGCATCACGCGCAAGCCCGTGGGCCTGCTCGTGACGCTGTTCGTCAACTGGCTGGTCAAGCCGTTCAGCATGGCCCTGCTGGCTTGGGTCTTCCTGCAGCATGTCTTCGCGGCGTGGATCGACCCGGAAACGGCGAAGAACTACACCGCCGGCCTCATCATCCTCGCCGCGGCGCCCTGCACCGCGATGGTGTTCGTGTGGTCGTATCTGACCGATGGCGACCCTGCCTACACGCTCGTCCAGGTGGCGGTCAACGACCTGATCATGCTCGTGGCATTCGCGCCGATCGTGATGTTCCTCTGCGGCGTGGCCCATGTCGTGGTGCCGGCCCGGGTGCTCGTCACATCGGTTGTCGTGTTCATCGTCATTCCGCTCACGGCAGGCTGGCTGACCCGCGCGACCCTGTTGAAGTCGCATGGCAGGGACTGGTTCGAGCAAACGTTCCTGCCGAAGTTTCATCCGGTGATGATCGGGGCGCTCCTGCTGACCCTGGTCCTGATCTTTGCCTTCCAATCCCGGAACCTCACCAGTCGCTGGTTCGCGGTCCTGCTGATTGCCGTGCCCATTGTCATTCAGGTCTATTTCAACTCCGGGCTGACTTACCTGCTCATGCGGCGGCTGGGGGTGGAGCACAGCGTGGCCGCGCCGGGCTCGCTGATCGGCGCGAGCAACTTTTTCGAACTCGCGGTGGCGGTGGCGATCACGCTGTTTGGCGCGGATTCGCCGGCCGCCCTGGCCACGGTCGTCGGCGTGCTGGTCGAGGTGCCGGTGATGCTCTCCGTCTGCAACGTCTGCAACCGGTCGCGTCCGTGGTATCAGCGCAACCAGCGGTCATTGCAGATTCGACAAGTGAACCGTCCCTGACTACGGTTTTGCGCATGTCGCGCGATTACGTTCTGCAGCCGTTCCGGCCGGCGGTTCATCTGCAGATTGATTACGCCCGGGAGTTGAACGAGCAGCAACTGGCGGCCGTGACCTCGCCGCCGGGACCCTCCCTCGTCATCGCCGGGGCGGGCTCGGGCAAGACGCGCACGCTCACCTACCGGGTGGCGTATCTGCTGGAACAGGGGATCCCGCCCGACCGGATTCTGCTCCTCACGTTCACGAACAAGGCGGCAAAGGAAATGATGCGGCGCGTGGCGGAGCTGCTCGGGCAGGAAATGGCGTCGCTCTGGGGCGGAACGTTCCACTCGATTGGCAATCGCATTCTGCGCCAGCACGCCGGCCTCCTGGGATACGAGCGCGACTTCACCATCCTGGATCGCGAGGATGCCAGGCACCTGATCACAGCCTGCGTGGCGGAATCGGGCGTCGATATCAAGACGACCCGCTTCCCGAAGGCGGAAGTATTGGGCGATGTTTTTTCACTCGCGGTGAACACGCACCGGACGATCCCCGAGGTGTTGCGGGCGCAGTATGATTATTTTTCGAAGCTCGCGCCGCAGATGGACGACATCCGGCAGCGTTATGCCGCGCGCAAGCGCCGGTCGAACGCGATGGATTTCGACGATCTGCTCGCGCTCTGGCTCAAGCTGCTGCAGGAGCACCGGGACGTGAGCGAGCATTACCAGCGGCGGTTCCAATTCGTGCTGGTGGATGAATACCAGGACACCAACCGGCTCCAGAGCGACCTCATCGATCTGCTGGCGGCGCGGCACGGCAACGTGATGGTGGTCGGCGACGATGCGCAAAGCATCTACGCGTGGCGGGGCGCGAATTACGAGAATATCCTCAAATTTCCGAAGCGGTATCCGGAGGCGAAGGTTTACAAAATCGAGACGAATTACCGCAGCACGCCGGAGATTCTCAAACTGGCAAACGCGGCGATCGCGGCCAACGTGCATCAGTTCGCCAAGCAACTGGCGCCCTCCCGCAAGTCCGGCACAAAACCGGTCCTGGTGGCCTGCAACGACGACGCCGAGCAGGCCGCGTTCGTCGCCCAACGCGTGCTTCAACTGCGCGAGGAAGGCGAAGACCTGAACAAAATGGCCGTGTTGTACCGTTCGCATTTTCATGCGCTCGAACTGCAACTGGAGCTGACGCGGCGAAACATCCCGTTCAGCATCACCAGCGGCATCCGGTTTTTCGAGCAGGCGCATATCAAGGATGTCACGGCCTATATCAAGCTGGTCACCAATCCGCGTGACGAACTTTCGTTCAAACGGCTGGCGCAGTTGTTGCCGGGGATCGGCGGGAAGGGGGCGGAGAAGTTATGGAAACTTTTTGATGCGGAAGTCCAGCGTCCAACGTCCAATGTCCAACACCGGGTGGCGGCCGCGATGCAGAGTTGCGCGGGGAGCGTGCCGGCGAAGGCGGCGACCGCCTGGGCGCAATTCACAACCACCATCGCGCAATTGGAGGCGGACGACGTGCGAACGAACGCATCGAAGATGATCCGCCTGGTGGTGGAGGCCGGATACGAGGATCATTTGAAGGAGAACTATGCGAATTACCGCTCGCGGCTGGAGGACCTCGAACAACTGGCCGTGTTCACGCGACAGTTTGAAACGGTGGAGGATTGCCTGACGCAACTGGCCCTGCTGACCACCCTGGAAGCCGAGGAGGGGCAACCGGCCGGCCGCGATGACGAGCGGCTCCGGCTTTCGACCATCCACCAGGCCAAGGGACTCGAATTCGACATCGTGTTCGTGATCATGCTTTGCGAAGGGCTGTTTCCTTCGGCGCGCTCACTGGAAACGGAGGAAGGGCAGGAAGAGGAACGGCGTTTGATCTATGTGGCCATCACGCGAGCGCGCAATGAGCTGTATCTGAGCTATCCCCTGGTCCGGGCGACGCCGGGCGCCGGCGGCGACGTGATGCAGGAACCGTCGCGGTTTCTCCGGGAAATCCCCGGTGAGCTGATGGAGGAATGGAATTTGAGAAGTTTCTAGAAGCCACGAATAAAAAAGTATCCGCGAATTTCACGAATTCCCGCGAATGAGAACCATTGCCATTCGCAGTGGTTCGCGAGGGTATGAGTTTTGT
>PLQC01000103.1 GCA_003159675.1 Limisphaerales bacterium
TGATCTGCGAAAGTCGGGCTAAGCGCGGGCAGCGCACCCGGAAGCTCCGCTTCCTTCGCCCGAGCTCGGGACATCCGAACGAAGCGACCCCATTCGCTTGACCCCGTATATCCGGCTGGTACAGTGATTGTTTGTGAAATCAGAAATCCAAAAACGAGCGGAAAATCTGGCGTTGGAGTTTAAAACTAAAGGCCGGAAGCCTGTCGTAATCGAATTCGCAGGCACGCCGAAGGCTGGAAAAACTACAACCCTTGGCACCCTGAATGTGTTTTTGAAGCGCTGCGGATTCAAGGTCGAGGTGGTAATTGAACGTGCTTCCGTCTGCCCCATCCGAGATAAAAAGCACGGCAATTTTAACATTTGGACGGCATGCACCACCCTGGCTCAAGTGCTGGAGAAAACCCAAAATCCTCCCCGAGACGACGATCCGGATGTCTTGATATTAGATCGAGGACTTTTTGACTCCCTCGCTTGGCTAAGAATGATGTGGAAGATGGCGCGGATTAAGGAAAACGAACTTGAAGCCGCGGAAACATTTTTACTGCTCCCTGAGTGGCAGAAGCGCATTTCCGGCGTTATTGTTCTAACCTCATCGCCGGCGGATGCAATGGAGCGCGAGGAGGGTGATTTGCCGGTCGAAGGCACGACCGGGTCGATAATGAACCCGGAGATGCTTGAGAAGTTTCGGGCCAATACTTTAGAGGCGTGCAAGCGTTTGGATGGCCATTTCCGTATCTTTCAGATCAGTACGTCCGAAGTTACGATGAACAAGAAGAAAACGGCGGAAAAGGTTGCGAGCACTGTTCTGGATCTCATCGCTGAACAGCTTGATGAAGAAATCCTGTGCGCCAACAAAGCCGACGTAGTAAGTCTTTTCGCGGGAAAAACCTGCTTAGTCGGGGCAGCGGCGCTGCCCGTGGCGGCGCACTTTACGACAGCCGGAAAGTTTGTTCCCAGAGTGGAAGCGGAGAAGACAGCGAATTTGGTGCAAGCGCTGCCCATAGTGGTGGTACGCACGAAGAGCGGCCAGGTCTTGCAGTTGCGTCGCCGAGAAAAGACACCCAATAACCCGCTTCATAACAAGGTTGTCATCTGGGCCGGCGGACACGTCAGGAAGGAGGACTCAAGCAATGGTCACTCCCTCATTCAGGGCGCCCTGAGAGAAGTTCATGAAGAACTCAGGCTCAGCCTGGATGCCAGCGCGCTAAACTTAGTAGGCGCGATCTATGCGGACGTGGGCAAAGGCACATCCCAACACGTTGCCGTTGTCTATGAGTGGCGGGCAGAAAGGGATGATGTCGTCGTCGTGCTTAGCAACACTGAGTTTTCGGAACGAAGAGGGACATCACTTAGCGGCAAGTTCGTCGAAGTCAAAGACTTGATTGCCAGCGTGTCCGTCACGGGGAAAAATGTTGAACCATGGTCCGAAGAAATCATTCGAGGCCTATTGGGAGCCGATGCTGTCGCGCAGGAAAAGTTGCCAATGTAAGAAAGACTGTGCGCAACTGTCAGCCCCCAGCAGCGCCACTCACGCCGACGCCTCTTTCGGCAGCGCCACAATCTTTTCCGCCGCCCCGTTTTCCCGTGCCGCTTTCGCCGCATCGACGCTAGCCGGCGTGATGGCAAACCACTTTTCCGCATCCACTGCCCGGACCAGTTCCCGGTAATGCCGGAAAATCATCTGCGGGCTATTCCCTGCCTCAAGCGCCACTTGCGCCACGTTCTGAATGTCCGCCACCCGATAACTGATAAACGAATGCCGGAGCGCGTTGTGCTTCCAGGCGAACGGCTCCCAACCCTCATCCTTCGCGGCTTTGAGGTGCGCCAGTTCTCATCATTCGCGCTTTGCCAAAGGGAAAAGCCGGCCATTTCGGGGAATGCTGGAATTTGAAATTTCAGATCTCAAATTTGAAATCTAGGGAGTGGTGCCCGCGACAGGACTTGAACCTGCACGATGTTACTCACTAGAACCTGAATCTAGCGCGTCTGCCAATTCCGCCACGCGGGCACATTTATATACAGCACCTTACGAACTAATTGCCGTGTGAACTTGACACTTGCTACAGAATTTGCGACAGTGTTGTCATATGAAACGCATGGCAACGCCGGGCAAAGGAACTGGTTCAAGTTCAAACTCACGGCGATATAGATACACAAAGGTCCTGGACAATCGCAAGCACGCAATTCGCGGCCTCTGGAGACGCAACGGCAACTTTGTCGCCCGGATCACCGTCGAGGACGACGCCGGGCGCAAGGCGGTCAAATGGGTGCCCCTGGATGCGGAGACAGCGGCTGCGGCTCAAGAGGAATTCCGAACGCTGCTTGTGGAGCGGGGTGAGGACAGGCTGCGGCACATAGGCCGGTGCCCGAAGTTCTCTGACTACGTTGAGCAGACTTACGAGAAGCGGTTGGCCACATCGGGCAAGAAGCCGGACACGCTGGTCACGGAGCATGTTCACCTGAAACAGTTGCGTGAATCCATCGGGCAGTTGACCCTCGACAAAATCAGGCCCTATCATGTCACCGGCCATTTGCAGAAACTCAAACTGCGCGGCAAGGCCAATCGGACCTGCAACCTGGCGTTGGTCGTGTTGCGAAACGTTTTTAAGAACGCCAAAATAGATGGCTTCGTCAAAAGCCTGCCGGTGGAGGGCATTCCGTGGCAACGATCCGAGAAGAAAGGCCGCCGCCTCTTCACCCGCGAAGACGTTGACCTATTCTGCCAAGCGGCTTTGACCGCCTCAAAGAACGGGGCGCAGTTTGCCGATTACGTCAGGCTGTTGGCGCTGTGCGGTGCCCGCGAGCAGGAGACAATCAAGCTCCGGTGGGCTGACGTGGATTTCGAGCACAAGCTGCTAACCATTGGCGCGGACGCCGACACGAAAAATCGGGAAGTCCGGCGCGTGGACTTCAACACCGAACTGGAAACCCATCTCAAGGCCATGCACGCCCGCCGTGCGCCGGATTCGCAATGGCTATTTCCGAGTCCGCAACGCGGCGACCAAGACGACCGCGCAAAGACTTTCCGGGAATCCCTGCTGCTGACACGGGCTGTGTCGGGTTGCATTTGCCAGGACTGCGAAAAAATCACGTTCTGCAAGGAGACACCGAAAGCGTGCCCACAGTGCGAAAGCACGCGCTTTGAATACAAAGAAAAGGTGTTGCCCGATCACTTTCAAAAGTTCGGCTTCCATGATTGCCGACATCATTTCATCAGCTATGGCGTGATGAGCGGAATTGACTTTATGACGATTGCCCGGTGGGTTGGCCACAAGGACGGCGGCATCCTCATTGGCAAGGTGTATGGGCACTTGAGCAACGAACACGCCCAGGCACAGGCAGCGCGGATGAATTTCGGCCCGGCGCTGGCGGTGATGCCGCAGGCAACGACGGCCTGACGGTGAGCAGGCGTGGAGCCGTTCGGGATAAGAAGAAAAGATTTTCCAAGATTGCGCTTGCAATTCAAATCTGCTTTGGTATTGTTCTGGTGTAGCAATGAAAAAGCCCTTTCCAAACCAAAACAAAAAGGCCGTGCCAAGCCATTTGGAAAGGGTAACTAACCAATGGCAACCCGCATCAACGGGCGGCACGGCCCAAAGAAGGGTAACAGATGACCTCACGAACATTAAAGGTCGAAATTGCCGGGGATTTCTTCCGGCGCAAGACTCATCCGAAAATCAGGTTGCAAGGTCAATGGTTGGCCAAGCTGGGATTTCCACCCGGAAGCCGCGTTGCGGTTGTTCCAATGGTGGCAGGGGAAATCACGCTCAAGGTGGAAAGGCCGACGCCGTGAACGCGAACGACCGAGACCTTGGGGATATCTTCGGCGAACCCATCGCCGTTTACACACGCAGGCAGGCCCTTGAGGACGGCGTGCTTGTGGACTTGATGCAGCCGGAAACGATTGGCCTTGTCCGGGAAGCCGGTTTCAAGTTCCCGGTTGCCATGACGGTGGGCGCATTCGTCGCGACGGTTGCCGAAATTGGCAAACCGTTGCCGGAAGGCCAGGACATTCAAGGCAGGCTTTGGGACGTGCTCTGGATGCTGGCTTGTGCCATCAAAACAGCAGGCAGCACCGACCGCGTTAAGTTCCGCGTCAGTGTGTGGAACGGCAGACGGCGGGATGAGGTCAAGCTGTGGTCGTTGTGCGGGTCGGGGGATGACGGCGCGCCGGTTGTGACCATCATGCTTGAAGGCGAAGACTGAACCGGATGAAACAGGAAGTCCGCGCCGTCGTCCAGATGGCGCGGGCAAACGAGACGCGAAACGATGAAGACAAAGCTGTCACCACCGCCCGCCGTGCGAAAATGGTATTCGCAGATTGGCAAGCTGGGCGGCAAATCAAAAAGTCCGGCCAAGCTGGCGGCCATCGCCAAGAACGCCAAGAAGGGAGGCTGGCCGAAGGGCAGGCCGCGCAAGGTTCCGTAAGGAATCTGTTATTTTTCGCGCCGACCCGTCCCCACACTCCCGCCTCCGGCCCCCCGCCAGCAGTTCTGTCCTTCTGGTTTGGAGTCCCGCTTTCATGCGACTTGGTTTTTGGAAACTCGCTCCACCTTGCGTCCCCACTCCACCCGCGCTATCTTTCGCATCATGCCGCGTTTTTCTCGCGAAAACGCTCGGGAGATGTCAGCTCGCGGTAATGTCGTGCGCTGGTCCCGATGGCGTGCCGCACAACCCGCCACCGCGACCACCTCCGCGACTCCCGCACCGCTCCCGGCTCCAGAACAGCAATACTCAGCCACGCGCCTCACGCGTGTGCGCATGTTGCTCGACCGACTCGACCAGTTGCTTGCCACCGAAACTGACCCGCAGAAGCTGGACAGGCTCGCCGCCGCAGCCGATAAGCTGTCGCAACAAGAATGCTGGCTGTCGGGACGCCCGAGGCCGGGAGTGCGCAAGCCAACACGCGCAACTACCTGGTCGAGGTCTGAACTCCCTCCGCTCACGGTGCCCGAGCCGGAGCCGCTGCCTGAATCCAGCCCGGTGCCGGAGCCAGTCGAGGCAAAGCCGAAGCCTGCCCAGACTGCGGCTGCCGAAGCCTCTGAACCACCCACGCCAGCGCCAAATGCGTCACGGCCCACTGCACCGGCAAGAATGCCCGCCGCCCAACCGGCACTGCCTGCACGTGTACCTGTTACATCGGTGTCATCCCCTCTGATCCAGAAAACTGGTCCTCCTCCCAGTATGATTCGCCTTCCCGACGGCAGACTGGGTTACGTGCCAACTTTCCCGGTATCCGCAAATCGTCCGTAGTGCCGTTCAGCCGTCCACCACCCCGCTCGTGCAACCCGGATGGGAAGGCGGCATCGCATTATGCCTGAAGAGTTGAGGGTGGGGTGGGCCATTGGCCTGATGCTGGCCAAGCTGACAAGTTGACCGATGAGGGCTCCCTAATTCCGGCAGCCGACCGTCCCCACGGTGTCCGGGGGTGGGGCCGGGAATTGCATTGCTGATTGAGAATGGAGGTCCCGGTTTTATCCGAACCGGCAATCCGAACAGGCCGGTACCGGTTCTGCCGATTGGACCATTCGGGTTGGAACCTTTTTCCTCTTTTGTCCAATGTCCCGAAGCTAGCCTGCAAAATTTCGGCCTCAGTCGATCTCAGTTTAACCATCAGATGCAACGGTCATGCTGGACTAGATTGTTGCGGTAAGATGACGCAGGACTGGATTGTTACTCACTAAGCCGCAGATCGTCGCCTTTGACCAATTAAACCGAACGGTATGGAAGTCCTTGAAATCGTACATTCACGTTCTGAACCTTGGCTTGTTCTTCATAGAAGAGATCGTGAAACTTGCATAAATCGTTGGCAAAAACATCGCACGTGGATTCAGTCAATTTGCTCCTTGGAACTTTGGCGGATGTTCCAACAGACCAAATCACATGATAAAGCTCATGGCCGATGCAGAATCGCTTCCGGCTGTGGTCCCATTCCGGGTCGTCTTGGTACCAGATGTAAGTGATGTCCCCACTATTTTCCGCAACCGAACACCAACTCATTCGCCCCGAATCTGAAAGAACCGTTTTACTTGAAACTAAAACGATTTGGGTGTCGAAGTGATATGTGATCCGTAAATAGTGCTCTATCGCGCGGATGGAATGAGCCATCAAACACGCCTCAGAGAGACCGTATGCAGTTTTAGCCAACTGGCCAGCGGTATCAGCGTCCGCGAAATTAGTGGCCATGTCGGAGTAGGTATATTCTCTCGTTGGCTCTCAATTCCATCTCTGTCGTCTCGCCCCCGCCAAAAGCAAAGAAGCTTCGCGCCTGAATTGTCTTCATCAGAGCTTTGTTTTTTTCTTCTGGCCCCTTGTCTGTGACACCATAGCGTGCGTAAAACTCATCCAGGATCGCCTTTTCGTTTCCTCCTAGCATTGGGGGCTGATGATTCGGCCTAACATCACAAATGAGTGTCGCGTTTTTCATAAGTTCCCGAGAAGTGATTTTTGTGCGTGGTTTGCCAGGTTCCGTGGCTCGCCCCGCGTTCTCAAGCTTCTTACTATCGCCATTTTGGCACATACGTCAATAAGAAATCGTCGATTTCCAGAGAAAACTTAGCACTATTATTGCCAATCAGCACTACTCTCGGGAATGCGGAATTATCCCCGGAATTAGATTCACAAACGCTTATCACTCAATCACCTTTCTGAATACCAAATTATACCCACCTTGACAGCGACCAACTGTGAGACAATGGGAGAGGGTTGCGGGACAGCAACGAATTGCACATTTTGGCTAATTTTGCTCTTTGGGCGCGATCAGTTCCCCCGCTGTCCAGACATGATCCGTCAGCCCTGCGGCCATTGCTGGCGTGCGTTCCTGAGCCGGCGTCGTCTCCGTGACCTTCACCTTGAGTGCCGAATGAACCCGGCAGAAATTGAAATCCGCGATGAATAGCGCCGTTGCGTGGACAAGATTTCGACCTTCTTTGAGTAAACGAACATCCCCAGGCACAAGCCGCATGGCTCAACTTTGGCCCGGCGCTGGCGGTGATGCCGCAGGTCGAGACGGCCTGATCGCGCACGGGCAAGAACGGGCGACGCCATCTCAAAATGAGGGCTCTCTAATTTTCGCGGGCTGACCGTCCCCGCGGTGTCCAGTGGTGGGCCGGGAATTGTGCGGGCGAGTGTGTGCGCAGGCCCCGGTTTTATCCGAGTAAATTATCAGATCAAAGCTTGTTCGCGCGCTTCAACAGAGCCTCATGTTCAGGGCGTTGCACCGCGCAGGGCAACACGATAATCGGAGGCCGCTGCCACAGGCCGACACAACACCAGACTTGGCAGTCAATCTCCACACCGCTAAACGGATGATTTGAAATTTCCATCACTCTCCGCCCCTTGCCCTGCCGTAGTCAACCGAAGGCAGACCACCCTTCCACCTTCCTTGCCGCGCCAAAGTACAACATAGGCGGGCGACCATTAGCGATTGCCTTAAATGCAGCGCGGACTACGATGGCGACCAACCTGAATGGCCATGGGAAAAACTCAGAATAAGCGTGCTCAACGAACAGGTCTCTCCGTTTGTGATAAATGAGCATTTCCACGAATGACTTCACTGACGGTATCGTTTTGATCGGTTCTCAATTCAGTGAGCCGATGCGAGTTATTGGCAACCCTATCGTGGGGGACGGCTTCGTGTTAGTGAACCTCGTCGGCACGCGCTCGAAGACTTTCCGGGGCGGCGTCACACTGACCAAAGCCGACCTCAAATCCATTGAGATTGAACGACCGGAAGCGCAGTTTGCGGCGAAGCCAAAGCTCGTCAAGCTCGGCCTCGAAGCCCTTCGCATTTCACTGGCGCAGGAATACGACCCGTTCTTCGGGTTGTCCATCTCGCGGGTGGACCCGTTGCCGCACCAACTGGACGCCGTTTACAACCACCTGCTGAAATCTGCTCGCTGCCGCTTCCTCCTCGCCGACGACGCGGGTGCGGGCAAGACCATCATGGCCGGGCTACTTCTCAAGGAACTCAAACTGCGCGGGCTGGTCGAGCGCGTGCTCATTATTTGCCCGGCGAACCTTGCCTTCCAGTGGCAGCGCGAAATGGCCGACCGATTCCAAGAATCGTTCCATATCCTGCGCGGTGCCGATCTTCGTGTCCAATACGGCGTGAACATGTGGAATGAGAAACCGCAACTCATCACCTCTATGGACTTGGCGAAGCGCGAAGAAATTCTGCCGAGCGTCCGCCAGGCGGAGGACTGGGACCTGATAATTGTGGACGAAGCGCACCGCATGTCAGCGCGGGATTCAGAGCACAAGAGCGAGCGGTATCGGCTGGGCGAACTTCTCCGCGAGAAAACATCGCACTATCTGCTGCTCACCGCGACGCCGCACAAGGGCGACCCGGTGAATTTCTCGTTGTTCCTTCAACTGCTCGACCAGGAAGCATATGCCGACGTGAAGTCCATTCACGATGCGATGGAACGCCGTGAAGCCGCCTGTTACCTGCGGCGCACGAAGGAGGTCATGCTGAATTTCCCCAAGCCGCAGACCGACGGCACTTGGAAAGCGGAAAAGCTGTTCACCAAGCGCATCCCGCAAACTGTCGCGTTCAGTCTTGAAGGCGATGAGATGGAACTTTACAAGGCTGTCACGCACTACGTTCAGCGCCAGTCAGCCCGCGCCGCTGAAGCGGGGGATGATCGCCGCGCTCGCGCTGTGGGTTTTATTATGGCGATGTATCAGCGCCGGATGGCCAGTTCCACATATTCGCTGAAACAGTCGCTCATGCGCCGTCAGAAGGGGCTCAAGGAACTGCTGGAAAGTGCCAACCAGCTTGGCGAAATCCCGATGCCAGACGTTCCCACTGAAGATGAATGGGAGGAAATGGACGACGCCGAGCGCGAGATGAAGGAGCGCGAACTGGAGCGCGCCACGCTCGCCCGGCGCAAACCAGACTTGGAACTCGAACTCAAGGAAATCGCCGAACTGATAGCGCAAGCGCAGCGAGTCGAAGATGGCGGCCACGAAATCAAACTCCACACGCTCAAGGAACAACTTACCGAGCGCGGCATCTTCGCCGACAAGGAACTTCGTCTGCTCCTGTTCACCGAATACAAAGACACACTCGACTATCTTGTGGCGAAGTTGAAGTCATGGGGTCTTACGGTCGGCCAGATTCACGGCAGCATGAAGCCCGGACGCCGCGATGAGGAGGGCACCCGCCTTTGGGCCGAGCGCAACTTCTGGGATTTGAAAACCCAAGTCCTCGTGGCCACCGAGGCGGCGGGCGAAGGCATCAACCTCCAATGCTGCCATGTCCTGTTCAACTACGATATTCCGTGGAATCCAAACCGGCTCGAACAGCGCATGGGTCGCATCCACCGTTACGGCCAAACCAAGGATTGCCTCATCTTCAATTTCTTCGCGCAGAACACCGTCGAAGGCCGCGTGCTTCACAAATTGATGGAGAAGCTCCAACTCATCCGCGATGCGCTGGACGACGATGCCGTGTTTAATGTCGTCGGTGAAGTGCTGCCCTCGAATCAAATCGAGCGTTTCCTCCGCGATTTCTACTCCGGCAAAATGAGTGCCGACGACATTGAAGCCCGGCTTGAAGTTGAAGTGCGCGAAGAGGACTTCCGTAAAATTTGTCAGTCGGCGCTTGAAGGCTTGGCCAAGAAAAGCCTGAACTTGCCGATGCTTGTCGAACGCCGCGCCATGGCGCAGGAGCGTCGCATCGTGCCGGAGACTGTCGCCCGCTTCTTCGAGATTGGCGCAGGTGAAGTCGGGCTGCCGCTCACCCCGATCAAAAACATCCAACGCGCCTTCACCGTCGGCAAAGTTCCCACCCGGCTTTACGACCAGTGCCGCGCCAAAGATTGGCGGCTGCCGACTTTGGCCCGCAGTTACGACCGCATTTGTTTCGAGCGCAGCACGCTGGAAGCGGATGCCCGTCTCGAATGGGTCACGCCCGGTCACGCGCTGTTTGAGGCTGTGCGCCGTCAGGTTTGGGAGTACACACAACCCCAGCTTCGCCAAGGCGCGGTCTTCTACGAACTGGAACGCGAACAATCTGGGCTGTTGGAATTGTTCATCGCCGGTGTGACCGATGGTGTCGGCAACGTTCTTCACCGTCGCCTGTTTTTGGTCGAAACCAATTCGGACGGCACCCGCCGCCTGCGCGACCCGGCTTATCTGCTCGACCTGATCGTCCCGGAGAAGCCGCCGCAACTCCTGCCGAACGTGACCAGCGATGACACGCGCACGCAAACATTCCTGTTCGAGAAGGCGCTCCAACCGTTTCTCACGGAGATCTCCGGCGAACGCGAACACGAACTCAATCTCATTGAGCGCAGCGTTCGCACTTGTTTCGAGGAACTCATCGCCAAACGCGACGCCGTGCTCGCCAAACATCTGCTCGCCCAGGACAAAGGCGACCCCACGGCCACGGGTCTGGCCGAACTAGAAGCACAGAAGGTTCAAGACCTCCAACGCCGCCGTGACCTGCGCCTTGGCGACCTCGCGCGCCAGCGTTCACTTTCCTTGCAGGGCGTTGAACGCATCGGAGTGGCGCTTGTGCTGCCACACCCGGAACGCAACGTCCCTGCCCATACGAATCTCAAAACCGACCGTGAAACCGAGCGCAAAGCCATCGCCACCGTCATCGCTTACGAGCAGGGACGCGGCTGCAAAATTGAAGATGTGCAGGACCAGAACCTCGGCTTCGACCTCCGCAGCCTGCATCCCGTGTCCGGCGAACTTCGGTTGATTGAAGTCAAAGGCATCGGCGCGGCGACCGGGAGTATTTTTCTGTCGCCAAATGAAAAGCGGGTCGCCGGAGACCGGCGCGACCTCTACTGGCTCTACATCGTCACGCATTGCGACACGACCCCAAAACTGGAAGAGCCAATCAAAGACCCGGCTCGTTTTCCGTGGCACGAAGTCAAGAAAGTTGAACACTACCGACTTGAAGTGAATGCGATGACGCAGCCGATGGAGTTGAAGGAAGGCGTGCCTCCATACAGAACAGAGGAAAAGTGATGTTCTACTTCGCCTACGGCTCAAATTTGGATTGGGCGCAGATGCGCGGGCGTTGTCCGTCCGCCAAGTTTGTTGCCATTGCCGAACTTCGCAAACATCGCCTCAAATTCACCCGCAAATCAGACAGGCGTGGTTATGGTGTGTCAGATGTATTTGCCGACGATACAAAAAGTGTTTGGGGTGTCGTTTATGACGTTGCCGAAACTGACATCGGTTTGCTCGACAAAGATGAAGGCTACCGACCGGGACGGGATCGTGCCGCAAACTCTTACGTCCGCGAGCAGCGACATGTTTTACGCGATGGAGACGAGGAACACCCATTGCTGGTTTGGCTCTATGTCGGGAATCCGCAACCAAATCCGCCCCTGCCAAATGCTGATTACAAAACATTGCTGGTCGAGGGTGCAGATTACTGGCACTTGCCAAATGAATATATCGAAGAACTCAAACAAATTGAGGTTGCGAAATGAACGAGCCTAAGAATCGTGCAATACTTGGTTTGCTAGGAAAAAAGAAGCAGGAGCCTGTTACTCGACCGGCGGAACCTGCATTCCGACCAGCAGCGATTTATTTCGACACTAATGCGCTAATCAGTGCCGGTTGGCCTAATCCTTCGCCACAGTTTTTGCAGGTAATGAAACAGGCCAATGACGTTCAAATTCCACTCTGTATCCCAGAAACGGTGAAACAAGAGTTGGAGGGGCACTGGATAAAAGGAGTCAGAGAGGCATGGTCAACCGCAAAAGCTGGTGTTGAAAAACTCAATAAAAAAGCCGCCTCGATTGAGGTCTTTAACAACTTACAAATGCTTGGGAGCACAGACGATTTGCAAAAGAAGATCCAAACCCACACAACCGCTTTTAGTATCCGGTTTAGAATAGTGTCCGCAACCACGCGCCCCCTTTCAGAATTTATCAAATGGGCAATTTATCGAGAGGTGACTTTTGAGGATGCGGGCAAGGGGTTTCAGGATGCGGTCATTTATTGCACTGTCCTTGATGACATGAAATTCAAAAAACTGAACGAGGCAGTCCTTGTCACGGGTGATAAGGCGTTTCAATTTGAAAGCGCTACCCAATTGGCCAAAGGCCTTGGCGTAAAGTTAAACATTGTCAATTCAATTGATGACTTGGAGACAATGCTTAAGACTTATTTAAATTCTATCATCAGGGCATATTTGGACAAAGAGTCGCAGCAATTGCGCGAGGCTCTTGACGCTTGCAAGCAGAACATCCAAGAGTTTTTGGTTGAGAACTTGACTTTTTCGTCTTACGAACTGGGATTGTTTAGGACGGTTAAAAAAGTCGAATCTCTTGAAGTCACGTCCATTGAAAATGTCCACAGTACGTTTGGATTAACCGACGCAGTTAAAGAAAATGGCAAACAGAAGATCAAAGTTTCCGCTGATGTAAAAATACGACTTGTGCTTGATGTCGAACCGCTGTCCGCCTCTGAGCCAGAGCGGTTAAAAATTGGAGGCGGCAAAGTTCCGGCCTCAGAAATTGCGCGTCCTTCATTAGGAGCCATATTTCTTGCGGTTCAAGATAAAATCCGTGAAGTCATTGTAGTTGTTGAAGCCGATGCCATGAAAGCTGAAGCAGGATATTCTGATTTCCAATTTACCGGCGCGCGTTTGAAACCAAGCGACTCGGCGTTTGCTAGTCTTGGCAATATATTAGGGGGAACAAAGTGATTCCCGTCACCTGCAAGCGGCTCATCGAAGTGGATTTCCCCATTGCGGCGGTCAGCGAGCACTCGGCGCGGGAAAAATCCGGCCCGCAGGGGCACATTTCCACAATACATTTGTGGTGGGCGCGGCGTCCACTAGCAGCGTGCCGCGCTGTGCTGCTCGGATTGCTCTTGCCCGACCCGTGCGACAAAGACTGTCCGCGCGACTTCAAAACCACGGCGCGGGAACTCCTCGCCAAGCGTTACGGCAGCGCGAGCAAATCCAACGAGGAACTACGAGAACTACTCCTGAAATTTATTGGCGAGTTCTCAAATTGGAATCACTCGGCCAACGCCACGTATCTGGAAATTGGCCGGGGACTCGTCAAAGCTGCGCATCCCGAAGAAACGCCCGTCGTCGTTGACCCGTTTGCGGGCGGCGGCTCGATTCCACTGGAAGCCCTGCGGCTCGGCTGCGAAGTCTTTGCCAGCGACCTCAATCCCGTCGCCTGCCTCATCCTCAAAACACTGCTCGAAGACATCCCGCGCTACGGCAACGCGGAGTTCAAACTTGCGGACGACAAGGGCAAAGAAGTTGTCGTTCACGGATTCGCCGATGCGTTGCGTCACGTCGGCAAGCAGGTGAAGGCAGCGGCGGAAAAGGAACTCGCCAAATTCTATCCGCCCGACCCGGATGGCAGTCGGCCCATCGCCTACATCTGGGCGCGGACGGTGCGCTGCGAAGGCATCGGCTGCGGCGCGGAGATTCCGTTGGTGCGAGCGTTGTGGCTCTGCAAAAAAGACAAACGAAAACGGGCGTTGCGTTATCGTGTCGAACGAACAAAAAGCGAACCTCCGAGAATTGTTTTTGAGATATTCGAGCCGCAAAATGAAAACGAAATACCTCATGGCACAGTTACCCGTGCAAACGCAACCTGTCCATGCTGCAATGTAGTTTTGCCGGCTGCTCGTGTGCGTTCTCAACTTTCTGCACATCGCGGAGGAGCAGATGTGCAATTTGATTTGAAAGGAAACCGCATCGGTGGTGCTCTACTGTTGGCAGTTGTCACGTTGCATCACAAGACGACGGGCAGGTTCTATCGGCTGCCAACGTCTAAAGACTACGCCGTTGTTTATGAGGCTCAAAAAGCCGTAGAGAAGCAACCAAAGGGCGTTGTGCCTGATGAACGGCTTCCGCTGATGAGTGGAACATTCAATGTTCCACTCTATGGGATAACAGCATGGGGCGATATGTTTACATCGCGGCAGAAGGTAGCATTACTGGTATGGCAGCAATTGTTGAAAGCCTTGAGGGAAACGCACGCACAAGATTGTCTTCTGACGGCAATGTCATTGGCTCTAAGTCGAGTAACAATGTGTGGGATGAGCTTGACCAACTGGAATGCTTTTGCAGAAAAAATGCAACACACATTTGGACGACAGGCCTTACCTATGGTGTGGGATTTTGCGGAGGTTGTATCAACTGCTCATGCACCCGGAGCTTGGCAGAACGCTCTGGACTTGATTTGTGAGGTCGTGTCAAAGTTCCCGCAAACTCCCGTCGTGGGTCAAGTTCAGCAAGCGGATGCATGTGAATCTCCGCTGTCTAAAGGCGCGTGTGACGTATGGTTCACTGACCCGCCATATTATTTTGCCGTGCCTTACGCTGACCTGTCTGACTTCTTCTTCGTTTGGCTCAAGCGCACACTTTCAAACCATCCACTACTCGGTGATCCTTTCGATAAGAGAAACCCGTTAACTCCAAAGGATAGAGAACTATGTCAGATGGCTCACTGGGATTCCGAGCGATACGCTCATAAAGACCAGACATTCTTTGAAGATGGAATGGCTCGCGCATTTGCTGAGGGACGCCGGGTGTTAAAGGAGGATGGAATTTGCTGCGTTGTGTTCGCCCACAAAACAACCGAGGGATGGGAGGCTCTTCTATCAGGTATTATTCGAGGCGGTTGGACTATCACGGCATCATGGCCGATTTCTACAGAAATGGCTTCGCGCCTTCGCGCCCGTGATTCAGCCGCGTTAGCCGGAAGCGTCCATCTCGTTTGCCGTCCGCGCCCCGCCGACGCGAGCGTCTGCGATTGGACTGAAGTTAAAGCGGCGATGGAGAAGCGGATTCGGGAATGGCTGCCCACATTGCTCAAGCACGGTGTTCGCGGTGCGGACGCCATCTTTTCTTGCCTCGGCCCGGCGTTGGAATCTTACAGCAAATATGAAAAGGTGCTCACTGCCGGCGACCACGAAGTGCCGCTCGGCGGCGACCCGGATGCCATTGAGCCGGAGCAGCGCGGTTTCCTCGCCTATGTTTTCGAGACGCTTTCCAAGGAAGCTCTGCGCCAGATTCTCGGTGATGCCGAGACGGAAGGTTTTGAGGAAGATTCGCGCATGACGGCGCTGTTCCTCTGGACGCTGCAAGCCACGAAGGCAAACGGCAACGGTGGCAAGAAACCCGAAGTCGCCGACGAAGCGGAGGACGATGCCGGCGACGACGAGGACGAAGGAAAACCGAAAAAAGCCAAGGCTGGTTTCTCGATGCCATTCGACACGTTCATCCGCATCACGCGCCCGATGGGGATTCATTATCCCACGCTGGAACACTGCGTCATCGAAATCGAGAAAGGCATCGTGCGCCTGCTGCCCGTGCGCGAGCGCAGCGAACAGTTGCTCGGCGAAGCCGCCACGCGCCCCGGCATCGAAATCACGCTCGAAGATGTGAAGCAGCTTGAACTCGGTCTGGCCACGCAACGCCGCGAAGAAGCAGCTTTGATGTCCAAGCCCAAGCGCGGCCAGAAGTCGAACCCCGCGCCTGGCAAATCGGCCACCGAGGTTGAATTTACGACGCTCGACCGTCTGCACCGCGCCATGCTCTTGTTCGGTCTCGGTCGCAGCACACTGCTCCGGCAGGTGTTGGAAACAGAGTTGCGCCAAAGCAAACGGTTTGAAAGACTCGCCCTTGCGTTAAACGCCCTTTACCCCGACGGCAGTGACGAGCGCCGTATGCTCGAAGGCGTCCAGGCGGCGATGCGGGGAGTTAGATAAAAAGAACCTTTTAATAGGTGTCATTTCATATTTTATGCCATCAAAAGCACTCACCAGCTTTGAGTTTCGTCTCAAAGAAATCGAACAACTTTTGGAGGCACACAAATTACTTTTGCAGTATTACAAGGCGGCTGCGGCTAGAAAGAACTTGGGCTGGGGCAATTTGCAGAATGCCCTAGAGGTCTTTAAGCATTTAGTGACAGCTCCGGGGCCGGGCCGCCCGCCGCAAGTTCAGGCACTAAACAAAGCCGCAATAGCTCTTTTGTCTGGCCACCTGCAAGGGTTCATCACTGACCTTTACAGCGAGGCAGCTTCAAAGATACTCACCGGTCATGTCTCAAGTCTTCAAGCTGTGACCAATACCGCCCCAACGCGACGCAATCCAAGCAGCCAAAATATCAAGTGGCTTTTCGCCACATTAGGTTTCAAGGACATTTTTGCTGGTATTTCTTGGCAAAAATGCTCCAACGAGATGCTCCACAAACGGCTGAAGGACTTCAATGAACTGCGGAACAAAATTGTTCACGGAACGAGTATCAGTGTAACCAAGACCACCGTGACGAGTTACCTCAGTTCTTGGACTGCTTTGGCTCAACGGCTTGACGCCAAGCTGCGAACTGAAATTAACGTCCTAACAGGAAAGCACCCGTGGTAATGTATGGAACCTTGGTATAAAGTCGTTAGTCCCCGTCAGGAATTGCGCGATGGCCGCTCGCTCGACCCAAGCGAGTTTGCCGTTCACCTCGAACAAGTTGCGGCGGGCACCGCACCGAGAGATTACGTTGAACCCGGCAAATTTTTCGCGCGGAATTATTTCTCGAAGGCGCTCGTTGACCACTGCGGCATGGTGTTGCGCCGCTTGAACGGCGAGACCGCCAACACCGCGCCGGTGCTGTCACTCATCACGCAATTCGGCGGCGGCAAGACTCACACGCTCACCGCGCTCTACCATTTGTGTAACATCGGGGCCGCAGCAAAAGGTTTTTCTGGCGTCGCCGACATGATGAAGGCAACGGGCCTGAAAGAGATTCCCCAAGCCAAGGTCGCCATCTTCGTCGGCAACTCTTGGGACGTTGCGCCCAACCGGGAAACACCCTGGCTCGACCTGGCTGACCAGTTGGCTGGCGAAAAGGGCCGCGCCTTATTCAGCAAGACCGCGCCCGGCACAAAGGCCATCGGTGAACTGCTTCGGTTGGTGGGCAAGCCCATGTTGATTTTGTTCGACGAAACGCTGAATTTCCTCGGCAGACACCCGGATCAAGCCAGCCCGTTTTATTCATTCATGCAGAACCTCACGGTCGCGCTTACCTCGGCGGACCGTGCCGTCGGCCTGTTCAGCTTGCCCGCTTCCCCGACTGAAATGACGGATGATTTGCGGGAGTGGCAGGACAAGCTGACCAAAGTCGTTGGGCGCGTGGGCAAAGACCTCGTGGTAAACGATGCGTCCGAAGTCAGCGAAATCGTGCGGCGCCGGCTCTTCGAGGAATGCGGGCGCGACAGTATGCGGCGTGCGGTTTCCCGGCAGTTCGCCGGTTGGGTCTTTAATCATCGTGACCGGCTTCCGCCGGAATGGGGTCAGTTGTCGGAAGACCAGATTCGCGCTCAGTTTGAGGCGTGCTACCCGTTCCACCCGGCGACACTGACGGTCTTTCAAAGAAAGTGGCAGGCGCTTCAACAGTTCCAGCAGACACGCACGACACTGGCGATGCTGGGCATGTGGATTTCGTGTGCGTATCGCGAAGGCTACGGCAAAGCCCGGCGCGAGCCGTTGCTGACGCTCGGCTCCGCGCCGTTGGCTGACCGGGAGTTCCTGTCTGCTGTGCTTCGCCAGATGGGTGAGCAACGATTGCAGGCCGCCATTCATGCGGACATTTCCGCGCCTGTCGGCCAACCCAAGTCACATGCCGAGACGTTGGATGACGAGGATGCCGACGGTGCAGGCAAAACGATGATCCACCAGCGCGTGGCCAAGGCTTTGTTCTTTGAGTCGTGTGGCGGGCAGACGGACAAGGCCGCGCACTTGCCGGAACTTTATTTCGCGGTGGGCGACCCGGACACAGAGACAGCACTCGTGCATACAGCGGTGCAGGACTTGGAGCGGCGTTGCTATTTCTTGCGCGGCGTGGGCGTGGACGGCTGGCGCTTCGGCCATGTTCCAACGCTCAAGAAAGTTCACGCCGACCGCAAACAGGCGCTCGACCCTGACGACGTGCAACGAAACATGAGCGAACTGGTGAAAACGGTTTTCAAGAAAGATACCGAGATTCACCTGTCGCTGTTCCCGAAAGACTCCACCGATGTCGTTGACCAGGCCATGCTGACAATGGCTGTGCTGCGCCCCGACGAAACGCTTGAGCCGGGCGAGGAATCGGGGTCGCGTCAACGTATCACCGAATGGACGCGCAAATGCGGACAATCCTCACGGCAAAATCCCGGCGGCATTTTATGGATGATGTGTGAAGGTAGCGGGTCACTCAGGGCAGCGGTCGAGGAACTACTGGCTTGGCAAGCCGTGGCTGACGACACAAATCGCGGGTTGATGGGGGACTTGGAACCAGAGGACGTGCGACGTATTCAGCGTGAACTCAGCACGGCCAAAACACAAATCGAAGACCGCGTGTGGAGCAGTTACAATCACTTGTTGTTGTGGGATGCTGGCACTGGGAAATTAAAAGAGATTTCTCTTGGCCAACTTCATTCGAGTGAAGCACGCACCATCACTTCGGCGATTCTGGCACGGCTGAGGCACGACAGCCTCTTGAGCCGCGAGATCGGCGCATCTTACATCGAGCGCAATTGGCCGCCCGCTTTCAAGGAATCTGGGGCGTGGCCGCTCGTGAGTCTCAAGGCCGCATTTTTCCAAGGCCAGTTTACCCGATTGGAGAAAGCGGATGACGCGCTACGCACAACCATTTCTCGCGCAATCAGCCAAGGGCTCTTGGGCTTGGCTTCCGGCAAAGACCCAAACTCCTTCAACCGCGTATGGTTCAAAGAGCAAGTCGAACTGGCCGACATCACGTTTGACTACGACACGTATTTGCTCACTGCCGTAAAAGCAAAGGCACTCAAACAAGCTCCATCACAACCAACCGCCTCGTCCGCTGCTGCACCCCCTCCCGCGCAGCCGTCCAGCGCGGTAACACCGCCATTTACTCTCACGGGAACACCGGCGTCCGCACCAGCGTCACCCAAAGAAATATCTGTTGCGTGGCAGGGCATATTGAAGCGGGAGCAGTGGAATTTGTTCAGCTTGAAAGTCCTCACCCGATTGGCACAAGCCGATGACTTGCAAATCGAGGTCAAGGTCAGCGCCAAGGTCAAGGAAGCGCAGACCTTGGAACAGTTAAACGCAGCCCTGAAAGAACTCGGAATTGCCGATCAGTTCCATCAGTTCCGGAAAGACTGAGCGCGCGGAAACGGAAACGGGTCGGTTTTTAGTTTCGACAATTTGTCCGTTGCCATTTGATTTCTGATCCTTCACCACCGCGTCGAACCACTACGTCGCCTCGACCGATGAAGGGGATGAAGCCTTGCGGACAGGTGCAGCGCCCCCATCATTTCCCCCGGCGTACGCATCGCCTGAATCCACAAGTGAACCATTGTCCGAAAGCTGGCTTGAAGAAAAGCGTCGATCCCACTTTTTGGAAACTCAACGTTTGATCGAAGACACCCGCGCCAAACTCAGGAAAATGCTCGACAGTGACGGCTTGGACTGCGACAAGCTTGCCCGGCTTGGCGTGAACCCCTAGCCGTGGACACACGATACCTCAGCGGGAATGTCCGCGTTTTGATTCACCAGTTTCCGAAACGGTTTCCCGTCCGGTGTCCATCCGCGTATCCGTTGTGCAGCCAGCTCGACAACGAAAACGGGTGCGGTGAAGCCGATGGTTTCGGTGTCCAGCAGAATCCAAGGTTCGCCATTCATGTTTAGCGTGCGGGTATTTGAAGCGCGGCTTCCACAGCTGTCCGAAATTCTTCAGCCGACATGGGTTTGGACAAGAACGAGACGTTGAGTCCCGGCCCCCAGCCACGCCGCTCATCCTCTCCATGCATACTAAGCGCGGCAGATATGACCAGGATGGGATACTTGACTTTTCTCTCCGCCAAGTGCTCCAGCATCTCTGCGCCCGACATTCCGGAATGGTGAATGTCCGTAATAAAAAGATCAGTGTGGCTGCGCGATAATTCCTGTAAGGCGGCTCGTGGGTCGTCAAACTTGAGTACTTCCGCACCGTCATACCACCCTCTCAGCATGATCGAATAGGCTTCCCTGAGCCAATCCTCGTCATCCATAATTACAATTCTGAGTGTTCGAGTTCTGGGGGCAGAATCATTTTTCATTAGCGCGAGCGTGTCCGCAACCGCATCATTCCGCGATCACCAGGACTGCGGCGCGCTCGGCTGCTGCGGAAGCATTTTCCCGGTCTCTCGCCGCGGGCGCTTTGAGTTTACCCGACAACTCAGGCACGGTGTTGAGAAAATTGCGGACCAGACTGCCTTTAACGGCGTAGTTTACATTCTGCGGCAACGAACCGCTAATTTCCCAAGTCTTAGCATCATCCAACCGGGACGTAATGACTCCTACTACGTTGCCGTATTCGTCCACCAACGCACCCCCAGAGTTGCCCGGTTGCACCGGCACGCTGATCTGAAAATAGCGCGGATTGTCCTGGATACCGGCCAAGCTGCTGATCTCTCCCCGCGTCAGCTTCGGTTCCACTCCTTGAACATCTGGATTGGGGAAGCCGATGGTGAACACCGCATCGCCCAATTTGAGGTGCGGCTCTGCCGTCACCGCCAACGCCCGAAACGCTCCGTCCACTTTCAGCAGAGCAACGTCAATCGTCCGGTCTTTCTTGATGAGTTTAGCAGGAATGGAACCGCCGGGTGATTTGACGTGGAACGAAGTCGCGCCCTGCACCACATGCGCACAAGTGACCAGATAGCCGTCGTCAGTAACGTAGAATCCGGTACCCGCAACCATTGTTCCCTCTCCGCTTTCGGGTACACGTGGTGTGACACTTTGTTTTGGAGGAGGTGCTGTCTCTTGTGCCATAGCCGCTGCCTTGATCATCGCGGACGGGTCGTCGCAAAACATGAGCGACCCCCACTTGGCCAATGCTTGAGCGGCGGGCATCCCCTTTGCCAAATCGTTCTGATAACCGCGTTGCCCCTGATATTTCATCGCGGCTTGCACGGCGGCTTCCTGCTGCGCGGCGGGCGCATTGATGCCTCCGGCCAAACCCGCTTGTGTCATGGCCGATTGAACGTCGCTTGGTCGATGCGCCGCGAAGTATTTTACGGCCGCAACCGCATTCGGACCCATTCCAGTCGGTTGCACGTTTGCCCCCGGTCCATTCGCCGCACCCATGTAGGTGTAACCGCTCGTTTGGGATTGAGCCAGCAAGCGGGAATTCCATGCGACAATGCACAGTATGCCTACGGCAAGACACGAGTGCAGTCGTTTTGCGTACCTCATAATTGACTCAGTTCCGGTGCCGAGGTATCTCCAGAGCGGGCATAGCGGCGCGTTGCGCGATTGCTCTGCGCTGGTGCGAGCCGGAAGAAACTTCATCGCTCCATGAGGAAGAGTTTCGGTATCGCATGGCATTAATGTGACTGTCATATCGGCTGGCTCAGCAAAGTGTAACACCACGGATAGCTAAGCGAGAAGGCTAGAGCGGTGCCGCAAATACGGTATGATCGCAAACGTCGGTATGGCGAGTATGATGTCAAGTGGAATAATACCTCTCATGAGAATGCCGAGCACAGCGACAACTGCTCCGATGTAGCTGAGTATGATAGCGCGCTTCTTGCGACGGAGAATCGCAATCCCAGTGGTGCTCCATAGCACGATCATGAGGATCATTGCCAGCAGTTGGCTGGTGCTCCTCTGTGTTGTCGCGTTATTCAGCCAGTCACCGGTCTGGACAACACACAATCCGGCTGCGACGGCGAGGCATCCCGCAATGAAGCAACCGAAAAAGCAAATGCCAACGTAAATCTTGCCGAACAGAAAAGACTGAGGTTGTGGAGGTGAAGCAACTGGTGAGTCGAGTGTGTTCATAAAGTGTGCGATGGCGGCTAATGGAGATTTGACAGTCGTAAGAAAAACGAGAGCGCGATGAGTGCTACCATAGCCCAGGCAACGCGAACGATTCTCTTCCTTTGTTTGCTCAAAGACTGGATTTCGGACCTGTACTCCGGCTCGTGAATTCTCCAAGCCAGGTTGTCACTCCAAGCAAACAACACCATTGCGAACATGAGCAGAATCATATTTTCAAAAGTGTTAACTGTTTACCTTGTCTCGGTTCAGGCTCCGGGTGTCCCGGAAACAGGCACAACCAAACGGGACTCAAGCCCCCGGACGTTGATTTTCGCAGCCGCTGATGGGCGTACAAGCAGCCAATAGGCCAAAATGATGATTATAGTCCGTGGACGTATAGTCGCCATATCCTGAAACCTGCTATGGTTGAAAAAGAAGTCTTCGCTCCAGGTGCTCGGTGAGCGGATTCGAGCGGCACGGAAAGCAAAACAGCTTTCCCAAGAGGATCTTGCCCTTGAATCTGACATCGACCGGAGTTACATCGGCGGAATTGAACGCGGCGAGCGGAACCTGTCCTTCAAGAAACTGTGTGCAATCGCGTTCATAGTGGGCTGCGATGTTGGCTCCCTGTGCAGTGGATTACCCCTGGCGCATGAAAAGCCCGCAGGAATTGTGCGCAACAGAGGGTGAATTCAACTCCAAGGCTCGGTAGTCGTACAATTTGAATTTCCTTGACGGTCAAAACCGGAGCCTACACGCGCAATTGAGCGTGGAATTCGCCGCCTCTATTCTCCGGCCCCATTCATCTGCTATGCGCCGTAAGGCTTGGCAAACTGGCCGGAAAATGCAACAAAGAGTTGCCCGCGCGCCGTCAGTGCAGGAGATTAGCGGAATGAAACGCGATGAATCTTGGAGCAATTCCGATCATCGCGCACGAGATTCGGGCCGGAAAACCTGGCGCGACTGGCACGAGACAAATCCTTGGCTCTTTCCACTCCCCTCGGAGCTTGCAAAAGACCCTGGGCCGATTGGAGTAACCATGAGGCGCATTCCGGGCGAGTTGCTCCGAGATGCTGACCGTTGCACAGACTCCTGGGCCGACCTTTGCGCCAACCGATTCATTCCACGCGGCTTTCACGGCCTCTTTCGGGGGTGCGCCAGTGTCCTGCCAGCGGCTCTGTCCTTGGTCCACACGGCTTACAGCAGGGGCGATTTGATCGAGCGGGCCAAGCGGTCAATGACTGAGACTGAGTGTGAAGCGGTGAATCGGAAGCTTTTCGCTGGAATGTGGCGGTCTGGCGCTGGCCTACTGCGGGACGGGGCTGTGCAGGAAGGCCCTGAGATGTTGAGCCAGTTCGAGGAGTATGAGGCCCGGTTGCTGAAGATGGTGGCAAAACAACGCGGCAAGGCGGCATCCTCTGCTCGCTCAGACAGACCCACAGCCGACCGACTGCGAAGAAAACACCCGCTCCGGTATTTGATGGTGACGAACTGGCTGCGTTGCGGCTGTCTTGGCGACCCTGGTTTCATGTTCTATTCCGATAACGCCCTTGCGGACTTATTCAGTGTGTTCGATTGGCGGGGGTTCGAGGTGGCCGCTGATGATCTGAACAGTGAGCAGATTGAGCAGATGCGCGGACGGTTGGGCCTGCGCAAGGCGAACGAGAAGCTTCCGCTGGTTACAGGAGTCAGAATGAACCACAAAACGAGCGTCATTGAACTGAACACGCAGGACGCCAAGATTGCGAGATACGAGTGGCCTAAACCCCCTTCGCAACTCCGCTGCCGAATTGAATTGAGCGGGCGAGTACTCTTCAGCGGCGCACATTCCTGAATTCTGCACCCAATCTGTCGGCACGTGGCGTGGCGCTTTCTGAGAATGTTGCGCCATGCAGTCACACGAAACCATTGGACAACCCGCAACGGGCTTGCGTGCCGCACGCGCTATCTGCCGAGACAGGGGTATTAGTGATGTAACCTTGTGGAGATGGAAACGGCGTGGTTGGATTAAAACCGTCAACATTTCCGGCAAAATTTACGTTGATCTTCAATCGTTGGCCGAATTCGACCAGCGGGCAGCGGCGGGTGAGTTTGCGAAAGGGCCGGTTGGCGCGGCTTTGAGGTCCGCTGAGAAGCGGGCGGCGGGTGAAGGAAAGGCGGTGTGAGGATGTTAGCGATTTCAACAATTGAGCGAGCGCGAGTTTACGTGGCCAAGATGCCCGGCGCGGTGTCCGGCGAGAGCGGACACAATCAGACATTTGCCGTGGCGTGCAAGCTGGTGGAACTCGGTCTGACGCTAAGCGAAGCATGGCCGCTGCTGGCGGAATACAATCAACGCTGTGATCCGTCTTGGAGCGAATCCCAATTGCGCCACAAGTTACAGGACGCTTTCCGACGCGCCCATGCACGCTCTGGGTTCGTCGGCACTCGTTCACCATTCCGCATTGACCGTCCACGTGAGGTCAAAATTGACCCGGCCACTGGCACGGAAAACTTTCTCAAAGGTTTTCGTTGTAACGACGTTGACTTGTGGGAAACCAGCCCGGTACGGCCGCCCGATGATTGGACAAAAGACGCGCTTGCGTTGCTGGAAACCCTCTATTGGCCCGGCGAACAAATCAATTTCGTGACGAGTTTTCAGTTGGATGCCAAGAAGGCGCGGCCCAGCGGCATTGGTGAGACGGTTGAACGCGATGCGCTGATTGCCCGTTGGCGAAAGCAAATGCCGCGCAGCGAAGCGGGCGGCTGGCTGCGAATGAATCCCCTGGACGGGCAAGGCGTGGCTGACTCGAACGTAACGGCGTTTCGTTTTGCGCTGGTCGAGTGTGATTCTGTGCCGCTGGATTTGCAGATGTCGTTACTTGCCAAATTGCCGTTGCCGATTGCAGCAATTCTGACCAGTGGCGGGCGCAGTCTTCATGGCTGGGCGCGCGTGAATGCTGACAACGCGGCAGACTACCGGCAAACGGTGGCACGGATGCTGGCGTTGCTCGGCAAGTTTGGCGTGGACGGAAAGAACAAAAATCCAAGCCGCATGTCGCGCCTGCCCGGTGTGGTACGGCGCATCGGCGCGGAAGGTGACGGACGGCAGCGGTTGCTCTACTTGAATCCGCAGCCCACACAAAAAGCGATTCTATGATTCTATGAGTCCGATTGATCTGGAAGCATTGGAAATGGAAGTCGGCGGGAACGAGGCACAAAGGCCACCGCCCGTGAAACCGCTGATTGAATTTTTCAAACCGTCGCAGCTTGCCGCGTTCACGCCGCCCGAAGGGTTCAAGCTTGTAGGCGATTACCACATTCAATTGGCCGCACCGTTTGTGATCGGTGGCGCGCCGGGCGTTGGTAAAAGCCGCGCAGCAGTAGCATTAGCTGTGGCGGGCGCAACAGGAGAGGAGTGGTTCGGCTATCCCGTTCGCCGCCAATTCAAGACGATGATTGTGCAAGCTGAGAACGGGCGGGTGCGGCTAAAAAACGAGTTCGCAGACTTGGATTGTCAGGCACTCGACGACTTCGTCTGTGTTTGTTCGCCGCCGCCTTACGGGTTCGCCTTTGACCGGCGCGCGTTTTGCGACCAACTCCGGCGGGAAGTGGAGAAGTTCAAACCCGATGTTTTCATTCTCGACCCTTGGAACCGGCTGGCCCGTGATGACAAGGTGAAGGACTATTTGCAGGCTTTTGAAGAACTGCTGGCGGTATTGCCTACGGGTGACACAGCCCCGGCTTTGGGGATCGTGGCGCATACACGCAAGCCGCGAACTGACGAACGCACCAACGGTCGGGCACTGCTGAATTTGCTGGCGGGTAGTTATTTTATTGCCAGCGTGCCGCGAACCGTATTCGTGATGCAGGCCGCGAGTGACGATACACAAGACAAGCGCATCGTCTGGACCTGCTGCAAAAACAACGACGGCGAGCTTGGCGCGCGTTCTGCATGGGAGCGACGGAATGGATTGTTTGTTCCGGTTTCTGACTTCGATTGGAAAAGTTTCGAGGGTGACGGCGAGAAACGGCGAACGGTGAACCTTGAAGACCTGGACACGCTTTTCGAGGGCGGCAAAAGACAATTGAACAGAAACACCGCTGTTGCGGAACTGATGGAGTTGACCATGTTGGGCAAGACTGCCTGTTACCAGGCGCTCAAGCTGGACGGCAAGTTTGGTGAACGTCTTTTTCAGAGCAATGAACTTCTGGGATTTAAGAAGTTAGCGCTTTCCGTCCGCGAAATCCCCTAGGAGTTTGGCGGAACGGAAACCTTTCCGCGAGTCATTCCGCAAAATTCCGCGAATGAATTGACGAAAAAACAACTGCATCAGGATGCCAATGCCACGAAAAGAGCGAGTGACCGCCGCAAAGAAGCAAGCGGTACGGCAGCAATATATAGAAGGGCTGGGGGCGTTGCGTTCATTGGCCGGGCGTCATGGCATCCCTCTTTCGACGTTGCAGCGATGGAGTGCAACGGAACATTGGCCGGCACTGAGACGGGAGCACGAGCTTTTCAAGCTTGGAAAGCTCTGCCCTTCCCAGGCACCAGCCATTGCGCTATCGACGCCGCTTGAAAATGCAGATGAGGCGGATGTGATGGAAAAACGGCGCACAATGGCTCTGCGCGTTGTCGAGGAACAAATCCGACTTCTTCTTCAACGGCAGAAAGAAAGCCAGGACCAAAAGGAGCGTTTTACGGTCAGCAGTCTCCTCGGCGAACACACCGAGCGATTGCTCCGCATGGCAGGACTGATTCCGCGACCGGCACCGCAAAACGCCAAGCGTGGTAGCAAAGCGCTCCCCATGCCCCAACTCGTGATTGGGCTCGCTTCCGATCCGGAGCCGGTACCCTTGCGGGAACCGGAACCAGAACCCGCAGTACCTTCCGATCTTCCCGCCAATTCGGTGTAAAAGTCTGCCGATGCAAAGGCCGCACGTGTCCGCGACGACATGAGCGAGCGGTGAGGGTGAAGCGAGAAAAACCCTATAGAGAGAGACGCGAGGCGTGAGGAATGGCGCGCCAACATCGCCAAAGCCAAAATACGTTTGCGACAGTTTTTGCGACAGTCTGGCTTGTCAGACCGAAACGCAATCCAAGCGCGGAAAAACTGCATTTTATCAATAAAATAAAAGGCTTTGATGCTTTTTGTGTTACCGGGGAGAACCCTCTGAAAACGCCGAAAGTGAAAACCTGAATCTAGCGCGTCTGCCAATTCCGCCACGCGGGCATTGTTGATAAACGCCAATTACTATGCCCGAGTCCGGGCCAACGGCAAGCTGATTCGAGAGAGTCTCAAGACGACGGTCTGGGGTTCCGAAGCTGCTGGTCGGAACGTTTATCCTGCGGGAATGGGCTTTTCTTCCAAAGAACAGGCGAAAGCCGTAAGATTGAGAAATGGATGGTAACATGCCCCGGACAGCAGCAGGCATGACTTGTGTTGTGTGATGGGTCGGGGGTGAGGTTGGATTTTCGAACTTCTGCCCAATCAAGGAATTGACGCGGGCAATTGACTGCTCACGGGTAATGCCCTCGTTTGAATTGATGTGGATCCCGTTGGACGGAAGAGCAGAGAAATTCGCGCACATTTGCGAGGGTATGA
>PLQC01000059.1 GCA_003159675.1 Limisphaerales bacterium
CGATGTCTTGTCTCCGAGCCATCGCTCCGCGCTCCAAAAACCGCGCATTGCACCCCATGACCGGATTGTGCCAAAAATTGCATTATTGGCGGGCATGGGCTAAATGAAGGAAGCCGATGAACTCCCGTCATTGCGTCCTGGCGTTGATCTGCGCCGCCGCCACGGCCCGCGCCGATGTCGCGGTCCTCACCCAGCACAACAACCTGGCCCGGACCGGGGCGAACCTTGAGGAAACCGTTTTGAACACCACGACGGTGAATTTGAACCGGTTCGGTTTGGTGTTCACCCGCACTGTGGACGACCAGGTCTATGCGCAGCCGCTGGTCATGACCAACGTGGATATTCCCGGCAACGGACCTCACAACGTGGTGTATGTGGCGACCGTCAATGACTCCGTGTACGCATTTGACGCCGATGATCCCGCCGCCAGCACGCCTTACTGGCAGGTCAGTTTCACCAATGCGAACGCCGTTCCGCCGTGCAACACCGACATGACCGGCGCTTGCGGTGGGAACTACATCGACTTCAGCGGCAACATGGGCATCGTCAGCACGCCCGTGATCGACCCAGGGTCGGAAACGATCTATGTGCTTGTGCGCACAAAGGAGTTTGGCGCGGCCTTTGTCCAAAGGCTTCATGCGTTGGACATACGGACGGGGGCGGAGATGACCAACAGTCCGGTGACCATCACCGCGACCTGCGCCGGAAACGGCGACGGAAGCTCCGCGAACGTGCTCGCGTTCGATCCGCAAAAGCAGAACCAACGTTCGGCGCTCAGCCTGATCGACGGCGTCCTCTACTTTGCGTGGGCTTCCCATTGCGATTGGGGGCCGTACCACGGCTGGGTGGCAGGGTACGATGCGACGACTCTTCAGCAAGTGGTCCTGTACAATGATACTCCCAACGGAACGAACGGAGGCATCTGGATGTCGGGCCAGGGCATTGCAGCGGATACGAACGGCAATCTGTTCCTGTCGGTCGGCAACGGCACCGTGGGCTACAATGGCAATCCGCGCGATGTGATCAACCGCGGGGAAAGCTTCCTCAAGCTGACACGCGCCGGGACGAATCTGACGGTTGCAAGCTGGTTCACCCCCAATAATTATTCGAGTCTCGATGGTACCGACAGTGACCTCGGTTCGGCGGGGATCCTCTTGATTCCCAACACGACGCTTGCGTTGTCCGGCGGCAAACAGGGGGTGCTTTACCTGGTCAACCGGGACAACATGGGCGGCCTGAGTTTCACGACCTCGGACACAAACGTCATCCAGAGTTTCCAGGTTGCTTCCGGTGCGCATCAGATCCTCGGCTCTCCCGTCTGGTGGGATGGGCCGGACGGGTCATACGGTTATATCTGGGTTTCGGCCTCCGATTTTTTGCGCCAGTACAAGTTCGACCCGGCCTCCGGGAAGTTTCTGCTGCCCAATTACGCCCAAAGCACCACTGCGGCGCCCGGCGGCACACCCGGCGGCATCCTGTCCATTTCGGCGAACGGAACCAATGCGGGGAGCGGAATCGTATGGGCCTCACATCAGCTCGGCGGGAATGCCAATCAAGCGGTGCGGCCGGGCATCCTTCGCGCTTTCAATGCGCAAAACGTCACCAACGAACTGTGGAACTCGGAGCTCGTCAGCGCGCGCGATTCCGTCGGCAACTTCGCCAAATTCTGTCCTCCCACGGTCGCGAACGGCAAAGTGTACCTCGCCACGTTTTCCGGACGGCTGGATGTCTATGGCCTGCTGCCGCTTCCTTCACTTGTCATCGGACTCTCGGATACGAGCGTGACTCTGTCCTGGCACACCAACGGCTTTTCAGGCTACACGGTGCAAGCCGCCACAAACCTGTCATCGCCCGTCTGGCAGAATCTTACGAACAGCGTGATGGTGACCAACGGGACGTTCGAGGTGGCAGTTCCGCCGAGCGGAGACACCGTATTTTATCGGCTGAAGCGGTAAGCCCCTGACTGATTGAGGCCGGGGCTCTGCCCTCTGACGGCCGTTTTTGAATGAGGCAACCGATCGCGGAGGCGGCTGTTGGAGGTTGATTCCCGGCGCGGCACAGGTCACGGGGGTCACCCCGCAAGCTGTCCTTGCAACGACGGCCATTTCTCACTGTGTGACGGCATTTTTTCCGCGACGCTGCTCATGAAATCCACGCGGAGTTTGTTCCCGTTAAAGTGACAGGTGACGGTGTCATGGTGCGGGGTTTCGTAGAAGCGCCAGATCATTTCGAAGGTGGTGTCGTCCTTCCAGGCGCCGCCGGCCGCGATCTTCGAGACTGGCCCCAGGTCGCCCGACGTCAGTTTCGGCGGGGTTCCGGGCATGTCGGTTTGCCCTTCCACCCATTTCCCGAGGCCGCAGGTGATGGGGTGTTCGCCTCGGGCGTCTTTCAATGTGAACACACAGGCATCGTTCTTGAAGTCGAATGAAACGGTTTGAGCGCCCAGCTCGTTGTTTTCCAGTTGGAAGGCTTTGCCGGAAATTCCGGCAGTCCCGGGCGAGGAGGCGCCGGCCGGGGGCGGCAATAAAGCCAGCGACGCGAGCCGTTGTTTCAATTGGGCCTGGGCCTTCCGATCCGGCGGCAGCACGTTTTCGCGGATGGCGGGCAGGAGATAATCCCAGATCAGATTCATCTCACCGGCCATGTTGGCGCTTTCGCTGGTGATGGCGATCACGGCATCCTCGTCGGGGAGAACGATGGCGTATTGTCCGAAAGCTCCGTCGCCGCGATAGCCGTTGTGCCGGCAGCGCCAGAACTGGTAGCAATAACCCTGATGCCATTCGCTGGTTTTTTTCATTGCCTCGAGGGTCGATCCGGCGGGGGCGGGTTGTTGAATCTTGAACGTTGTGGCTTCGCCGACCCAGGTTGCGGGCAAAATCTGTCTGCCGTCCCAGGCGCCCTTTTGGAGATAGAACTGCCCGAATTTGGCGAGCCCTTCGGTTTGAATGGACAAACCCCAGCCGCCGGTGTTGATGCCGCGCGGGCAGGTTTCCCAGGTCGCGCCATGGATTTCCAGGGGCTGAAACAGGCGGGGAGCCAAATAATCGACAACCCTTTCCCCGGTCAATTTCTGGACGATGGCGGACAGTATGTAGGTGGCGCCGCTGTTGTAGAGAAAAACGCTCCCGGGTGGGTAGGCGATGGGCAGTGCCAGGAATGTTTTTACCCAATTCTCCTCCTTCGTAATGAGGGGGGTTGAATCCCCGGCGTGACCCACGGACATTGTCAGCAGATGTTTCACGCGCAGGGCGGCCAGATTGTCGCTGATGGTTTCGGGCAGGTCGTTCGGGAACAAGGAGATGACAGCGTCGTCCACTTTCAGCCTGCCTTCCAACACGGCAAAACCCACGGCCGTTGAAGTGAAGCTTTTGCTGAGTGAATACAACATCTGGTTCAGATCCGCCCGGTAGGGAGACCACCAGCCTTCGGCGACGACATGGCCGTGCCGGACCATCATGAAGCTGTGGAACTCATGGCTGCTTTGCGCGAGCGCGTCCAGGAATTCCACGATCTTTTGCGACGACACGCCTTGGGCTTCCGGCGTGCTGCGAGGGAGGTTTTTCCTGACAACCTGCTTCGCGGCCACGCAGCCGGGCATGGATGAAACGAGGCCAATCCCGGCGGCCCCGAAGCCGATTTGTTTGAGGAACGTTCGACGGTGAGATGTCATGGATGTCGTTCCGGAGAGTGAACTGTATTCGGAGGAACTTGTCAGTCCAAAAGGCGGGTCTTTTCAAAGGTAGCTCAACCAGGCATCGCGGCGCCGTCGCTTGAATTCGGCAAACGCATTGCACACGGGATACAGGAAAGCGACGACCAGAATCCAGACCCCGTACACCCCGACCAGTCCAAACCCCGCGTCCTGAGGTGAATTCAGGTGCCGGGCCAGGAGGGAAAGCCCGTGGATCAGCGGAAGGTGAAGCAGGTAGAAAAAAAGCGGCACGCGGCCGAACACGAAAGAAACGCGCCCGTGCCGGCCAGGAACACGAACACTGGCGCGCAGAAATGCGTGATCCAGCGCGTCAGAAAGAGCGCCGGGAAGGTGCGGGTCAGGTTCAGCGGGTCAAAGGGACTGTTCGAGAAGAAATCCCGCGAATGGTCCAGCGCCATGAGCAGCATGACCCAACCGCGGAGCAGGTCCACGGATTCCAAGCGGGGGCGTGCGGCCGGCGCCGGTGGGCGGGCCAACGATGGTTGATCGTGAGGCACTGACAGAGAGTTAATCCAATCAGAGAACCTCCGCACCCATTTTTGTGGCGGCGCCGCCCGGGGTGTTGGGACGCGGAAACTGCCACCAAGGCGGGGCGGCACTGCGCGCCGCCGGGCCGAGCGGCAGTTCGGCGCCACCGGACGGCGCGGTGTTACAGGAGCTTGCCCTGCGGACCCGGGTTGGGTTTCAGCCCCAGCTTTTTGTAGCTCGATTCGGTGGCGACGCGGCCTTGCGTCGTGCGCTTGAGATAGCCTTCCATGATGAGGTAAGGCTCGTAAACCTCCTCGATCGTGTCGGGTTCTTCCCCCACGGCAACGGCCAGTGAACTGATGCCGACCGGGCCGCCGCCGAACTTGACGATCACGGTTTCCAGGATGCGCTTGTCCATTTCGTCGAGGCCGTTTTCGTCGATTTCCAGCATGGCCAGCGCCTTGTCGGCCACCGCGGCGGTCACCCGGCCCTGGTCTTTGACTTGCGCGAAGTCGCGCACGCGGCGGAGCAGGTTGTTGGCGATGCGCGGCGTGCCGCGGCTGCGGCGGGCGATCTCCCGGGCGCCGTGCTCGTCGATCTCGACGGACAGGAGTCGCGCGGAGCGGACGACGATTTGCTGGAGCTGGTCGGCGTGGTAGTAATCGAGCCGCTCGCGAATGGGAAACCGGGTGAGCAGGGGGGCGGTGAGCAGGCCGCTGCGGGTGGTGGCGCCGATGAGGGTGAAACGGGGCAGGTTCAAGCGGACGCTGCGGGCGTTCGGGCCCTGGTCGATGATGATGTCGAGCTTGAAGTCCTCCATCGCCGGGTAGAGATATTCCTCGATGGTTTTTTGCAGGCGATGAATTTCGTCGATAAAGAGCACGTCGCCCTCCTCGAGATTGGTCAGCAGGCCGGCCAGGTCGCCGGCCTTTTCGATGGTTGGGCCGCTGGTGCATTTGAGGTTGGCGCCCATGGCTTTGGCGAGGATATAGGCAAGGGTGGTTTTGCCGAGGCCGGGCGGGCCGATCAGGAGGACGTGGTCGATGGCTTCGTTGCGCTGCTTGGCGGCGGCGACGGTGATTTCGAGGCGTTCCTTGACTTTGGCCTGGCCGGTGAATTCGGAGAACAGCGACGGGCGCAGCGTCATTTCCAGCGCGGCGTCCGGTTTGGTCAGGACATCTGAAACGGTTTGTTCGGCCACCGGACAGAAGATGGTAAAACGGCCGGGTAGCGACAAGGTAAAACACATTGACGGAAGAAACGTCTTTGGCCAGAATCAATGGATCATTTCGAGCCCGACTTCCACCGGTGGTTTTCGAAGGCACAGGTTCATGAACAATTCGGCGGGCCGATCCGGGGCCAGAAACACCGTTCCTGCATACGCAACAAAGCGATGGAAAAACAGAAGCATCAGTTCAATTTTGGGAGAGTTCTTTGCCAAAAAAGGGTTGGCAGCGGGTATGGGCATTCCTTACTCTTCCCCGACATTTTTATGAGAAACACTAAGAAACTACTGTTCTGGAGTCTCCTTCTCGCCGTGGCATCCACGGCGGGAGCCTGCGCCGGCGAGGCCGACATCCATGTTCCCGCGTTGGACGCGGTCAAATTCGACGGACTGGGCGGCGTGAGTGGCAACATGCTGATGTATTTCGGCATCGTGGTGTGCGCCATTGGCGCGGCCTTCGGCCTGGTGCAATACAAGCAGACCAAAGCCCTTCCGGTGCATGCGTCGATGGGAAATGTCTCCAACACCATCTGGGAAACCTGCAAGACCTACCTGTTCACTCAAGGCAAGTTCCTCGCCATCCTCTGGATGCTGATCGCCTGTTGCATGATCTACTACTTCAAGGTTCTCCAAGGAAACTCCGGAGAAAACGTGGTGATCATTCTCCTGGCCTCCATCCTGGGCATCATGGGTTCTTATAGTGTGGCCTGGTTCGGCATCCGCATCAATACCGTCTCCAACTCCCGGACTGCGTTCTCCGCGCTCAAGGGCAACCCGCTGGCCACGCTGGGCATTCCGCTCCGCTCGGGCATGAGCGTCGGTTTGCTGCTCGTCGCTGTCGAATTGTTTTTCATGATCTGCATCCTCATGTTCCTGCCACGACGCGAACTCGTCGGCCCCTGCTTCATCGGTTTCGCCATTGGGGAGTCCCTCGGCGCCAGCGTGCTCCGCATCTGCGGTGGTATTTTCACCAAGATTGCCGACATCGGGTCTGACCTGATGAAGATCATCTTCAAGCTGCCCGAAGACGACCCGAAGAACCCCGGCGTGATCGCGGACTGCACCGGTGACAATGCGGGCGACTCCGTGGGTCCGACGGCGGATGGGTTTGAAACTTACGGAGTGACAGGCGTGGCGCTGATCGCGTTCCTGGCGTTGGCGCTGGCGGCCAGCCCGACCATTTGCGCGACACTCATCGTCTGGCTCTTCACCATGCGCGCCCTGATGATTGTGACTTCGCTGATTTCGTATTTCACGAACGAGGTCATCAGCAAGGCGAAGTTTGGCGGCCTGAAGGATTTCGACTTTGAAGCCCCGCTGACGCATCTCGTTTGGATCACTTCGGCCGTCTCGATTATTATTACCTTTATCGCCAGCAAACTCCTGCTCGGTGACTTCAAAGACGCCGCCGGTGCGCCGCAGCCCAACCTTTGGTGGGTGCTGTCGGTCATCATTAGTTGCGGCACGGTGGCGGGCGCGCTGATACCGGAATTCACCAAAATTTTCGTCAGCACCAAATCGAGGCACGTCAGGGAAGTGACCAATTGCTCCAGGCACGGCGGGGCGTCGCTGAACATCCTGTCGGGCTTTGTGGCCGGCAATTTCTCGGCCTTCTGGATGGGCCTGGTCATCATGCTTCTGATGTTCACCTCCTATTACTTCTCGCAGAACCCGGCGTTGCTCTCATTGATGCCGCAGGAATTTCTCTTCGCCGCGCCGATCTTTGCGTTCGGCCTCGTGGCGTTCGGCTTCCTCGGCATGGGCCCCGTGACCATCGCGGTGGACAGCTACGGTCCGGTCACGGACAACGCGCAATCGGTCTATGAACTCAGCCAGATCGAGGCACGAAAAGGCATCAAGGAAGAGATCAAGAGGGATTTTGGATTCGACGCGGACTTCGAAAATGCCAAGTATCAGCTCGAAAAGGGCGACGGCGCAGGCAACACCTTCAAAGCCACGGCCAAGCCGGTGCTTATCGGCACCGCGGTCGTCGGCGCCACCACGATGGTGTTCGGAATCATCATGTTGTTGCAGCGCATGTATGAGGGCCAGGTGGCCTCGGGGATTGCGGGTCCGTTCAAACCCGTCATCGATGCGCTGAGCGTCGTGCAGCCGGAAATCATCCTCGGCCTCATCATGGGCGGCGCGGTGATTTACTGGTTCACCGGCGCCTCCTGCCAGGCGGTCGTGACCGGCGCGTATCGGGCCGTGGTGTACATCAAGGAGCACATGAAGCTCGACGCGACCACCGCGTCGGAAAAGGACAGCAAGGAAGTCGTGCGCATCTGCACCGTGTATGCGCAGAAGGGCATGTGGAACATCTTTATCGTGGTGTTCTGTTTCGCGCTGGCGCTGCCGTTCTTCAACCCATATTTCTTCATCGGCTACCTGATCGGCATCGCGTTCTTCGGTCTGTTCCAGGCCATCTTCATGGCCAACGCCGGCGGCGCGTGGGACAATGCCAAGAAAATTGTCGAGGTTGACCTGCGTCAGAAAGGCACGGAGCTGCATGCCGCCACCGTCGTCGGCGACACCGTGGGCGATCCCTTCAAGGATACCTCGTCCGTGGCGTTGAATCCGGTGATCAAGTTCACCACGTTGTTCGGCCTTCTTGCGGTGGAAATCGCCGTGACCATGACGAACCAGAATGTGAAGACCGCCATCGGCGCATTCTTCTTCCTGGTGGCGCTGGTCTTTGTTTACCGCTCGTTCTACGCGATGCGCATTCCGGAAGAAAGTTCGACGGCGGAACAAGTGCGGATCAACACGAAGTAGAAACGCAGACTTTGAGGCCGTCACGCCCTCCCGGTGTCAGCATCGGGAGGGCGTTTGCTTTCCCAGCCGCGATTGGGTTTGACACCGTCGTCCGGCGTTCTAGTTTGCCGCGGCATGGATTCCACCGTCCTCCAGCCAAATCCCTGGATGATTGCGCCCTTCGGCGTGCTGTTGGCGGCTATTGCGCTCGGCCCGCTGTTTTTTTCCGGATGGTGGTCGAAACATTATGCGAAGGCGGCCTTTGGCCTGGGAGCGGTCACACTGACTTACTATGTTTTCGGGCTGCAGGCTTACGGGCGGGTGTTGGGTGCGGCGCACGAATACGCCAGCTTCATCGCGTTGATTGGTTCCCTGTTCGTGGTGTCGGGCGGGATTCATATCCAGGTCAAGGGCGAAGCCACGCCGATGGCGAACGTGGTGTTCCTTCTGATCGGAGCCATCGGGGCAAACGCGCTGGGGACGACGGGCGCGTCCATGCTGCTCATCCGGCCCTGGATTCGCATGAACCGGTATCGGATCACGGCGCACCACGTTGTTTTCTTCATTTTCATCATCTCGAACGTGGGCGGCTGCCTGACGCCCATCGGCGATCCGCCCCTGTTCCTGGGATATCTTTCCGGGATTCCGTTCTGGTGGGTGGCCGAGCATTGCCTGCCAATGTGGGGTGTCGGCGTTGGCGGCCTGCTGGCGATGTTTTACGTCGTGGACCGGCGCAATTTCGCCCGCGCGCCTCGCGAAGTTCGGGAAAGGGAGACAGCGCAGGATCAATGGCGGTTCGACGGGCTGGCCAACCTGTTTTTTCTGGCCGTGATTCTGGGTTCCGTGTTCATTCACCACCCCGAATTTCTGCGCGAAGGGCTGATGGTGGCCGCCGCCGTCGGATCCCATTTCACGACGCGCAAGCAGGTTCATGAGGCGAACCAGTTCAGTTTCCACCCGATCCGGGAGGTCGCCATTCTATTCGTCGGAATTTTTGCGACGATGATGCCCGCCCTGGATTGGCTGGGGACAAATGCCGGCGTCCTGCTCGGGAAGAATCCTCCGTCCGGCCTGTTTTATTGGGGCAGCGGCAGTCTCTCCAGCCTGCTCGACAACGCGCCCACTTACCTCAGTTTCCTCAGCGCGGTGTTCGGATCGTTTGTGGACGCCGACGTCGTCAGGCAGGTGCACCATCTGGTGCAGAACGGCGGCGCGGATCTGGCGGCGTTGAGCGGTCCGCATGTGGACCAGATCAGGAACACCTTCCTGGCGCTGCAGCATTATCACGGGGATCATTTGCTGTCGAAGGCAGTGAGTCTGGAGGAAATCGAGGTCTGTTTCCTGCTCGGGAACGCAACCTTCAACAAATACATTCTGGCCGTGAGCATTGGCGCCGTCTTCTTCGGCGCGAATACTTATATTGGCAACGGCCCGAACTTCATGGTCAAGTCCATCGCCGAGCATTACAAGGTCCACATCCCGGGCTTTTTGGGTTACCTGTTCCGATTTACTCTTCCGTTCATGGTTCCGGTATTGCTGCTGGTATGGTGGTTGTGGTTCCGGAGCTGAGTTGGGATGAGAAATTGCTTTGCACGAGGGTGAAAAGTTTCGAAGATACACGTTCAAACCGACAGGCAAAGTACGGGTGCGCACGCTTTACAACATTTTATTCATGGTATTGTTCGTTCTGTCCTCCCCGTACTATTTCTGGCGGATGCGGCGGCGCGGCAACTGGCAGGCAGGTTTCGCCCAGCGCTTCGGATGCTATGACGCGAAGTTAAAGCAGGCGATCACCAATCGTCATGTTCTGTGGATGCATGCCGTCAGCGTGGGGGAGGTGAGCCTGTGCACGCAGATCATCCGTTTGCTGGAGCAGCGCATGCCCAATCTCAAGATCGTCGTTTCCACGACCACCACGACCGGAATGGGCGAGTTGCAGAAGCGGCTTCCCACGCACATCAGCCGGATTTATTATCCGGTGGATGGCCGCAAGTGGGTGGCCCGGGCCCTCGCCACGATTCATCCCGAGGCCGTGGTGCTGGTGGAGGCGGAGATCTGGCCCAATTTCGTCTGGAGGGTGCGGGCGATGGGCGTGCCGCTGTTCCTGGTCAATGCCCGGCTGTCCGAGCGGTCGTTTCGCGGGTATAAACGGTTCGGGTTCCTCTTTCGACCCCTGTTTGCGTCGTTGACGGGCGTTGGAGTGCAAAGCAACGAGGATGCGGTCCGGGTCCGCGAGCTGGGGTGTTCTCCGGAAGCGATTCATGTTGTGGGCAGCCTCAAATACGACGCTGCCAAGCTGGACGAACGGCTCCCTCTCGATGTGCCATCCCTGCTGCGCCGGCTGGGCGTGCCTCCGGAAGCGCGATTGCTGGTGGGCGGCAGCACGCATGCGGGCGAGGAAGCCCTGCTGGCGGAGCAGTTTCTCCGGCTGCGTTCGCGATTTCCCGATTTGTTCCTGGTTCTTGTTCCACGCCATTTCGAGCGCAGCAAGGAGGTTGGGCGCGAGTTGAAACAGCGGGGTGTCAAATTTGTTTATCGGAGTGAAATCATCGCCACCACCTCGTTTGAGCCGGGTGAATTGGATTGCCTGCTCGTCAACACCACCGGCGAACTCAGATACTTTTACGAGCAGGCGACGGTGATTTTTGTGGGGAAAAGCCTGACGGCGCAAGGCGGGCAGAATCCGATCGAGCCGGGGGCTCTCGGCAAGGCGATGGTTTTTGGCCCGCACATGCAGAATTTTGCCGAAGTGTCCGCCCGTTTTCTGGCCGGCAACGGGGCGGTGCAGGTGCAGGATGCGGCGGGGCTGGAGAAAGCGCTGGCCGAACTTTTTGGCGACGAAGCGGCCCGACGGCAGCTTGGCAGCAACGCGCTGAGAGTTGTGCGCGAAAACCTCGGGGCGATCGAGCGCACGGTGAACATGATCGTGCAGCGTCTGAACTGAGACGGCAGGCCCGGGCCCGTCGCGATTGTGGAGGCGGCGCGGTCGGGAAGGGTGAGGTCAGCCCAGGATCCTGCGTCCTTCGTCCAGGAAGATGCCCTTGAAATTCATTTCCAGCGCCTGCGGATTGGTGGCCTTGGACAGGGCTTCCTTTTGGGAGATTTTTTCGTCCTTGACCAATTGAAAGAGGGCCTGGTTAAAACTCAGCATGCCATCTTCGGTGCCTGTTTCGATGGCGGCGGACAGTTTATCGAGCCGGTTTTCCTCGATCAACTTCTTAACGGTGGAGGTGTTGAAGAGGATTTCAAGCGCCGGCGTGACGCTGCCGTTCACGGTGGTCACCATGCGCTGGCAGACGACCGCCTGCATGCAGCCGCTCAACTGGCGCCGGATTTGCTCGCGTTCCTCGGCCTTGAAGAAATCGAGGATGCGGCTGACGGATTGGGCGGCGTTGGTGGTATGCAGGGTGGAGAGGACCAGATGGCCCGTATCGGCCGCGCTCATGGCGGCGGTGAAGCTGACGGCATCGCGCATTTCGCCGATCACGATGACATCCGGATCCTGCCGCAGCACGAGCGTGAGAGCGTGGTGGAAAGAGAGCGTGTCCAGGCCCACTTCCCGCTGTTCGATGATGGACTGGTTGTCCTCGAAGACGTATTCGATCGGATCTTCGATGGTAATGATGTGTTTTTTGAAGTTCGAATTGAGGTGTTCGATTATCGCTGCGAGCGTGGTGGATTTGCCGCAACCGGTGGAGCCGGCGACGAGCACGATGCCGCGAGGTGCCTCCGCGATTTTTCTGACTTGCGGCAGCAACCCCAGTTCATCGAAGCTCGGGACGAGCGTTTTAACGAACCGCATCGCGAAGCACCAGCGCCCGCGCTGCTGAAAAAGGTTTGTGCGGAAGCGACCGATTCCGGGGACGAAATAGGAGAAGTCAATTTCGCGCTCTTGTTGCAGCTTTTGGCGAAGATGTGCGGGGGTGACCTGCTCGACGATCGAGTTCATCCAGGCCTCGGTGGGGTAGGGGCACTCGATGGCGATGAGCTGCCGGTTGATTCTGAAAACGACCGGCGTGCCGATTTTCAGGTGGATGTCCGAGGCCCCGCCTTCGACTGCCGTCCTCAAAATGCGATGAAACATTTCCATGGCAGCAGCCTAGCAAACGCCGCAATGAAGCCAATCAGGAAAGTGGCCGGGACGCGCGAAGGCGGAGATCCGAGCGGTCGCTCAGCTCAGCGCCGAAGACGCCATGATATTCAATCGGGACTGCGCCTGTTTTGAGAGGCCAGTGAAGACCATGGAAACATTATAACCCGCGTGCTTGCTGCCGGTGCAGGAGATGACCACGCCGGAACAGTGGACCGCTGCATTGTCGCGCGGCGACTGCAGGGTCATCGTCATCTCCGTCCAGGGTGAGAACGGGGTGGGACTTCGGAATTCGATGCCGTTCCTGTGAATGATGACGGAATCCGGTGAAAGGGCTAATCGCGCCTGCCGTGCCTGAACGGTGACATTTTGGTCAAAGGAACCCGCACTTTCCATTTTTCTCGCGCTCATAGAAGCATTCTAACACTAGCACACGCTCCGGAATCGTCAAATGAGTTTACCACTCAATGACGGCGGCGCCCCAGGTGAGTCCGGCGCCAAAAACCATGAGTAAAATCAAATCACCGCGCTGGATGCGCCCGGATCGCACGGCTTCGTCGAGCGCAATGGCGACCGACGCAGCCGAGGTGTTTCCGTACTTTTCCAGATTCACAAAGAGCTGGTCGGGCGATGCGCCCAACCGATCCGCGACGGCGTCGATGATGCGTCGGTTGGCCTGATGGGGGATGATGCACTGGATCTGGGAGATATCCAGTTCGCATCGGCGCAATGATTCCTGGGCGGCGGTTTGCATCGCCTGCACGGCGTATTTGAACGTTTCCTTGCCGTTCATCTGGAGGTAGTGCATCCGTGAATCGACCGATTTGGCCGAAGCCGGGCAGCGGCTGCCGCCTCCCGGCATGAAGAGGAGGTCGGCTTCATCGCCATTTGCTCCCATGACGGCCGTCAGCAGGCCATGGGATTCCGGCCGGTTTTGGAGGATGGCCGCGCCTGCGCCGTCGCCGAAGAGGACGCAGGTGTTGCGATCCTTCCAATTGGTGATTGAGGAGAGCTTTTCCGCGCCGATGACCAGCACAGTGTCGTAGGTTCGGGACATGATGAACTGCTGCGCGATTTCCAGCCCATAGATGAACCCCGAACAGGCCGCCTCGAGATCGAAAGCCGCCGCCCGTTTGGCGCGGATTTTCCGCTGGATCAGACAGGCGGTGGAGGGAAAGGGCATGTCGGGGGTGATGGTGGCGACGATGATCAGATCGATTTGTTCGGCGCTGACTCCGGCCATTTTCATGGCCCGGAGAGCGGCATTGGCGCCGAGATCGGAAGTAAACTCATTCTCCGCGGCGATGCGGCGTTCCTTGATCCCGGTGCGCGACGTGATCCATTCGTCGGAGGTATCCACCATTTTTTCCAGGTCGGCGTTGGTGAGCACCTTTGCGGGCACGTAGGAGCCGACGCCGGTGATGGAACAGGTGCGTCCCAGGAAGTTGTAGCGGGCGCGCGGGTTTTTGAATCGCTGAGCCGGAGATGAACTCATGCTGGGACAGACGGAGAAACGGCAGTTTCAGCGGCGGCCAGGCGTTCATTCGCGCGGGCAATTTGCAGGGAAATCATTTGGTTGACGCCGTGGCTGATCTCTTCGACGGCGAGACGGAGGGCGTTCGTCATGGCGCGCTCGCGGGAGGAGCCGTGGACCTTGACGACGATGCCATTGAGGCCGAGCAGGACGGCTCCGCCATAGACCTCGGGATCGAGCCTGTTCTTCATGCCGCGGAAGGCGTCGCGGGCGAGCAGGGCGCCGAGTTTGCGCAGAGGGGTTGCGGAGAGTTCGTCCTTGAGCCGGTGCATCATGGCGCAACCGAGGCTTTCGGAGGTTTTGAGGACGACATTTCCGGTGAAACCATCCGCCACGACAACCTCGACGGCGTCGTCGAACAGATCGAAGCCTTCGACGTAGCCGATGAAATTCAAATCCAGTTGGGAGCACAACCGCGCCGCGACCCGCGTGAGATCATTGCCTTTCGTTTCCTCCGAGCCGTTGCTCAGAATGCCGACCCGGGGATTTTTCCGGCCAAGAATTTCGCGCGCATAGATGCTGCCCATGACGGCGAACTGGGCGAGGTGGACCGGTTCGCAAACGGGACTGGCCCCGGCGTCAATGAGGACGAATTCGTTTGTCCGGGAGGGCATTCGGGCCGCCAGGGCGGGGCGTTCAATCCCCTCGAGCCGGCGCAGTTTGAGCGAGCCGGCGACGAGCGCGCCGGTATTGCCGGGAGAGATGACGGCATCGGCTTTGCCGTCGCGGACCAGTTCGATGGCGCGGTTCATCGAGCAATCCTTTTTCCGGCGGATGCCTTCGAGGGGTTTGTCGTCCATGGTCAGCACTTCGCTGGCGTGGACGATTTCGATCCGGTTGTCATAAAGCCGTGATTTTTTCCGGGCCTGCTGGATTTCGGCCTCGTTGCCGACGAGGAAAAGAGTGGTGATGGCCCGATCGGCATCCAGCGCCTGCCTGACGCCTTCGATGGCGACTTCGCAACCGTGGTCGCCCCCCATGACATCCACTGCTATTCGCATAAACCGGAAGAACGCGAACGGATGTTTCGCGCCTTCAAAGGATCAGGCTCCTGCGGTGACGGTGATGACCTGGCGACCCTTGTAATAGCCGCACGCGGGGCAGACCCGGTGAGGCACGTAGGGCGCAGCGCATTGGGGGCAGGTGCTGAGTTGTGGCAGGGTGAGTACGCTATTGTAAGCGCGGCGCATGCGCTGACGACTCTTCGACGGTTTTCGCTTGGGAACACCCATAAAATCTTAATTCAACGGTTACAGTTTCAGTTTGTCCAGTTTGGCCCAGACAGACACTTTCTCTTTGGGCCGATCGGCGCCGCCGGTTTTTTTTGCCCTGCCATTGAATGTTTTTGGCGGGCCGCCGCAATTTGCCTCACACAACGGATGCTGAGGAAACTCCAGCAGAATATCTTCTCGCGCAAATGCCGTCAAGTCCACGCAATCGTTGACCACGGTGGCCTTTTCCTCGCCTTCCAACGCCAGGTGGCGGGTCCAATTCTTGAGTTCGAGCGGGTATTCGAACGGCTTGAGGCAGCGGACGCACAGGCATTGGAGGGTCAAGCGCAGATGGCCTTGCACCAGAACGGCGTTCTCCAGCTTTTGCACTTCCAACTCGTAACAAAGCGGTTTCTCCGCCCGGATGATATCGTCGCGCAAGCCCAAATCCAGCTCGGACGCCGGCAGTTTCCCCTTCAACTGGATGTCACGCGTCTCGAGATGGCGCAGATTGATGGCTAGCGGCATAGGAACCTCTCCATCAGATTGGGGCGCTCTTGGTCTTGAATTTGTCGCAGAGCGCGGTGCGGACATGCGCCGGGACGAAGCTGCCGACGTTTCCTCCCAGTTGGGCGATTTCTTTGATCATCCGGGAACTGAGGAACGTATAGGTATCTTTGGGCATCATGAAGATTGTTTCGATATTCTCGTTGAGCTTGCGGTTCATCAGGGCCAGTTGAAATTCAAATTCGAAATCGGAAACCGCACGCAGACCGCGGATGATCGCCTGGGCGGAGCGCCGTTCCACGTAATCCACCAGCAGGCAGTCGAAGGAATCCGCCTCGACATGCGGCAATTGCCGGATCGACTTCCGGACTAGTTTCAGCCGCTCTTCCAGGGTGAACAGGGGCTGTTTGCTTTCGTTCCTGGCCACAGCCACGATGACGCGATCGAACAGTTTGATTGCGCGTTCGATCACGTCCAGATGGCCATTGGTCAGCGGATCGAAGCTTCCGGGATATATCGCCGTACGCATGGCAACACTTTAACAGAGGTCCGGCGGATGACGAGTAAGAAAAGCCGCGGGTTTCAGGCGTGTCCGGTCTGGCTGCGAGCCTCAGGAGCCGGGTTTTCGGTTTTCGGGCCGGAGGAGGATGCGGACTCGGGCAGGCGCCAGGGCACTTCATACACCTTCACCGCCAGGCGGAATCCCTTGACGTTCGCATCGGGAAGCGCCACGCACGTCGCAGCCAGGGCGGGGTCGTCGCGGAGCAGGTGCCGATGGGTGGCTTCACTGATGAGCACCCTTCCGCGCCCCGAAAGACTTTCCAGGCGGCTGGCGAGATTCACTTCCCGGCCGAACACGGTATAGTTGGAGATGTGCGCCTCGGACCCCATGAGGCCGACGGTGACCATCCCGGTATTGATGCCGCTGCCGAGCAGGAGAAGTGGCAACAACGGACGGGAGGCCAGTCCGGAGGCAGCCCGCGCCAGGTTTTCCTGGTCGCGCCTCCGGTTTTCCTCCGATCGTTCCCGGTTCAACTCAAAAATTGCGCGCTGGGCATCGACAGCGGCCCGCACGCAGGCCAATGCGTGCCGGGGATTCGGCGTCGGCGAGCCCCAGAAGGCCATCACGCAATCGCCGATGTATTTGTCGAGGGTTCCGTCATGCCGTTTGACCATGTCGGCCACAAGCGAGAGATACGTATTGACCGTTAGCAGGGTTTCCCGGGCCTGCTCGTCGAAGCAGGCCTCGATTTCCGCCTCTGTCAGCGTGTGCCCGGCCGCGTAAGCCGCGGCCCGTTCCTGGCTCGTGTCAGTGAATTCGGTGAACCCGCGGACGTCGGCGAACAGCACGGTGACTTCGCGCCGGGCGCCCCCCAGCGAGAGTGTTTCGGCCTGGAGCAGTTCATTGACGATGTTGGGGGAGACGATTTTCGAGAAGATGGTTTTCACCCGGCGCTTTTCGGCCTGCTCGAACACCACGCGCCAGGTGACGAGGCAGACATGCGTCAGCAGGAGGGAGCCGACGACGAGAACGATCGGCAGCCACAAGCGATCCCGGACGTACCAATTATTTGCAAACACGACGTAGCCGATCGCGGAAATAGCCACCAGCAAAAACGCGAGCAGGGCGCGCAGCCGCCACGTGAGCAGGGCGCCCAACGTGCCCATCAACGCGATGAGCAACAAATCCGTTTCGAGCGCCGGGCGCCGGACAAACCGGCCGGTGAGGACGGAATTGGCCACGTTCCAATGCTCGCTGACCAGCAACGTGTCCTTTTCGAGCGGAGTCGCCCCATGATCGGTCAGGTCGTTGCCGGTTGTCGTGGAGCCGACGACGACGTATTTGTTCTCCCAACGGTTGGCGAGCGCATTGGTGGCGCCGGCGGAACGGGCCATGTCCTGCGTCAGGAGGTCTTCCATCGCTTCCTTGGTGATTCTCGAATCGCCGTAGGGCAGTTCCCAATTGATGTAAAAGTATCCCTCCTGATCCACGGGTAGAACTCGTTCGGAACCATTCGGGCCGTGCAACACGATGCGGCCCCGGTCCAGCTTCACCTCGGCGTTTGTCAAATCGAGTTTGAGTTCCTGCGCTGCGAGCACGATGCCCATGTGCCAGATGCGTTCCTCGGTGAACGCCCTGGCTTTCCGGGGCCAGCCGCGGGGGATTTTATCACCCAGGAAACCGGACAGATCAAAATTGTTCGAGGCATCGATCGGGATGCGAATGGGATCCAGTCCGGGGCGAGGCAGAACGATCCTGCCGGCATCGAGATAGGCTCGCGTCAGGTCAACGTCATAGGAGGGATCGTTTTCCAGCTTGCGGAAGAGGGGATGCCACCGGCGGTACACGCGAAAGGCTTTGACACGCCTCAACACACCGTCCGGATCGCGGTCGGCGGAAATATCCGCCACCTCCAGGGCGTTTGTGGCGAAGAGACTGGAGGGGCGAACGCCCTGCTCCGCGGCGAGAACTCCAATCCCGGTTCGCTTCAATTGCCAAGCGAAAAAGTCATCCGATTCCATGAGGAGCCATTTCTCGCCCTGGTCTTCGTAAATGACCGGGGCTTCTCGCGGGTACAGGGCGGCCAGGAATTGACCGGCTCCGGGCGAGCGGGCGACGGATAAGGGAACAGCCGCATGGTCCAACCTGCGCTCGGCAAAAATGATGTCGAATGCGACGGCTTTCGCCCCCTGATTGGCGAGTTCCCGGATGAGACGTCCGTAAATCTGACGGGGCCAGTAAAGGCCGTAAGGTTTCCCGAGGAGACCTTTGCTGATCCGGTCAACGGTGTCGTCACTGATGAAAACAAAGCCGAGGTTGGTGTTGACCGTCGGAGCGAACCTGACGGCTTCGCGGGCGCGCATGTCATAGGTCATCCACTCGAGCCGTTCGAAGAAATCGGGGTGAAGCAGGCGCACGAGGCAGATCAGAACGATCACACAGACCGCGATCAAGGCAGGAGCCAGCTTGACGGGTTTGAACTTCACCGGCGCGAACTAAACAAAAAAGCCAGAGCAACACAAGGCTGCTCTGGCTTGGGGAAAAGAGGCTTCAATCAGCCTGCACCACCACCCAGTGACTGTCCTTGGCTGATGATCGGCCTGTTGGGAGAAACGTAATAAATCGTCCAATCCTGGCTGAAGTGGATATTTCCATTGCCATTGGGAGGCGCGTGCGGTGTGTTATTCATGAAGAACTGCTGTTGGGGCGCGGTCCAAGGTTGAGGAGGAAGCCCGCTGCTGGGGTCGAAATACTGGCCCGCCGAGACGGTCACCGTCGCCACAGATCCGTCAGACTTCACATAGGCATAGCTTATCGAACCCTGCACGACGCTCACCTGGCCTGCGGCGCTGATCCAGTAGATCGTCCCGCGAATGCCGGCGACGCCGTTGGGGACTTTGACTTCGTACTTCGAGGCGGTCGAGAGTTTTTTGACGCTGCCCATGATGCTTCCCGCTTTGAGATCCAATTCCGTGTCCGTGACGGTATCGACGCCCGTCTGGTCGATGGTCAGCTTGTCAACGCTCAGAACGGTGTTTTCAAAAATGCGGACGGCGTCCTGATCGGACTTCGGCTGGTAGGACAATCCGGTTGCGGGGGGCGCCCCGGCGGTCGATGCCATCGGCAGCGGACTCCAAGCGGCCGAGGCGTTGTTCAGAACCATGTCAACGTACGAGCCGGAAGCGGTTTGGACGATGGCGCCGGGCTTAAGGAGCGTGCCGCTTCGCAGCGGTTGCCAATTGCCACCGGTATTGCTCATATACCGGGCGGAGCCTTTGATTTTAACGACTTTGGCGATGCCATCCTGGGCAGTTTGTGCCGAAAGGGTTGTCACCATTGCCAGTGCGATGCTGCACGCGACCAACCCGCCAATCAGTAGTCGAATTCGTTTCATAGTGTTTCCCGATAAATATATATCAGTTCCAATCTTCAGTCAACTTAGGGACACGCCGTCGCAAGTCAACAAAATAGTGAGACAGCATTAATCGCGCCGGACCAGCGGTTTATGTTCGCAAAATCGGGCGGATTTTGGTGGTTAGGGGTTCGAATTCGGCCGCGAGGCGGCGATTTCCATCAGTTTTCGTTCGACAATGGGGAGATAGGAGTTGGCGATGGGATTTCGCGGCCCTGGGAGCAGTCGTTCGGAGCGCTCGAACCAGGTCTTCGCCGCCGCGTAATCTTCCTTCTGGACGTAATGCCATCCCATGTGTGCCGCGGTGAAATAGCCGTTGGGATCCAGCAGGACCGCGCGATCGAAGTATGATTGGCCTTCATCGAATCTGCCCAGCCAGTCCAGGCACATGCCGTATTGCATGAAACTGTAACCATAATACGGGTTGAGTTTGATGGCCCGATCGAACCAGTCCATCGCCTTCCCGGCCAACTCCTTGTAATCATTGTCGCCCTCCCAGCTCTCGACACGGAAGGCCTGGCCGATGGAAAAAGCAGTCTCAAAATTTTTTGGCTCGACGGCGAAGGCCTTTTCGAGAAGAGAGATCTGCTGGGCGGAGAAGCCCGGGACGTTTTGTGCGCGAGCGAGCCACGCATATTCCGTCAGGCGCCGAAAGCCCTGGCCGCCCAGATAGAGTGCGCCCGAGAGGAGCACGAGTGTGACCACCACTTTGACTCCGGCGCGCGCAGTCAGCCAATATTTCTCCGAGGTGAAGCGCAGGCAACTGCTCAGGAGGGCCATGAGGCTGACGGCCAGGATGGCGTTTGCGGGGACGTGCAGGTTGAAATCCACGGTGGAATGAACCAACAGGGCGAGCAGCCCCAGCGAAGCGCCGAGCACCATCGCGAACTTGTTGCTCTTTCTGGATGCCAGATCATTGGGTGAGCCGCGGACGAAGCGCCACGTTTTGAAGATGCCGGCGCACAGGAGCACCCAGGCTGACGCCACGAGCGCCGTGCCAACGATGCCCCAGTCCACCAACGTGTTCAGATAATCGTTGTGCACGCGATCAGGTTCCCGTTGGATGGTTTCGGGTCGGAAAGGGCGGAAGCGGTAGTTGAAATGGTCCGGGCCGATGCCCCACCAAATGTTTTCCTGCCACAACTTGACTGCCGGTCCCCAGAGTTCAAACCTGGAATTGTCATTGATCCCGCCGTTTTTCGTGAGTTCATTGAGGCGTTCTTGAAAAAACTGGGTTCGCGGAATGAAATAGAACCCGGCTGCAATGATCACGGCCAGCAGCGCCGCGGACGGAAGCCGATAGCTTCGGTGGAAAAAAAGGAGTGCGAAGAAAACGATCAGTGAAAGTCCGACGGAAAGCCAGCCTCCCCGGGACACCGTCACCGCGACGCCTGCCAGGATGGCGAGCGAGGCATAACCGATGAATACCTTTGTCAGGGTTCTGGCGCGGCTGACGAGCATCCAGGCGAGGCCGAGCGGAAGGATCATCTCCAGGAAACCCGCCAGATTATTCGGCGAAATGTAAGTGCCGGACCCGCGATGTTCGTAGGGTTTTACAAAGGTCCAGACTTTGTCTGAATTCGTCACGAATTGATACACGGCATAGAACGAAATGGCCATCGCCAGAAAAATGAGTGTGAAGGTGATGATCTGGCTGTGCTCCTGCCGGTAAAGGTTGTTGAGAATGGCCAGGAACAGAAAGGCGTACACCAGAACCCGGACCATTTCCATCCGGGCCACGTATTCAATATCCGCGGTTTTGTAGCGGGCGATGGAGTACAGGGCGAACGTGACGACGAGCCAGCAGATCGGAGGGAAGAGAAACTGCGGATGGGGCTTCAACCAGAGGCGCAGGCACCAGAGCAACAGGACGCCGATCGTGAGCCCTTGAATCACCAGAAAATCCGGAGTGCGCACCGCGCCGGTGGCGAGCGGGCCGAACACGAGAATGGCCAGCACCAGTCCGAGGATCCCCCGCTCAGACCATTTGTCCAGAGTGTCGCGATTCATCAGCTTCGCGATGCTAAACCGTCCTCCTGCGACAGGGAAATCACGAAATGCACGAAAGAATGGACGCCTGGACTGCCTGCGCCCGTGCCGTTCGGGCTTGCTGAAGAACGACGGGATCCTGTCCGGCGGGAGAGGGCCTTCCGCTACGCTCCGTGCATTGATTTGGTGGTTTCAACCCAATCCACGCCTAATTTGCCAGGTAATCGCGCGGATCGGCGATTTTTCCAGCAATGGCACTCGCGGCCACGGTGGCCGGCGAGGCGAGGAAGACTTGGGATTCCTTGTGGCCCATGCGCCCCGGGAAATTGCGGTTTGTCGCGCTGATGCATTTCATCGGCGAGTTCATTCGCCCGAAGGTGTCCACCGGGCCGCCGAGGCAGGCGGCGCACCCCGCATTTTCGGTCATTTGCACCCCAGCCTTGACGAGGATGTCCCAGATAGTCTGCGGGCCCCAGTAGGTCGTCTGCAATTCGCGCACGATCTCCGGCGTCGCCGGCACGCCGAACGTGTCGATCGCGACGTGCTTGCCGCGCAACACGCGGGCGAACTCGACGAAATCGCTCGTTTTGCCGCCGGTGCACGATCCGATATAGGCGCGGTCGAGGCGGACGTTGCCAAGTTCCCGGGCCTTTTTGCGCTGGCCGGGATCGGGATGGCAGGCGACCGTCGGCTCCAGTTGGTCCAGGTTCACGACCAGTTCGTAAACGAACTTCTGGCGCTTGTCCGGCTCGACGGGATTGTAGGCTTGCGCAGTTCCGTTGAGCCGGGTGCGGGCGTCCACATATTCCGCCGTGCGCTCGTCGAACGGGAAGATGGCGTTCTTGCCGCCGGCTTCGATGGCCATGTTGGCGATGGTCATGCGGTCATCCAGGGAAAGGGAGGCGATCCCCGGCCCGTCAAACTGCAGCGCGCGGTACGTGGCTCCGTCGAAACCGATTTCCCCGATGCAATGAAGAATGATGTCCTTGGCCATGACGGCCGGCTGCAGCCGTCCTTCGAGACGGAAATGCATCGTTTCGGGCACCTTGAGCAGAAGTTTCCCCGTGCCCATCACAAACCCGGCATCGGTGTTCCCCATGCCGGTCGCGAATTGATTGAAGGCGCCGGCCATGCAGGTGTGCGAGTCGGTGCCGAACAGGATTTCGCCCGGGCGCGTGTGGCCTTTTTGCGGCAGCGCCGTATGGCAGACGCCCGCGTAATGCGAGCCGTATTGCCGCTGAAGCATGCCCTTGCCCGGATCGAAAACCCAATGCCCGTTCGGATCGTCGATGACGTCGTAGAAATACGTGATGTCCTGTTCCTTAACGAATTCACGCAGGATGTCCACGTTCCGGTTCGATTTGGAGTCGGCGGTAAAAATGTAATGGTCAGGAATGATGACAACTTTGTTGCGGTCCCAGACTTTCGCGTCTTTGCCGAACTCGCGTTTGAACACGCCGATCGTGCCCGGTCCGCACACGTCATGGGTCATCAAGACATCGGCCTTGACCCAAACGTTATCTCCGGCCTGCACGCGCGCCCTGCCGGCCGCGCGCGCCAGTATCTTTTCTGTCAGCGTCATAAGCGATTAACTGTAGCCGACCCTGGCGTTGAGTTCAACCCGGAAGAAAGCGGAAGAAGGCGCGCGAGAGTCCCGGTGAGCCGCAACGGTTCCTCAAGGATTGAGTTCCGCCGAGAGATCAAACCGTTCGAACAAGCGGCCCAGCAGCATCACGCCGAGGCCGGCTTCCACGGCCAGGATCACCGCAGCCGCAACCGCGGCCGGTGGCAGGGCGACCGCAATGGCGGCTCCCAGCGCCAGTTTGATCACAAAGAAGACGGCGGCAGACACCGCAGCCGCGGGCAGGAGCGTGACGGCAAACACGAGCAACTGTCCCAGCACCAGGATCAGCCGCTGGCCGGTCGCCTCGATCCCGCGCGGCCCCTCCCTGCCAGCCTGGATCCACGCCGGGAACAATAGCACGGCGGCATTCGGAATGAGCAGCAGCAGCAGGTCGAGCATCGGAAGCAGGAGGATGGCGCTGAACGCGATGGCGAGCGGCAATGGACCTTCGCTCATGCCCCGCGCGTGGAGGAGAAAAGCGGCGCCGAAGAGCACGAGCAGCCACTGTGCGCCGGCCAGGATCGCGACCGGTGCGAGCACTTCGCCGAGCACCACCTGCCAGCCGCGCATGGGATACATTTTCAGGACGTCTGCCAGTGGGAGGTCCTGTCTCAAATCCTGCCGCACGATTTGCGGCCCGATCAACAGGGACCAGCCGAGCAGAATTCCGATGAGAATGGCGAGCCCGGAGAACAGGTCCCTGCTGTGCGAATTGGTACCCAAACCGGCATATATAGCGACCGCGAGAATGACAATGGTGACCCAGATCCGGAACGTGAATGCCTGTCCGGCGCTGATGAGATTTTTCCAAAACAACGCCGTCGCCGGAGGGCCTGTGACGGCGAGTTTGAACAGCGGACGCTTGCCTTTCCGCAGTGTTTTCACTCCCTGCCAGTTGCCGGCGCGCGCGGCCGCGAGCTTTGCGGCCAGTTTCTGCGAAGCCTCCACCGACGCTTCCTCGAACGCCACGTTCGAGCGCACGACCCACGCGTAATGCAGCAGAAGGATGAGCAACGCCGGGCCGAGCGCATTCAAAAAAGCACCCGCGTCACCCGCCAGATAGGGCCGCGCCACCAGCCGGAACGGGTAGAGCAGGTAGAGCGCCGGGCCGGAATTCAACACGCGTTGGGCGTAGTCTGCGATCGAGTTCAAGTCCGAGAGGTCGGAAGCATTCAATTTGGGCAGGGTGCGCTTGGCCCAGACCGTCACGAACCCGGCCAGCGCCAGGACAAAAAGGAACACCATCAGGCGTCTCATCCGGTTGGAAATGCCGCGGTCCAGCAGCATCGTTCGCGCGAAGGAGGAGCCCAGAAAATGCAGGCTCAGTGTCGAGAAGATCAGCCACCAACCTATCGCGTGCGTCCAGGCATTGCCGCCGGAGCGCCGGGTCAGCAGCGTCAGGAACAGAATGGTGAAAAAGATCCTCACTTGGGAACGCATGAGTTTGAAATGGATCAGGGCGCGGCGGCTGATCGGCGCTGGAAAGAGGAACGCCACCTCGGCTTCGGTGAACGTGAGCGCGGCGCGTTCATGCGGGATGAGCCACGCCAGCAGAACGATGACGAAGAGCACGAGCGCCCCGAGCAATTCCACGAGCAGTTCGTACCGGGGAGAAAGCCCCTGGCCCCAGACGCCTCCCCGGCGGAAGAGATAGCGGAAAAAGTAGAAATAAAAATAAATCCCGCCCGCGATCGCGCCCACGAGGTATTTCGGCTGTTTCAGCCGCGCGACCCGGCTGATCAGCCGGTTCCGGAACGAGTGATACTGCAGATAGAGCAGCGCGGAGATCATGCCGGGGGCGCGCATAGGGACCAGGAAGCCTCTTGTAGCCGCCAATGTGAATTCGCGGACCAGTGCCGCGGTGGTGATCTCCGCCGTTTCACAGCGGCGGTTACGGAGGCTCGGTTCATGGAAAGATCCATGGTTTCAAAGGGGCTCCTGGTCCTCGATCGAGACCGGCGGCGGGGGCGGCGCCGGGGCGCCGCTTTCGCTCGTGGCGCGGAAGAAGATTTCTTCGAGGCTGGCGTCGCCGTGCAATTCCGAAAATTTCCGCGTGATTTCCTCGAGGGTGCCGCCGATGACTTTCCGGCCGTTTTTCAGGATCAGGATGTGGGTGCAGATTTCCTGGACCAGATGCAGCAGGTGCGAGCTGATAATCATGGCGGCGCCGGCGCGGGCCCGATTCAGGATGGAATCTTTCATGCGGCGGATGCCGAGCGGATCCAGTCCGGTCAGCGGTTCGTCGAAGTAGATCACGGTGGGCGAATGAAGAAGGCCGCAGGCGATGACGAGTTTCTGCTTCATCCCGCGCGAAAGTTCGCCGGGGAGGGCATTGCGCTTTTCCGTGAGTTCGAACTCCAGCAGGAGTTGATCCGCCAGGGGCCGGTAGTGCTCCACCTGATAAATGCGCGCGGTGAATGCCAGGTGCTGCTCGACGGTGAGGTAATCGAACAGGCGCGGTTCATCGTTGAAAAAGGCGAGCTGCCGTTTTGCGGCGATCGGGTCCCTTGCCAGGTCGCTGCCGCAGATGTGGACCGTGCCGCGGGTCGGTGGAATAATGCCGGCGAGGCACCGCAGGGTGGTGGTTTTGCCCGCGCCATTGGGCCCGACCAACCCCAGCACTTCGCCGGCTCGGACGGAGAAGGACAGGTCGTTTACCGCGACGAAGTCGCCAAACAGTTTCGTCAGACCCTCGACGTGAATCATAGTGATGCGGCCCATTGCGGCCAGTGACTTCGGCGTTGACTGGCCGGCACGGTAGCAACGGACCTCCGCCGAGTAAAGCCCGGGCAGTCCGGTGGATGACCTGGCGATTACGTGGATTCCACCCGGAGGGCGGCGACGCGGACATCCACCACGTACGCTGTGGATGCGGACGGCGACCACGACGGCCTGCCCGACTGGTGGGAAAGGTTGCACGGGACCAATCCGTGCTCGCCGCCCGGGGATTTTTCCTTCTGGAGTTGCCTTGATCGGCCCGCAAGCGGCTTGCTGGATTCCGGCGTTCGGATCATGCTGAGGCATCATGAATCCGGCGATTGTGACCGCGCGCCCGGGCGCTCCAAGATTTCCGGCTGAAGAACTCCGTCGGTTCGGACATTCTCTCCTGTGCGGATCAGGTCTGGCGGAAGACCGTGCCGGCGACGTGGTGGAGGTGCTGCTGGAAGGCGACCTGCTCGGCCACACCACGCACGGTTTCGCCCTGCTGCCCCCGTATCTCAGGGCGCTCAAGGAAGGCACAATGGAACAACACGGTGAGCCGCAGGTCATCGCGGATCACGGCGCGGCGCTCACCTGGGATGGGCGTTACCTGCCAGGCCCGTGGCTCGTGCGACGTGCCATTCACGAGGCCGGCAATCGTCTGTCCAAACACCCGGTCGTGACCATCGTCATCCGCCGCAGTCATCATATCGGCTGTCTCCAGGCCTATCTCAAACCGGTCACCGATGCGGACCGGTTCATTTTGCTGACCTGCTCGGACCCGCAGTCCCGCACCGTCACACCCCATGGCGGCGCGTCGCCGCGGTACAGTCCCAACCCACTGGCCGTGGGCATTCCGACCGGCGGCCTCCCCATCCTCATCGACATCAGCATGTCCTCGACCGCGAACGGCACCTGCCAGCGGCTGGCGGCGGCCGGCGAACGTCTGCCCGGTCCGTGGCTTGTGGATCGCGAAGGACAGCCAACGGACCACCCTCGAGTGCTCTTCAACAATCGCGGCGGAGCCATCCTGCCTTTGGGTGGAATGGATTTGGGCTACAAAGGTTTTGCCCTGGGCCTGTTTGTGGAAGCTCTCACCAACGCCCTCGGCGGCCATGGACGCGCCGATGGAGAAGCGCGCTGGGGCGCATCGGTGTTCCTGCAGATCATCGATCCGGAGGGGTTCGGTGGACGCGAGGCATTTCTACGCGAGACCGGCTTCTTCGCCCAATTCTGCGCCGAAACACCCGTGCCTGCCGGCAAACCTCCCGTGCGCCTGCCCGGTCAGGCCGCGCTCGCTCGCCGCGCCGATCAGCTTGCCCGCGGCGTCCTGCTCCACCCGACCATTCTGCCGGCGCTGATGCCCTGGGCGGAAGCGTTCGGAGTGAAACCGCCGCCGGGCATTTGAAAAATCCGTGTGCATCCGCGTCAATCCGTGATTAAACTTTTGTTGCATTTATGGAATACGAAGCGGTCATCGGCCTGGAAACGCACGTCCAGCTTAAAACGAAATCGAAGATGTGGTGCGGCTGTGCCAATGAATTCGGGAAGCCGCCTAATACCCTTGTCTGCCCGGTCTGCCTCGGCCTGCCGGGCGTGCTGCCCGTGCCGAACGACGAGGCGTTGCGCCTGACGGTGCTCACCGGCTTCCTGCTGAACTGCGAGATCCCCCGCTTCGCCAAGTTCGACCGGAAGAGCTATTTCTATCCCGACATGCCGAAGAACTACCAGATCACGCAATACGACAAGCCATCCACGCTGAATGGCTTCGTGGAGTTCGAGTTCGCGGGCGGTCTCTCTCGCGTGCGCATCACCCGGGCGCACCTCGAGGAAGACGTCGGCAAAAGTTCCCATTTCGAACGGACCAGCGGCGTGGATTTCAACAGGGCCGGCGTGCCGCTGATGGAAATTGTGTCGGAACCGGACATCACGGGCGCGGACATGGCCTACGAATACCTTAATGCGCTCAAGGAAATCCTCATGCAAGGCGGCGTGAGCGATTGCGACATGGAAAAGGGCATGGTGCGCTGTGACGTGAACGTGAGCGTGCGTCCGAAGGGCGCGAAGGAACTCGGCGCCAAGATCGAGATCAAGAACATGAACAGCTTTTCCGGCGTGCGCCGCGCACTGGAATACGAAATCCAGCGCCAGATTGAAGTGCTGAAGCAGGGGGGCAAGCTGGTCCAGTCCACGCGCCGCTGGGATGACGAGGCGGGTGTCACGGACGAAATGCGCACCAAGGAGCACGCGCAGGATTACCGCTATTTCCCGGATCCGGACCTGATGCCGATCGAACCGGCGGAAGACTGGCTCGCGGAGGTGAAGTCGCGCACGGTGGAGTTGCCGCTCGCGCGCAAGCAGCGGTTCATGCGGGATTATGAATTGCCGGCAAGCGATGCGCAGACCTTAATTTGGGACGTGCAAGCGAGAATCTATTTCGAAAAAGTTCTCTCGTTGGCAAAGGACAAGAAGGCCTTCGGCAAACCCATTGCAAATTGGATCATCAATAATGTTCGGGCGAAGCTGGCAGAGTGGAACAGAGCCGTCGGCGCCAACGAAATTGCCCCCGAGTTACAAGACAACAAGGGAGATGCAACGATGTTTAAGACATTCGATGACCTCAAATTCACCCCCGCCATGCTGCTTGAACTGGTCGCTTTGGAGGACGCCAAAACCATCAGCAGTTCAGCCGCGAAGCAGGTTTTCGCCGGGATGTTCGACACCGGCAAATCACCCGGGGAGATCGTCCGGGAAAAAGGCCTGACCCAGGTCAGCGACACCGGCGCGATTGAAAAATTCTGCGACGAGGTCATCGCTGCGAATCCGGGCCCGGTGAGCGATTTCAAATCCGGCAAGGCCGCGGCGCTGAACTTTCTCAAGGGCCGGGTGATGAAGCTGAGCAAGGGCAACGCGAACCCGGCGGTTGCAGGGGAGATACTGGAACGGAAATTGAAGGCCTGATTTGCGAATCAAAGAGGGAAACCACAGATGGATGGACACAGATGACTCCGGGTAGCACGGGCGACTCGCCAATAGTGTTCGGCATAG
>PLQC01000155.1 GCA_003159675.1 Limisphaerales bacterium
TCGCCTGATCTGCGAAAGTCGGTCTAGCCGTTTGGCGGCCCTTTCGGACCCTTCCAGTGCTGGGTGACGACCGCTGCGGTCCCGATCATCCCGAGCGCGAGAGCCACTCCCCAGTTCACCTGGTACAGCAGCAATCCGCCCAGCAGAGCGAGGATCAGCGGCAGCGTCTGGTCGAGAGACTGGCCGCCCAGGCCGCGCTGGAGCAGGGCAAACAGGCTGACTGCGGCGATCAGGCCTCCCGCGGCCAGTATCGTCATGGATATGGCAAAAGTGACATCCACCCTCTCGGGCCACCGTTCCGTGACGCTGGAGATCCGGCCCAGCCAGAGCGCGAACCCGAAGAACACAGCCAGCAGGATCAGAAATGTTCGAGTTTTCATGGCATCGAATGGTCGGGAATCCGTCCAATCGGGAATAACAAGAGCCGGTTCGAAGGGCAAAAGTCAAGCCACGGGCGCTTGAAAAATCCTCAAAAAAACCTGTTGCGCTGATTTTTGCGTTTGTTATATTCTCCGCTCCGTTTCCCCTGAACCGGTGGAACGGACAGCATAACCTGCGAAACCGATAACTGGCCTCCGGCTGGGGGCAGGATTGATGGCTTCGCTCTCCAAGTAGCTGACTTGGGAACTGTATTGATTTTATGCCAGTAAAGACATTTAGACCGCTGACGCCGTCCACACGATACGTCACGTTTGCGGACTACAGCGCCGTGACCAAGACCACGCCCGAAAAGAGCCTGGTCGAGATCCGGAAGAAAAGCGGCGGGCGCAATTGTTACGGCCGCGTCACGGCGCGGGGCATCGGCGGGGGTCACAAGCAGAAAATCCGCATGGTGGATTTCAAGCGGAACAAGCACGGCGTGGAAGCCACGGTGTCCGCGATTGAATATGATCCGGGGCGCACGGCGCTCCTGGCGCTGCTGCAATACCAGGATGGCGAGAAGGCCTATATCGTCGCTCCCGCCGGCATGCAGGTCGGCGCGAAACTGATGAGCGGTCCGTCGGCCCCTGCGGAGCTGGGCAATTGCCTCCCGCTGAAATCCATCCCCGTCGGCATCGCCATTCATAACATCGAGCTGACGCCCGGTCGCGGCGCTCAGATGGTCCGCACGGCGGGCGGCGCGGCGACGTTGATGTCGCGCGACGAAGGGTACGCTCAGGTCCGGCTGCCCTCCGGGGAAATCCGCAAGATCAACGAGAATTGCTGCGCGACGATCGGCCAGGTCGGCCATGCGGAGCACGAAAACGTGGTTCTTGGCAAGGCGGGCCGTTCGCGGCACCTCGGGATTCGCCCGGTGAACCGCGGCGTCTCGCGCAATCCGGTGGATCATCCGAACGGCGGGGGCGCCGGCAAGTCGAAGTCCGGCGGCGGCTGGCAGCAGCTCACCTCACCGTGGGGGTTGCTTGCGAAAGGCTACCGCACGCGGCACAAGAAGAAGTCTTCGAACCGGTTCATCCTGGTGCGGCGCGATGGCCGGCCGATGAAGAACAAGTAATCATTTTCAACTATGGGACGCTCGATTAAAAAAGGTCCGTTTGTGGATTTCCACCTCCTGGACAAGATCCAGAAGGCGAAGAGCACGAATCAAAAGACGCCGATCAAGACATGGTCGCGCCGTTCGATGATCACGCCGGATTTCGTGGGTCTGACCTTCACGGTTCACAACGGCAAGGTGTTCAACCCGGTGTTTGTGACGGAGAACATGGTGGGGCACCGGCTGGGAGAATTTTCACCAACGCGCACGTTCAAGAAGCACGGAGCGCACACGGCCAAGGCCGAGGCGAAGTAATATGCAAGTCCACGCCATTACAAAAAATGTGCGGATGTCGGCGCAGAAGATGCGCGAGGTGGTGCGCCAGATCCAGGGATTGCCCGCGCTGCAGGCGCAGGCGGTGCTGGCGGTGGTGCCGCGGAAGGGCGCCCGGTTCGTGGCCAAGACCTTGAGGTCCGCCATGGCCAACGCCGAGGATTTGAAGGAACACAAGCAGGAGTATCGCGACTTGAACATCGAGGCGTTGCGGGTCAAGGAAGCCCTGGCCCAAACCGCCTCCACGCTGCGGCGGTTCACGCCCAAGGCCCGCGGATCGGCCGGCCCGATCCTGAAGCGGAATTGCCACGTCAAAATTGTGTTGTCAGACGAGTAATTGTATGGGTCAAAAAACCAATCCAATCGGTTTTCGCGTCGCCGTCAACAAAGACTGGCGCTCCAAATGGTACGCCGGAAAGAAGGAATTTTCGAAACTGCTCACCGAGGACCGCGAGATCCGCAGCCTGCTCAAGAAGAAGCTGGAGTCGGCGTCCGTCCCGAAAATCCTGATCGAGCGCGCCGCCAACCGCTGCCGTGTCACGATCCTCACCGCCCGCCCGGGCGTGGTCATCGGCCGCAAAGGCGCGGAAATCGACAAGCTCAAGGAAGAGCTGAGCCGGATGACCGGCAAGGAGATTTACGTCGATATCATCGAAATCAAGCAGCCGGAAACGGATGCGCAGCTCGTGGCGGAAAATGTCGCGCTGCAACTGGAGCGACGGGTTTCGTTCCGTCGCGCGATGAAGAAGGCCCTTCAAACGGCGAAGGATTTCGGCGCCGAAGGGATCAAGATCCGGTGCGCGGGGCGGCTGGGCGGGGCGGAACTGGCGCGCGTCGAGCAGTATCACTGGGGCCGCGTGCCGCTGCACACCCTTCGGGCGAACATCGATTACGGATTCGCCGAGGCCCTCACCGTTTACGGCAAGCTCGGAGTCAAGTGCTGGATCTGCAAAGGGGAGACGAAGTCGGACAAAGCCCCGAAGCCGGCGGGCGAGGCGGAGCCGATGCCGGTGAAGTGAAGCGAGCGGAATCGCCGCAATGATTTGACGGAAATTTGTTATGCCATTGATGCCCGACAGAGTGAAGTACCGCAAGATGCACCGCGGCAACCGCGCCGGCCTGGCTTACCGCGGAAACACGGTCGCATTCGGCGAGTACGGGTTGATGTCCCTGGAACGCTGCTGGCTGGACACGAAGCAGATTGAAGCCGCGCGCGTGGCCATTGCCCGCAATATGAAGCGCCACGGCAAGATGTGGATCCGCATCTTTCCGCAGAAGTCGTACACGAAGAAGCCTCTCGAAACGCGAATGGGCAAGGGCAAAGGCCCGCTGGAATCCTGGGTGGCCGTCATCCGGCCGGCAAACGTGCTGTTTGAAGTGGACGGTGTGACGGAGGCGGACGCGCGCGAGTCGTTGCGCCTGGCGGCGACGAAGCTGCCGATCAAGACGAAATTCATTTCGCGCCACCGTGTCAGCCGTTAGTCGATTGTATGAAGATGCCGGAATTGAAAGACATGACGCTGGTGGAGCTGGCGGCAAAGGGCCGCGATCTGCGCCAGGAAGTATTCAACCTGCGCCTGCAGCAGGCCAGCGCCCGCATCGAGAAACCGGGGCGGCTGCGATCGCTGCGACGCGACATCGCCCGCATTGAAACACGCATTTCGCAATTGCGGAACAAAGCGGCATGAACGCGAACGGTGACAACCCTGAATCGTCGCAGGAGCGCGGCAACAGGTTCGATTCGACGATTGGATGAAATGACGATTGAACGATGATTATGGCTGAAGCAACGAAAAATCCGGAAACCGCCCGCGCCAGTCGCAAAGAGCGCGTCGGGGAAGTCCTCTCCAGCAACATGAGCAAGACGATCGTGGTGCGGGTGGAACGGCGTTTCCCGCATCGGAAGTACAAAAAGGTCGTCACCGGCTACAAGAAGTTTTACGCACATGACGACAAGGGTGACGCCAAGGTGGGCGACCGCGTGCGCATCGAGGAAACGCGGCCGTTGTCCAAACTCAAGCGCTGGCGCCTGGTGGAAGTCGTCGAGCGCAGTTCGGGCGTGACGCCCGTGGCGGTATGACCCGGCATCCCGCATTCCGGATCAGGTGATTTATGCTGCAACTTCGATCTCATTTGGATGTCGCGGACAATACCGGCGCGAAGGTGGCGTGGGTCATCGGCGTGCTGGGCCGGAACCAGCGCTATGCGCACGTGGGCGACGTGGTCAAGGTCCACATCAAAGACGCCACCCCGGACGGGCAGGTAAAGAAGGGGGAAGTCTGCGACGCGGTGGTCGTCCGGACCCGGCAGCCGATCCGGCGCAATGACGGTTCCTATCTGCGGTTCGACAGCAACGCGGTGGTCATTATCGACAAGGACCTGAATCCGCGGGGGACGCGCATTTTCGGGCCGGTGGCGCGGGAGCTTCGCGAAAAGAAGTTCATGAAGATTATTTCGCTCGCGCCGGAAGTGATTTGAGTTATGCAAAAACTTCATGTGAAAAAGGGCGACCAGGTGGTGGTGCTGGCGGGCGCCGAAAGGGGCAAACGCGGCAAAATCATCGCCGTGAACCCGCAAAAGGCGCGGGTCATCGTCGAAGGGTTGAAAATGATCAAGCGCCACACGCGCAAGAGCCAGGACCATCCCCAGGGCGCGATCGTGGAGCGCGAAGGCACGATCCATGTTTCCAACGTGATGAAGGCCGAGGAATTCGACGCCCGAGCGGCCCGGCGCGGGGCGGTGGCTCCGGTCCCGGCTTGAAAGATCCCGATGTCAAACCAGAACGAGAGCAAGAGCCAGTTGATTGAGCACCGTCACGGCAACATCCGTGACACAGGAAAATGAAGGCCAGACTTTACGAAAAATACATCAAGGAAGTCGCGCCGGCGCTGAAGGAAAAGCACCGGTACGCCAACGTCCATCAAGTTCCGCGGTTGGAAAAGATCGTGGTGAACATGGGCGTGAGCGCGTCCCTGGAGAAGAGCGCGGTGGACGATGCGGCGAAAGACCTCGCGCTGATCACCGGACGCAAGCCGGCCGTCAGCAAATCGCGCCACAACATCGCGAACTTCAAACTGCGCCTGGGCCAGCCGATCGGCTGCCGCGTCACGCTGCGGCGGGATGCGATGTACGAGTTCTTTGACCGCCTGGTGGCAACGGCGCTGCCCCGGATTCGTGATTTTCGGGGGTTGTCGCCACGCAAGTTTGACGGACGCGGGAATTATACGTTCGGCGTGGCCGATCAGACGATTTTCTCCGAGATCGAGATCGACAAGATCAAGCGGACGCAGGGGATGGACATTACGATTGTGACCAGCGCCCCGAGCGATGCAGAGGCGTTGGAATTATTGAAGATGATGGGGCTCCCGCTCGCCGAAGCCAAGGAAACGGCGCACAAGGGCACACCGGAAGCGCCGGAAGCGCCGGAAGCGCCGGAAGCGAAAAAGTAAGCAGAAATTATGTCGAAGAAATCCTGGAGAGAACGCAACAAGCACAAGCAGGAGACGGTGAAGAAATACGCCGTGCTGCGCGCCGAGTTGAAGGCCAAGCGCGACTACGCCGGCCTGTCCAAACTGCCGCGCAACGCCAGCCCGACGCGCGTGGTCAACCGCTGCTCGATGACCGGCCGCCGCCATGGTTATCTGCGCAAGTTCGGCTGCTCGCGATTGACGTTCCGCGAGGCGGCGCTCAACGGTTTGATTCCCGGCGTGACGAAGGCGAGCTGGTGACGAATGATTCGTCCGCCTCCCCGCTTTGCAGCCGGGCAGGGCAAGGACGAAAACGAAACAAATATGACTGACCCGATTTCTGACATGTTGACACGGATCCGCAACGCGCAACGCGCGCTGCTGCCGGCCGTGGAAGTGCCGCACTCGCGCATCAAGGAAAGCATCGCCCATATTCTGAAGAGGGAAGGTTATGTGACGGACGTGGCCGTCGAGGGGAAGCTTCCCCGGACGATCAAGCTCAAGCTCAAGTATCAGGGCAAGAAGAGCGTGATTGAGGGGCTGCGCCGGGTAAGCCGGCCGGGCTTGCGCCATTATGTGGGCGCGACGGAAATTCCGCGGGTGCTCGGGGGCCTGGGTGTGGCGGTTGTTTCGACGCCGGAAGGTGTGATGACCGGGGTTCAGGCGCGCAAGAAAAACCTTGGGGGAGAATTGCTTTGTTACGTCTGGTGACGCAGCGGCGTTTTGACGATTGAACCCTTGAACGATTTAACGAACTCATGTCGCGAATAGGAAAACAACCGATTGCCATTCCGCCCAAAGTCCAGGTGGAGATCAAGGGCCAGCAGGTCTTTGTGGAAGGCCCCAAGGGCAAGCTGAATTTCGAGCTGCCACACCGCACGAGCGTGAAGGTTGAAGACGGCAAGGTCCTTCTCGCACGGCAGGGCGATGACGCGCAAGCCAAGGCGCTGCACGGATTGAGCCGCGCGCTCGTGAACAACATGGTCCGCGGGGTCAGCGAAGGATTCGTCAAGAAACTCGAAATCCAGGGCGTCGGCTTCAAAGCCGCCGTGCAGGGCAAGGTGGTGAACCTGCACCTCGGCTATTCGCATCCGATCAATTACGCGATCCCGGACCAGATCAAAGTGACCGTGGAGGAGAACACCAAGGTGACCATCGAGGGGCCGGATCGGCAGGTGGTGGGGCAGGTGGCGGCGGAGATCCGCGCCTTCTACCCGCCGGAACCGTACAAGGGCAAGGGCGTCCGGTACGTCGGCGAACACGTGCAGCGCAAGGAAGGCAAGACGGTGCAATAACGGCGATGTGCGATGCCCGGATTGGAATTGAGAAAGTCGGAACCCATTCGTGAAGTGCTAAAATGAGAACGGAAAAGAAACAGCAACTGGCGCAATTGCGACGCTGGCGCGTGCGCAAGAAAATCAGCGGCACGAAAGATCGTCCGCGCATGAGCGTTTGCTTTACGAACCAGAACATCCACGTTCAATTCATCGACGATACGGCGGGCAGGACTCTGGTCGCCGCCTCGACGGGCAGCAAATCCATTCCCGACCGGGAGAAGCTGGCCGCCAACGTGAAAAGCGCCAAGGCGGTGGGCGCGTTTGCGGCCAAAGCCGCGTTGGATCAAGGGATCAAGCAGGTGGTTTTCGACCGCGGCGGCGCGCGCTACCACGGCAAAGTCAAAGCGCTGGCCGAGGCGGCCCGCGAGGCCGGACTGAAGTTTTAACCTCCGAAGAAAAGAGAATGTACTGTGGCTGAAACCGAAATCGTTCATACCGAAGGCGACGAACAGCAGCGCGGCCCGCGCGGAGTCCGGAAGCGGGGCAGGCCCGCCGGAGAAAACCCGGCCCAGGGTTTTGGTGGCAAGGAGTCGCAGGAATTGACCGAGAAAGTGGTCTTCATCAACCGCTCCGCGAAAGTGGTCAAAGGCGGACGCCGGTTCAATTTCAGCGCGCTGATCGTGGTGGGCGACAAGAATGGCCGCGTCGGCGTCGGCCTCGGCAAGGCCGGCGAAGTCGCCGACGCGATCCGCAAGGGCGGGGAATCGGCCCGGAACCAGATGGTGCGGGTGACGTTGACAGAAGCGACGATTCCTCACCAGGTCCTGTTCCATTACTGCGGCGCCAAGGTGCTGCTCCGTCCCGCTTCCCCGGGCACGGGGATCATCGCCGGCAAAACCGTCCGCGCCGTCCTCGAATCCGTTGGCATCAAAGACGTTCTGAGCAAGTCGCTCGGTTCGAAAAACGCCGCAAACGTGGTCAAGGCGACGCTGGGCGCGCTGTTGAGCCTCCGGCAGCGCGAGGATATCTACAAGAGCCGCGGATTGGAATTCAAAAAGCCGCAGCCGAAAGCGTCGGTTGTCGAGGTGGCAGCGCCGCCGGCGATTTGACCGGGTCAGGGTGGTGTGAGAGCGCCGCCGGAACGAACCATTTGATAAATGCGGCGGTCTCATGAGCCGCCGACACTGAGAAAAAGCTATGCGATTACACGATTTGAAACCGCGCCCGGGTGCGAAACACCGCCGGAAGCGGCTGGGTCAGGGCGAATCCAGCGGCCATGGCAAAACGAGCGGACGCGGCGGCAAAGGCCAGACGGCCCGTTCCGGCAGTTCCATCCGCATCGGATTTGAAGGCGGCCAGATGCCGTTGATCCGCCGCATCCCCAAGCGCGGTTTCAACAACAAACGCCATGGCACGCGCTTTATCCCCGTGAACGTCGAATCATTGAATGCCTTTGACGACGGCGCCCGGGTGGATGAAACCGCGTTGCGGAGCAAGGGACTGGCGAACGGCCGCGGGGACGGCGTCAAGATTTTGGGCGACGGCGACGTGACGAAAAAGCTGGCGGTCAGCGCGCACGCATTCAGCGCCTCGGCACGGGCTAAAATTGAGGCCAAAGGCGGGACCTGTGAAGTCCTCGGCCCCAAGAAAGTGGAAAAGGCCGGGGCGGCGAAGCCCTAGAGGCATCCTCCGGATCAGAGACCCCACGAAACACACATCATGCTCGCGTCCCTCGCCAACACGTTCAGCAATTGCTTCAAGATTCCGGAGTTGAAGTCCAGGATTCTGTTCACGGTGATGGTGCTCGCCATCTGCCGTCTGGCGGCGGTCATTCATATTCCCGGACTGGACGGGGCGGCATTGGCGGCGTTTTTTGAGTCGCAGTCCAAGAATGCGAATTCGATCCTGGGCCTTTACAGCATGTTCAGCGGCGGCGCGATGGAGAACTGCGCGGTGGGCGCCCTCGGGATCATGCCGTACATCAGCGCCACGATCATCGTGCAGCTTCTGACGGCGGTGTATCCGCCCTGGAGCAAGCTGGCGCGCGAGGATGGCGGCCGCACGAAGCTCATCCAATACGGCCGTTATCTGACGGTGTTGCTTTGCCTCATTCAAGGCGCCGTGATGGCCGCCGGGTGGGAGCACCCGGAAGCCATTTTCCACAAGGACATCGGGCGGCTGGTGCTCTACGGCCCCAACCTGATCTGGTGGTACCGCATCCAGACCGTTCTGATTCTCACCACGGGCACGATGCTGTTGATGTGGTTGGGGGAGCAGATCACCGACCGCGGCATCGGCAACGGCGTTTCGCTCATCATCACGGTGAACATTCTGGCGCGGTTGCCGGCGGCGGCCCAGGGACTCCATGACATGTTCGCGGCCGTTCGCGGGGTCGAGGCGCAGATGAATTTCGGGCATGGGATCGCCTTGTTCCTGCTGCTCGCGGGAGTGATAGCGGGGATCATTGCCCTCACCCAGGCGCAGCGGAAGATCCCGGTCCAGTACGCCCAACGGGCCGTGGGGCGCAAGGTTTATTCCGGCGGCACGTCCTTCATGCCGCTGCGCGTCAATTACTCGGGAGTGATGCCGATCATTTTTGCCCAGGCCATTCTCATGTTTCCGCAGTATATCTTTACGATGGCGGGGCAGAATCTGGAGAGGAGCCAAAGCAACGGGCTGCGGATCATCGGCGATGTTTGCACGCGACTGGCCTCGGTGTTGCACGAGCGGAGCCTCTTTTATCTGGCCGTGTATTCGCTGATGATCCTGTTCTTCTCCTACTTCTGGGTGGCGACGCAATTCAATGAATTGCAGATCGCGGATGACCTGAAAAAGAACGGCGGCTACATCCCCGGCGTCCGCCCCGGGCAGGCTACCAGCGATTACCTTCACAATACCATGAGCCGGATCACGCTGGCGGGGGCGATTTTCCTTGTGATCATCGCCGTCATCCCGCAGATCCTGGCGTACAACATGGGGATACCGTACCAGGTGGCGCAGTTTTTCGGCGGCACCAGCATGTTGATTGTCGTCGGCGTGCTGCTCGACACGATGCGCCAGATGGAATCGCACTTGTTGATGCGCCATTACGACGGCTTTTTGAAAAAGGGCCGGTTGAAAGGGCGGTTTTGATCCACTCGCCTGACCCGGGTCCTGACCCCTGATTTGAAAGTGGATGGGGATCAGGAGCGAGACCGGGATTAAGGTTGAAACGATGATTCTTTTGAAGAGTGAACGGGACCTGGAAGCGATGCGGCCTGCCTGCGCCATCGCGGGCACGGTATTGGACGAGGTGGCGGCCCTGGTCAAACCCGGTGTCACGACCGAACAGGTGGACAGATTTGCGGCAGAGCGGATCCGGAGTTACGGTGCCAAAAGCGCCTTTCTTGGCTACCGGAAGTATCCGTGCCACATTTGCATCTCGGTGAACGAGCAGGTGGTCCATGGCTTGGCGGGAACGCGAGTGCTGCAGTTGGGCGACATCGTCAGCCTCGACGTGGGCGTGGTTTACAATGGCTTTGTCGGTGACACCGCCAAAACGGTCGCGGTCGGCGGCTGCAGAGTGCTCGCGCAGAGGTTGATGGACGTGACGGAAAAGTCGCTTCACGAAGGCGCCGCGCAAGCCGTCGCAGGCAAGCGGGTGGCGGATATCTCGCGCGCGGTCCAGGATTACGTTGAAAGCAACGGTTTCAGCATCGTCCGGGAGTTTGTGGGGCATGGCGTGGGGCGTTCCATGCACGAAGAGCCCGAGGTGCCGAACTTCGTGGACGGCAAAGCGTCGCCCAAGTTACGGCCCGGCATGACATTAGCCATCGAACCCATGGTCAATGCCGGAGCGCCAGGCGTAAAAATCCTAAATGACGGCTGGACAGTCGTCACGCAAGATGGTTCACTATCGGCTCATTTTGAGCATACGGTTTTGATCACCGAAGGTGAGCCGGAAATTTTGACATGGCCGGAGAAAATGCCTTCCAGGTCGAAGGTGTCATAATCGAGGCACTGCCCAACACGACGTATCGGGTGGAGCTGTCGAACGGGCATCAAGTACTGGCGTTCGTGGCCGGCAGGGCAAAGCGGAATGTCGCCGTGCTGACGCCGGGAAAGAAAGTGAAATTGCAACTGTCGCCTTACGACTTGTCGGAAGGGCGGCTGATGGTCGAACCAAACACAATCCAGACATGAAAGTTCGCGCATCGGTCAAGAAACTTTGCGAAAACTGCAAGATCATACGGCGCAAAGGCGTCATCCGGGTCATTTGCAGCAACAAACGCCACAAGCAGCGGCAGGGATGAAGCCCGTCAACCCATTCACCCAATAACCGTTTAACGAATCATGGCACGCATCATTGGAGTAGAAGTCCCGCCGAACAAGCGCATCGACATTGCGCTTCGATATATTTACGGCATCGGACCGAGCAACGCCGTCGAGATCCTCGCCAAGGCCAAGATTGAGCCCTCCGTCCGGGCGAAAGATCTGACCGAGCAACAGCTCTCCCAGATCGTTCACGCGATCCAGGACGGAAAGTATGTGATCGAAGGCGATCTGCGCCGCGAGATCGGTATGAATCTGAAACGGCTCCAGGCGATCAAATGCTATCGGGGCATGCGCCACCTGCGCGGGCTGCCGGTTCGCGGCCAGCGTACCCAGACCAACGCGCGCACGCGCAAAGGCCCGCGCAAGACCGTCGGTGTCCAGCGCAATCCCAACGCCAAGACCGGCATCCACTAAAGCATCTCTTAACCCTCAATTTCCAACCCGCACATGGCCGACGAAACGAAGAAAAAGGCTGCGCCGAAGAAGGAAGGCAAGCCGGAAACCGCCGCCGCGGAAAAGCCCGTGGCGAAAACCTCCGAAGATCCCAAGGCCGCCAGGAAGGCTGCGGCACCCGGTGCCGAGCCCGCTCCGGCGGGACCCGCAGGTGAAACGCCCAAGCCGGCCGAAGCTGTCGTCGCGGCCGTCGCCGCTCCCACGGCCGCGGAGCTGCTCGCGGACGACTTGGCGACCAAGAAGATCGTCAAGGCCAAGGGCTCCAAGAACATCATCGCGGGCATCGCGAACATTCTGGCGACGTTCAACAATACGCTCGTGTCGATCACCGACATGCACGGGAATACCATCGGCTGGTCGAGCGCCGGTCGCGTCGGGTTCAAGGGGTCGCGCAAGAGCACGGCCTACGCGGCGCAGCAGGTGGCGCAGGATGCCGCCCGCCAGGCGATGTCCCATGGGATGAAGGAAATCGAGGTGCGGGTGAAGGGGCCCGGCTCCGGCCGCGAATCGGCCATTCGCGCGCTGCAGGCGATCGGCCTGGAAATCAGCGCCATCAAGGACGTCACCCCCGTTCCGCACAATGGATGTCGTCCCCGCAAGAAGCGCCGTGTCTAATGGATCTCAAATCTCAAATTTGAAATTTCAAATCTAAATTATGGCTCGCTATACAGGTCCACGCGTTCGCATCAGCCGCCGGTTCGGTCTCCCCATCTTCGGCCCGTCAAAATACCTCGAGCGCCGCAACTACGGCCCCGGCGTGCACGGTCCGAAGTCCCGCCGCAAGCACACGGATTACGGGCTGGGCCTGATCGAGAAGCAGAAACTTCGATACTATTACGGGCTGATGGAGCGCCAGTTCCGGGGTGTTTACGAGAAGGCGCTCCGGCGCCGCGGGGTGACGGGCGAGCACATGCTGCAGATTTTGGAAACCCGCGTGGACAATGTGGTGTACCATCTGGGCTACGCAAACACACGCGCGGCCGCCCGCCAGATGGTCACGCACGGCCATATCCGGGTGAACGCCCGGAAGGTCAGCGTGCCGTCGTACGGCCTCAAGGTCAACGACGTCATTGAAGTCAAAAACACCAATGTCTCACGCCAGTTGGCCACGAAAAACCTCGAAACCGCCACCAGCCGGTCGGTGCCCGACTGGCTCCTGTTGAACAAGGAGGAATTCAAGGGCACCGTCATGCGCATTCCGAAGCGCGACGAGATCAACCCGATCGCCAACGAACAGGCGATTGTCGAATTTTATTCCCGCTAGTTTAAACGCATTAACAAAACAATTATAGGGGCTGCCCCGGCTCGCGGGAATAACCGCCGGGAAGCCAGATTAAAATTGTTGAAAGGAAAGTATGCCAGTACGTCTAGGACGATTTGAAATGCCCAAGCGGTTGACCAAGGATGACACAACCGCGACGGAGACTTACGCCAAATTTATTGCGGAGCCGTTTGAAACCGGCTACGGCCACACCGTCGGCAACTCGCTGCGCCGGGTCCTGCTCTCCTCACTGGAAGGCGCCGCCATCACCTCGATCAAGGTGGAAGGCGCCATGCACGAGTTTGCCACGATTGAAGGCGTCGTGGAGGACGTGACCGATATCGTTTTGAACCTCAAGAAGGTCCTGTTCAAGGCGCACACGCGTGATTCCCAGACGCTGCTGCTCTCGGCGAACAAAGAAGGCGCGGTGACCGCCGCGGACATCCAGTTGAACCAGAATATCGAACTGGTGAACCCCGACCAGCACATCTGCACGCTCGATAAAAAGAAAAAACTCGAGCTGGAATTGGAGGTCAAGGTCGGCCGCGGATTTATGCCGGGTGACGAAAACAAGAAACCCAATCAAGCCATCGGTGTCATCGCGATTGATTCTCTCTTTTCGCCGGTGACCCGGGTCCGCTACGCCGTCGAGAATGCGCGCGTCGGCCAGCGCACGGACTACGACCGCCTGGTTCTGGAGGTCTGGACGGACGGGCGCATCTCGCCCGACGACGCTCTCACTCAGGCTTCGGCCATTCTGCAGCATCATCTGGACGTGTTCGTCGGCTACGACAAGACGGCGGTCGAGTTCGAGGAAGTGGTGGACAAGCAGGACGAGGAAAAGACCAAGCTCAAGAAGCTGCTCAACATGAGCGTCAACGAAATCGAGCTCAGTGTCCGCGCCGCCAATTGCCTGAACAACGCGAATATCACCACGGTCGGCCAACTGGCCATGAAGACCGAGTCCGAAATGCTCAAATACCGCAATTTCGGCAAGAAATCGTTGAACGAAATCAAAGAGAAGCTTCAAGCCCTTGGGTTGACCCTGGGGATGAGCTTCGAAGCGGAGTTGCTGGACACGCCGAAGGAAGAGGCGGCGCTCATTGCCCGCTAATATCCGGTGGGGACGCGCTGCCACGCGTCCGGCCCGGCCCGCGGGCCGGGCCCTGCCGCGAAAGTCATCTTATGCGACATCTTAAATCAACCGCCAAATTGGGCCGCACCGGCCAACATCGGAATGCGATGCTGGCCAACCTGGTTTGCAGCCTGATCAAACACAAACGCGTGACAACCACGCTGGCGAAGGCCAAGGCGGCCCGCCCGGTCGCGGAAAAGATGGTCACGCTGGGCAAAGCCGGCACCCTCCACGGCCGGCGGCTCGCCGCGGCCCGGCTGCACCAGGAAGACGCCGTGAAAATCCTGTTCAATGAAATCGCGCCCGCGCAGAAAGACCGCAACGGCGGTTATACGCGTATCGTGAGACTTCACGAACGCCGGGGCGATGCCTCGCAGCTCGCCATCCTGGAATGGATGGATCTTCCGGCCGCCGGAGAGACCGGGTCCGGGACCGCTCCCGCCGCGGAAGCGAAACCGGCTCCGGAGAAGTCGGAAGGCAAAGCCGCCGAAGCGAAGACGTAGCCGGGGATCTTTCGCAGATATTCATTTCAAGCCCGCTCGAAAGAGCGGGCTTTTTTCGTGTCCGCCATTTCACAACGGCTGCCGCAAGGATTCGGCCCAGCGCACTTGGAAGGAAAAAGAGCCTGTTTGAAAAGTGCCCCTGACACGGGATCGATTTGCTCCCCAATGCCCGGCCATCGGCGATGGGCAGCCCCTGTATTCGTACCGATAGATTTGCTGTCACCTCTTGGGGCTTTTCGGGTGCTTATAGGGTGATATGATGACCACCGAAGCGATGCAGCGGGCAGAACTCAACGATGCCAAGCTGGTGGCCGAAAGCCTGGGCGGAAATCGGGATGCCTTCCGGCTGATTGTCGAACGCTATCAAACCTTGATCTCGTCGCTGGCGTACTGTGCCACGGGTAACGTGAGCCGGAGCGAAGACCTCGCCCAGGAGACCTTTCTGTCCGCCTGGAAACAGCTCGCGCAATTGCGCGAGCCGGCCAAGTTACGGCCCTGGCTGTGCAGCATCGCCCGTTTTCTCATCAGCAAGGAGTTCCGGCGCCAGGGACGCGAGCCGGATCATGCCGCCGAATCCCTTGAGGCGGTGGACGAATGGGTCTCACCCGAACCACCGCCTCCTGACCAGGTGATTGGCGACGAGGAAAAGGCGATCCTCTGGCGCTCGCTCGAACGCATCCCGGAAATCTATCGCGAGCCGCTGGTGTTGTTCTATCGCGAACACCAATCCATCGAGGCCGTCGCGCAGGATTTGGGTCTCAGTGAGGATGCGGTGAAGCAACGGCTGTCGCGCGGGCGGAAACTGTTGCAGGAGCAATTCCTCGCCTTTGTCGCCGGCGCGCTCAAACAAACTAGTCCGGGCGAGGGGTTCACGCTCGGCGTGATTGCCGCCCTGCCGCTGCTGGCCACCACCGCCAAGGCGGCGACGGTCGGCACGGTGCTGGCGAAGCACGGCGGCGTGGCCGCGAAGAGCACGAGCTCCGTCGGGTTTCTGCAAGCCATTGCCAATTTTGTTATGGGCATGGTTTGCTGGGTTGCCGCGGCTTTGCCCTTGGGCGGATACATCGGGTACAAGATGGGAGGCGACCGTCAGAACAGTGAGCGGGCGCGCCGGTCCGTAGCCACTTTTTGGCGCATCATGGGAATCAGCATGTTGCTCTTTTTTTGCCTCTCTCCGCTGGTGATGCTCTTACTCAGCAAAGTGACCCGCCTATCCACCGCCAAATACATCGCCATGTTGGGCATTTGGATCAACGTCTGTCTCCCGATCTTTCTATTTGGAGTGGTGCCGCTGTCGCTGGCTATCTGGATTTGGCGACGCAGGCAGCGAACCGTTCCTGAAGGGTCCATCGGCGGGCGCATTTCCAGCCAATCGCCGAAATCCGTTACTATTTGGGCGGCGCTGGCGATGGCGGTGGCCCTCGTTTACCTGGGATTTTTCTGCTGGCTCTCCAGTCTCCGCTCCCCCTCACACTTTCCCAAACCTCGCTACGTGTCCACCACTGAAGTACAAAGCCTCATCGCCAATTCGCAGGTGCGGAAGTTTCGCTTCAAGCTGTTTCAAAATGCCAGCGGAGCCCGCACGCTCTCTGGCGATCTGCTGGAGAACGGGAAGATGACCCCGTTCGTCGCGCCGGCGGAGAACAGCACAATGGCCTTGCTGGCCGAGAAAGGCATCGGCTACGAGACGAACATTGAAAACCGGGATTCTCCCCATTTCAAAGCGACGCACGCAGGGTTGTGGTCCGAGCGGCTGCTGAATCCATTCTGCTGTTTCATCCTCGTGGCTGGGGCCGTCACGTTGTTGCGTGGAAGCCATGACCGCCAATACGGACCGCATTCCATCACCGACCTGAGAAACGAACGTCGTGTGGACAACGCTTTTGCCGCATTAGCCGCGTGCGGAATGGCCGCCCTGGCCGTTTTCCGGGGGGTAACCACGGACTGGAAGGTTCACTCCGTCTCCACCAACCAGGTCCCGGCCATCGTCGCTCAGCACAAGAATGCCCGATTCGAAGTATTTGAGTATATGGATGGCTCCAGAAAACTGTGGATCTCCGACCTTCGCACGCCCGACTTCATTGCCCCCGCGAACGAATCCACCCTCGGAACGTTGACTCGCGAGGGAATCACTTACCAAACTTACGTAGCCGGAGTGGCCAGCCTGCCGGGACCGAGTCAATCCATCACTGCGCTGTGGATCCTCGCACTAACGGCGGGTGCCGGAAGCCTCCTTGGCTGGGCGGTGAAAAGCCGGCCCGTTTCCCCATCACGCAGCCACGCCGCAGAAACGATATGAGGTTCATTTCCATCAACACTGGCGCGAAGTTGCACTCGCGGACCTGTTCGCCCAAGGCTTCGCGTTTTGCCGGGCTACGTTCAAGACCCGGTTTTACCCTGGTTGAACTGCTGGTGGTCATCGCGATTTTAGCCATCCTGGCCTCGCTGCTGCTGCCCGCATTGTCGGCGGGAAAAGCGCGGGCCCTGACGACGAGTTGCCTCAACAATCAACGACAGCTCGGCCTGGCGTGGACCCTCTATGCGTCGGAAGCGGGCGGCCGGTTGCCGCTCAACCTAGACAGCGTTGTCAACGGCATCCACCGCAGCCCGCCGGGCTCCTGGGTCACCGGCAGTGCCAGGTGGGATGCGGACCCGGCAACCATCACGCGGGGCACACTCTTTCCCTACGCGCAGTCCATCAAAATCTACCATTGCCCGGCCGATCATAGCTGCCTGGTTGGCACCAGCACACCCAGGTTGCGCAGCGTGTCGTTGAGCATCTACATGGCGGGAGACGACTGCGTGAGCAACTTTATGGTCTATCCGCTAATGAAATTCAGCGAGATACGACATCCATCGAAGTCCCTCACGTTTCTTGATGAGGATGAGAACGGAATCAACAATGGCGGTTTTCTGTATGCCTCCAAAATCGACGAATGGCTGGACACCCCGGCTCGACGGCACCAGGACGGTCTTGTGCTGGTTTTTGCCGACAACCATTCGGAGTACTGGAAGTGGAAAGGACCGGCGCCAGTCTCCTGGTTCAATGGCGGTTATGTCACTGACCCAATGGAACTCCAGGACCTAAAACGTCTCCAGCAGACGGCCCCGGATATGGAATGATTCCTGTGCTTCTCGGGATTGTGCGGCCGCTCAGCCGCATACGAAACAAGCCGGAGGAGTCCAAAGCGCGCGTCGCAAACGAACCCCGTTGATCATCCGTGAAATCCGTGAAATCCGCGGTTCCTATTCCGGTTTTCAGGTTCAGGTCAGATCCGTTTGGCCCATCAGATACCGGTCACACTCGCGGGCGGCGCCGCGGCCTTCGTTGAATGCCCACACGACGAGGCTCTGACCCCGGCGGCAGTCTCCCGCCGCGAATACCCCCTGGACGTTCGTCTGATATTTCTCGAACTCGGCCTTGACGTTGGTCCGCGCATCGCGCTCGACGCGGAGCGCCTCCAGCAAGGGTTGTTCGGGGCCGAGAAAACCCATGGCGAGCAGGACGAGTTGGGCCGGCACGGTCTTTTCCGTGCCCGGAACTTCCCTGGGAACGAACTGGCCTTTGTCGTTCTTCTCCCATTGGATGCGCACGGTCAGGACCTCCTTTACCTGGCCATGGTCGTCGCCAACGAACTTCCTGGCCGTGGTCAGATACGTGCGCGGATCGTCGCCGAATTTCGCAGCCGCTTCCTCCTGGCCGTAATCGAGCCGGTACACCTTCGGCCATTCGGGCCAGGGATTGTCGTTGGCGCGCTCCAGGGGCGGCTTGGGCAGAATCTCCATCTGTACCAGGCTCCGGCAGCCCTGGCGCATCGAGGTGCCCACACAGTCCGTGCCGGTGTCACCGCCCCCGATCACCACCACGCCCTTGCCCTCCGCGGAAATGAAATTTCCGTTTCGGTGCTGGTCCAGGAGGCTGCTGGTGTTGGCCGTCAGGAATTCCATCGCAAAATGAACGCCCTTGAGTGCGCGGCCTTCGATGGGCAAATCACGCGGTTTCGTCGCTCCGGTGCACAGCACCACGGCGTCGAATTCCTTCAGGAGTTTCTCCGCCGGAAAACTCTTTCCCACCTCGGCGTTGCAGAGGAACCGGATTCCCTCGGCTTCCATCTGCCGGATTCGGCGGAGCACGACCTGCTCCTTGTCGAGCTTCATGTTCGGGATCCCGTACATGAGCAAACCGCCCGGCCGGTCCGCGCGCTCAAAAACCGTGATCGTGTGGCCCGCATGGTTCAACTGGGCGGCGGCGCACAGGCCGGCGGGGCCGGACCCGATGACGGCGACTTTTTTGCCGGTGCGGAATTTCGGCGGTTCGGGAACGATCCATCCCTCGCTCCAGCCCTTTTCGGCGATGGAATACTCAATGTTCTTGATGGTGACCGGCGGATTATTGATGCCGAGCACACACGAGCCTTCGCAGGGAGCGGGGCAAACCCGGCCGGTGAAATCGGGGAAATTGTTGGTCTTGTGAAGCCGCGCGAGCGCCTCCTTCCAAAGTCCGCGATACACCAGGTCGTTCCATTCGGGAATCAGATTGTGGATGGGGCAGCCGGCGGCCATGCCGCTGATCAGTGTGCCGGTGTGGCAGAAGGGGATGCCGCAATCCATGCAACGCGCTCCCTGCTGGCGGAGCCTGGGTTCCTCCATGTGATGGTGAAACTCGCTCCAATCCCGGATGCGTTCGTCCGGGGTCCGGTCCGCCGGCAGCTCCCGCAGATATTCAATAAATCCAGTGGGTTTGCCCATGGCTCAATTCTTCCAGGCGCAGTTCATCCTCCGCCGACGCGCGCCACGTCGCGCACGTTTTCTTCAAACGCGGCCATGGCGGCTTCTTCGCCACTCAGCCCTTGCTCTTTGACCCTCTTCAGCGCCTGCTGCACACGCTTGTAATCGTGCGGGATGACTTTGACAAATTTCGGTACCATGCCGCCCCAGTTCGCCAGCACCTTCGCGGCCCGCTCGCTCTTCGTGCAGGTCTGATGCCGCTGGATCATCTTCCAGACCTCCTCGATTTCATCCGTGTCGGCGAGCTTTTCCAGCCCGACCAACTGCAGGTTCACGCGGCGGTTGAAATCCCCGGCTTCGTCCAGGACATAGGCAATGCCTCCGGACATGCCGGCCGCGAAATTGCGTCCGGTTTTGCCGAGCACGATTACGCGCCCGCCGGTCATGTATTCACATCCATGATCGCCCACGGCCTCGACGACGGCATTGACGCCGCTGTTGCGCACCGCAAAGCGTTCGCCGGCCACGCCGCGAACGAAGATCTCGCCGGCCGTGGCGCCGTACAGCGCCACGTTGCCGATGATGATATTCTCCTCGGCAACGAAGGTGGACTCTTTCGGCGGATAAACAATGATCCGCCCGCCGCTCAGGCCCTTGCCGAAGTAATCGTTGGCGTCGCCTTCCAGTTCGAGCCTCATCCCTTTGGGTATGAACGCGCCGAAGCTTTGGCCCGCGCTGCCGTTGAACTTGATATGAACGGTGTCTTCCGGCAGGCCGTTCGGCCCCCACTTCTTCGTGATCTCGCTGCCGACGATGGTGCCGACGACGCGGTTGACATTCCGGATCGGCAGATCGGCGTGGACCCGTTCGCCGCGTTCGATGGCCGGCTCGCAAATGTCCAGCAACCGGGTGACATCGAGCGATTTGTCGAGGCCATGGTCCTGGTCGATCTGGCGGTAGCGGCCGACTTCCGGCCCGGCTTCCGGCCGATGCAATATCGGTGTGAGGTCAAGTCCCTTGGCCTTCCAATGCTCGATGGCCTTCCACGGCACCAGCTTGTCCGTCCGGCCGATCATCTCGTTGACCGTGCGGAAACCGAGTCGGGCCATGATCTCGCGGAGTTCCTGGGCAATGAAACGCATGAAATTGATCACGTGGTCGGGGTTGCCCGCGAACCGCTCGCGCAGCCGGGGGTCCTGCGTGGCCACACCCACCGGGCACGTGTTCAGATGGCAGACCCGCATCATGATGCAGCCCAGCACCACCAGCGGCGCGGTGGCAAACCCGAATTCCTCGGCGCCCAGGAGTGCCGCGACGGCGACGTCCCGGCCGGTCTTGAGCTGGCCGTCCGTCTCGACATAGATCCGGCTTCGCAGATTGTTCATCACGAGGGTCTGGTGGGTCTCCGCCAGGCCGAGTTCCCACGGGGCGCCCGCGTGCTTGATGGACGACAGGGGGGACGCGCCCGTGCCGCCGTCATGGCCGCTGATCAGCACCACGTCGGCGTGCGCCTTGGCGACGCCGGCCGCGATCGTGCCGACTCCGACTTCGGCCACCAGCTTCACGCTGATCCGCGCGTCCCGGTTCGAATTCTTCAAATCGTGGATCAACTCCGCCAGGTCTTCGATCGAGTAAATGTCGTGATGCGGCGGCGGTGAAATCAATCCCACGCCCGCCGTCGTGCCCCGGGTCTTGGCGATCGGCGGATACACCTTGCGTCCCGGCAGCTCGCCGCCTTCGCCCGGCTTTGCGCCCTGCGCCATTTTGATCTGAAGCTCGCGCGCGTTGACGAGGTATTGGCTCGTGACTCCGAAGCGTCCCGAGGCGACCTGTTTGATGGCGCTGTTCTTCGAATCGCCGTTGGGCAGCGGCACGTAGCGATCCGGATCCTCGCCGCCTTCACCGGTGTTGCTCTTGCCCCCCAGCCGGTTCATGGCGATCGCGAGCGCTTCGTGCGCTTCCTTGCTGATCGAGCCGTAGCTCATCGCGCCGGTCTTGAACCGTTTTACGATGATCTCCACCGGTTCCACTTCCTCGATGGGAATCGGGCTCTCCGCCCATTGGAAATCGAGCAATCCGCGCAGGGTGCAAAGGTTCTTGGCCTGGCGGTTGATCAAGTCGGCGTATTCCTGAAACACCTTGTAGCTGCCCAGCCGGCAGGAGATCTGCAGCTTGTGAATCGATTGCGGATTGAACAGGTGGAATTCACCGTCACTGCGCCACTGGTATTGGCCGCCGGGATCGAGGGTCGCGCCGTTCACTTGACGCTCCGGGAAGGCATGCGCATGCCGCTTCAACACTTCGTCCGCGAGCACTTCAAGGCCGATGCCCTCGATGCGGGACGGCGTCCAGGTGAAGTATTTGTCCACGAGGGCGCTATTGAGGCCGACCGCTTCGAAGATCTGGGCGCCGCGATAGCTTTGGATCGTCGAGATGCCCATTTTGGCCATCGTTTTCACCACGCCTTTCACCGCGGCTTTGATGTACTTTTTGACCGCAGTCTTGTGGTCCAGGTTGGTCAGCAACCCTTCCCGGATCATGTCGTCGAGCGTCTCGAAGGCCACATACGGATTGATGGCGCTGCAACCGTATCCGATGAGCAGGGCGAAATGATGGACCTCGCGCGGTTCGCCCGATTCCAGCACCAGGCCGACGCGCGAGCGGGTGCCCGCGCGGATCAAATGATGGTGCAGGCCCGAAATGGCGAGCAGCGCGGGGATCGGCGCGTTTTCGCGGCTCAGTCCCCGGTCGGAGAGCACAAGGATGTTCGCGCCCCGGACGATGGCGCGATCGGTCTCCTCGAAAAGCTTGTCGAGCGCGCGTTCCAACCCCCTGGCGCCGTCCGCGGCCTTGAACACGATGGGCAGGGTGGTCGCCTGGAAACCCCGGTGATCCACGTGGCGGAGCTTCTCCAGTTCCTCGTTGGTGAGGATGGGATGCTTCAGTTTGATCAGCGCGCAGCTTTGGGGCACGGGTTTCAGCAAACCGCCCCGCGAACCCACCATCGTCTCCGTGGACGTGATGATCTCCTCGCGGATCGGGTCGATGGGAGGGTTTGTGACCTGCGCGAAGAGCTGTTTGAAATAATTGTAGAGCAATTGCGGCTTTTCCGACAGCACCGCCAGCGGGGTGTCCGTGCCCATCGAACCGAGCGGTTGCACGCCGTCATTGGCCATCGGACCCACGATGAATCGGAGATCCTCGAAGGTATAACCGAAGGCCTGCTGGCGCTGCATCACGGTCTGATGGCCCGGCTCGCTGCGGAACCCCGGGTCGGGAAGGTTTTCCAGCAGCACGTGATGCTCGTCCAGCCACTGCTGGTACGGGTGCTCGAACGCAAACCGGTTCTTCAGCTCTTCATCGGCCACGATCCGGCCCTGCTCCGTGTCCACCAGAAACATGCGGCCCGGCTGCAGCCGGCCCTTGTAGGCCACGCGCTCCGGCTCTATCGGCAGCACGCCGGCTTCCGACGCCATGATGACCATGTCGTCCTTGGTGACGTAATAGCGCGAGGGACGAAGTCCGTTGCGGTCCAGCACGGCGCCGATCTTGGTGCCGTCTGTAAAGGCGATGGACGCCGGGCCGTCCCAGGGTTCCATCAGGCAGGAGTGGTATTCGTAAAAGGCGCGCTTCTCCGGGCTCATGCTCTCGTGGTTCTCCCACGGCTCGGGAATCATCATCATCATCGCGTGCGGCAGTTCGCGTCCCGCCATCACCAGCAGCTCGAGGCAGTTGTCGAACATGGCCGAGTCGCTGCCGTCGGTGTTGATGATCGGCAGGATCTTCTTGATGTCGTCGCCGAAGAGGTCGGACTCGAAGTGGGACTGGCCCGCGTGCATCCAGTTGATGTTGCCGCGCAGGGTATTGATCTCGCCGTTATGCGCGAGATACCGGTACGGGTGGGCCCGGTTCCAGCTCGGGAATGTGTTGGTCGAAAAGCGCGAATGGACGAGCGCCAGCGCGGTTTCCATCGCCGGATGCGTCAGGTCGGGATAGTACGGGGCCACCTGCGCCGGCATGAGCATGCCTTTGTAAACAACCGTCTTGAACGACAGGCTCGCGAGGTAAAAGTATTCGCCGCCCCTGACCTTGCCCGAATAGCGAATGGCATTCTCCGCCCGCTTGCGGATGATGTAGAGCTTTCGTTCGAACGCCAGGTCGTCCGTCAACGCCGCGTTGCGCCCGACAAACACCTGCCGCATGAACGGCTCGGATGCCTTCGCGGTCGCGCCTAGGGAATCGTTGCTGGTGGGAATGGTGCGCCATCCCAGAATCCGCTGGCCTTCCTCGGCGACAATGCCCGCAAAAATCGTCTCGCACTCGGCCCGCTGCGCCGGGTCGTGCGGCATGTACACCATGCCCACGCCATACTCGGCGGCCGAGGGGAGGGAAAACCCCGCCGACCGGGTCACTTCCTTGAAGAAGGCGTGGGGAGTCTGCAGGAGAATGCCGGCGCCATCTCCGGTGTTGGCCTCGCACCCGCAGGCGCCACGATGGTCCAGATTCAAGAGCATCTGAAGCGCCTGCTCGATGATGGTGTGGGACTTCCGGCCCTTGATGTTGACGACAAATCCCACGCCGCACGCTTCGTGCTCGAATTGCGGATCGTACAAACCCTGCTTCCTCGGCAACCCCGTCAAGGGGTCGCAACCGCCCCTTGGACCTGTTACTGAATCGTTCATTGTCGCTGGCCGGATGTGCTTCTGCGCCACCGTAACTGGTTAAATCTTCACAGTTTTTACCTAAACTGACCGACACTGCAATATTTCATTTTTCATCGGCCAGCCCAGTATCCGCCCAAAACCCTGAATTGCAAGGAGGTTGCTTTGGCGACGCGGGAATTCGACCGGAATGTGCGCAGCGTCGCGGCCTTCAGGAGAGCGGATGGAAGTGAAACAACTGCGTGCCGTTGGCCGGCAAGTCCAGATAGAGGCCCCGATCCTGCAATTCCCGGCCAGGGCACGTGTGCGTCTCCGACCCCAGCCGATCCTTCAGAATCCAGGTGCGGTCCGCAAAGTCGTCGAGGCGGACCGGCGCGTAGCATTGGCTGGGATGCGGGGCGAGATTGACAACCGCCAGGTCAAACCCCGGCGTCGTGTCCCGCCACTGCACGATGACGAAATTTTCCGAGGTGGGATTTCCCGCCCACGCCACGCGGGGTTTCAGAAGCAACGCCTCCCCGCGCCCCACGGCCGTTTGCCGCAAGGCGGCGAGCACTCGCCGGTACATCCGCTCAACTTCATTCCGCACCGGTTCGGGCGGACAGCGCCGGACCTGGACCGGCACTTTGACGCGTGCGCCTTCCAGTTGGCCGTCATGCAGGAATCGCATTCCCGGCAAACTCAGAATCGTGAGCGCTGCCGCGCGCTGTTCGGCCGGGGAAAGAATCGAGGCGATGCGCGGTTCATCGTGGTTTTCGAGAAAATGGGCGCCGGTGCCGATCGATTCCGGTGTGGCCTCCAGCAGGTGGCGTTGCACACCGGCGGGATTGCGCCGCACCAATGCGTCGTAAAGTTCCTTGTCGTAGGTGTAATCGAAGCCGAGCAATCTCAGTCGCTCCTCCAGGCCCCAGTAAACCTCAGCCAGGAAAAGGCAATCCGGATAACGTTTTTTGGTGGACGCGATTGCCTCCTGCCAGAATTCAACGGGAGGTTGTCCGACGTCCGGACCGGCGGCCGGGGCCGCTTCGCGGGATGCAGCGGGTGGAAAGGGCGCCCAGGTTTTTGCAAACACCTCGTTCAAGACCAGCATCGCCATGTCGCAGCGCAGGCCGTCGCATCGCCCGGCGACACCCAGCAGATTCTCCCGCATCGCCGCTCGTGTGGCGGGCTGGCGATAATCCAGTTGCGCCGTGTCCGACCAGGGCGGAAAATGCGGATCCTTTCCGTGCGCAAGCCAGCGGACGCCCTCGGGGGTCCGCTGCGCGAACGTCCCCGGCGCTTCCACCGGGCTTTGAACGAATAAATCGGGGCGTTCGGCCACCCACCGATGATCCAGACCAACGTGGTTCGGCACGAAATCGAGGATCAGCTTCATTCCGCGCTCGTGAAGCCGTTGTCGAAACGACTCCAACCCGGTTTCGCCGCCCAGGGTGTCCGGCACGCGGTAATCGGCGATGGCGTAGGGCGAACCGGTGATGTCTTCCCTCCGGAGATCCGACATCACTTTGCGGAATTCCCCGTGCAAATCTTCCCACGCCAGGGCGCTGTCGCGGTTGCGAGGGCCGGTCGTCCAGACGCCCATGAGCCAGATGTGGGTGAACCCGAACTGCCGCCATCGTTCGAATTCGGACTCGGGAACGGAGTCGAGCGTGACGCCCCGGCACTCCTCCGTTGAGAGCCTGTCCAGCCAGCAGCGTGTGTTGATCTCGTAGAGAAGCGGGAAGGGCATGGTGGCGTCCGGCGCGGGATGCCTGTCAGGAACCGGCCGCCCCGCGTTTCGCGCGTCACGCATTGCTCTCAACTGTTCAGGACTTTGAGCGCCTTCCTGGCGTCGCGGACGCGCAAAATCAGCAATCCCTTCCGGGCGTTCGGCGGCGTGGCGCAGTAGGCGTACTCGATGTTGATTTTTGCGGCGGCGAGTTTGTGCGCGATCCTGGCCAGCGATCCCGGCTTGTTGTTGCCTTCAATCATCAGCACGTCGTCGTCCTCCACCAGCGTGCCGCGCGCTTCGAACAGATTGAGCGCCTTTCGGGGGTCGCTCACCACGAGCCGGATCACGCTGTGGTCCACGGTGTCACTCGTGGAGATCGCGTAGATGTTGATGTTGGCCTCGGCGAGGGCGTCGGCCACGGCGGCCAGCATGCCGGGGCAGTTGTCCAGGAATATCACGAGCTGTTTGGTGATGTGCATGGTCTTGTCCGTTCGGCGTTCGAAACCGGGGGCAACCTAGCACGGCGGCCCTCAACCGCCAAACTGGAAAACAGACGGTCTGTTTTCCGCGATGAAATGTCTCGGCTGCGAAATCGCCCGGTGATACTGTTGTCTCATGGGCTGGAAAGCAGACACTCGCCGACGCTGCCTGGGCGCTGTTTTTCTCCTGGCCGCCCTGGGCATGCTCCTCGCCGGTGAAACGGTGTTGCGGAATCGGCTGGGCCGCGTCTCGTTTCTCGTCTTCTGGCTGGTTTGCTTCCTGTTCACCTGCCTTGCGTTGCTCGTGGCATTCCTGGACCTCACCGTCATCCACCGCCGCACACGCGAGGAACAGCGCGCGTTGTTTGAAGATGCGCTCAAGGGAATTGTGCGGCGGCCAGGCACCGGCCGGAACAGCGAGACTAGTTCGCCTGGTCTGTCGAGATCCCCTGGAGCTGAGGCGAATTCCGGATCGCAATTCCCCTGATGTCATTGAACCGGGCGGCCGGCACGCCGGGGGCCAGCTGCGCCTTGAAGTTATCAATGTCGAGCCCGTCCACGTCCATACAAACCATCGCCGGGCGCAGGTCGTCCTTCACGAAGCTCGCGTGAATGTTGGCCAGTTCAAGGTCGCGAACGTGGCGCGCGAAGACGGCGTACGCGGGCATCACGCCGATCCTGCCGGGTTCCGGATAGCCCGTGCCGAGTTCCGGAGGCACCCGCGCGGCATATTCACGGCTTCCGCCGCCATTGAATTCAAGCCGGATATTATCCAGTCGCACCCCCTCGATCGGCCGCCCGGGAGTGCCGGTGATTTGAATGCCGCTCATGGGCTCGATGCCGGTCGCAATCACATTCGAGATCAGAATGTTTCGCACCCGGCCCGGCGCGGTCACGGCGGGGCCCCGATTTCGATCGCCGCTGGTGATGTAAATCGGGTAGCCGACCACGTCCATCATCGTGATGTTGTTGATGGTGATGTTCTCCATGATGCCGCCGTCCACTTCTTCGAGCGCCAGGCCGTGACAACCGCGAAACGTGCAATTGGCCACGGTGACGTTTCGGAAGCCGCCGTTGGCCTCGGTGCCGAATTTAATCCTGCCGGTTCCGCGCCTGGGCTTCAGGGTGCCATCCAGCAGTGTTCCTTCTTCGAATCCCGAGACCTGGCAGTTGATGATGGTCAGATTTTCGGTAATCACATTCCGGCCCAGCGCAAAGCTGCTTTTAGGACACAAACCGTCGTCGTTCGGCGAATTGATCCGGCAGTTCGAAACCGTCGTGTTCCGGCAACAATCGATGTCGATGCCGTCGCGATCGGTGTCCATGGTCACGTTCTCCACGGTCATGCCCTCGCAACCGGTGGCGAGAACGGCGAAGTGGCCCCCGTGAAAGATCGTGAAGTCGCGCATCAACACGTTGCGGCAGAGCTTGAGTGCGATGGCTTTGTTGCCAAGTCGGACGGGGCCGTTGGTGGTCTCCGGGCGGCGCGCATGGTTGGTCGGACTCCAGTCGGAGAACCCGCACATGCGATCCAGAAGCCGGTCACCGCGAACAAGGCCGCCGCCCCGGATCATGCCCGGACCCGTGATGGAGATATTCGTGAGGTTCTCGCCCCAGATCAGGCTGTTATGGAAATACGTGTGGCCGCCGTCCTGGTACGCCATGCCCTCCCAAGGCTCGGTCGGGTCGTAAGCGTTCATTTCCTGCGGGGCGCCGAGGATGACTGCGCCCGCATCCAGGTACAAATGGAGGTTGTTCGTCAGGCGAATGCTCCCGCTCAAATAAGTTCCGGCCGGGATGAACACGGTTCCTCCCCCCGCTTGAGACGCCGACAAAATCGCCCGGTTGATGGCGGGACTGTCCAGCGTTTTGCCGTCCCCGACGGCGCCGAACTGCGCCACGTTGAAGACAGTCTTATCCGTTCCCGGCGGAAGTGATTCGGTCGCGGAACAGAGATCGCGCCGGGCGACCGTCGAGAACGCCAGCAGACAAAAAAGACCGACCTGGGAGAAAGCAGCGGAGTCGCAAAGGAATCGGGTTTTCATACGATGTCGCGGGACTCTACCAGACCCGGCCTGTCATGCAACTCCGGGCGGAGGCGGGAGGTTCGGTTGGATGCGAAGAATCAGCCGCAGCGGGCAGGCACGTCGATGATGCCCGGGAGCTTGTTCCACGCGTGAGATGGCTTGGCGCGCTGCGGCTGGTCCTCGGCGGACACTGCCGCGCTCCACAGCGTTACGGACCGCGACTGTGTGCGCAGCACCAGTCGCTGCGCCCAAACATCGTCACCCCGCTGTGGGACTATCCCCTGACCTTCCACTTCCCCACCGTGCTGCGCCTGGTCTTCGACACAGCGGTCCGGTGTGCGTATTGACCCTCACCTCCAATCGCGCCAGAGGCGGGGATGTCGTGGCGGCTGGAGGGGCCGAGGGAGCGGCGCATTCTTCGATAAAAACGCTTGATCCGGGTTCATATCCGGTTTTGTTTAGGAGCCATGAAATCCGGGGGAAAATACAAATTGGTCCTGGTGACCGCACCCGACTCCAAAACGGCCCGCTCTCTGGCCCGCGCGGCGTTGAGGGCCCGGTTGATCGCCTGCGCCAACCTGGTGCCGCGAATCGAATCACATTATTGGTGGCGGGGAAGGATCGAGCGTAGCGCCGAAGTTCTGCTCCTGCTGAAAACCACTCCGGAAAGGCTTTTGAAACTCGAAGACCTGATCATCGCCGCGCATCCGTACGACACGCCTGAATTCATTGTGCTGGGCCTGGAGGGAGGGAACAGACGGTATCTGGCCTGGCTGAAGGCGAGTTGCCAGGCGCGATCGCCGGCGCCGAAGCCGCCGGCAGCGAAATAATCGCGCGGGAAGGAGATTGTGGTTGAACAACTCATTTCTGGGCGTAGATTCGAATCCGGTGAACAGCTGGGATGATTTGATTCCGGGCCTTCTTTTGTCGCTGCTCGGCGTTTCATTGGCCGTCGGGACGGTCGTGGCCCTGTTCGTCCTGCATTCGAGGCGGAAGAGGCGTCCTCAGCATGCCCCCATCATCGCGGCGAACTTTGAGCCGGTTTATCCCTGTGTCCCCATCCGCACCGGCTCCCTGCATCGCCCGGGATTGTGGATGACGATCCGCAATCGGAACCTGCACTCCGTGCAATCGGCGTTGGGGCTTCACAACCCGAAGCCTTGCACCTGGTTGGAAGGATTTACAGGGGAGCAAGGGCTTTTCATCTCCCCGCCCGTGAACGGGTGGATTCTGGTGGTTGGGTCGGATTTGCCCGATCCGGGCGAGGATATCGATGTTTGTTTCCGCTTCCTGCTCGAATTAAGCCGCAAGCTGGGCCAGGTCCAGTTTTTCAACGCGCACCGGGTATTGAACCATCACGCCTGGGTGCACATGGAGGCCGGCCGGGTGGTCCGTGCCTACGCGTGGGCGGGGAAGACTCTTTGGAATCAAGGCATCAAGACCCGCGCCGAACTGGACCTCGGATTGAAATGCTTCCGCTATCTCGAGGGCCCCGAACGGGCACGCCTCGGCCAGTCGGATGTCATCGCCACAAACACCGACAAGGTCCCCTTGCTGGCGGCGCGGTGGAGTTTTGATCCTGCCGCCGTGGATGAACGCATCCTGGAGCGGGCCTGCGGTATTGCCGGCAAGCCCCCCCGACTCTATTGACAGACGCAGCCTTCTTAGCAAAGACTGGGGCAATTTCAACCCAGGAGACCGTTATGTCGCTCGAACTCGAATTGCAAAAGTTCCCCAGGAAAATCGTCCTGAAGGACAAGTTTCAATGCACGCTGCGGCCGTTGCGGCGCGACGATGAAAAAAAATTCCACCAGTTCTTCCTCGATGTGCCGGAATCGGAGCGCATGTTCATCAAACATCGCGTCACCGAAGCGGATGTCATCCACGGCTGGTGCCAGAATATCGATCTGGGACGCAACTTTCCGCTCCTGGCCGTTGCGGACGGCAAGATTATCGCCGACGCGACGCTGCATCAGCAGTTGGGCGGCTGGAAGCGGCACATCGGACGGATCAGCGTGCTCGTGCTACCTCATTACCGCGGCCGCGGCCTCGCCCGGGCGCTGGTGACCGAAGCGGTCCAACTCGCGCGGAGTCTGGGCCTGGAACGGATCGAGGCCGAGTTCATCGGCGGACAGGAGGCTGCGATCAAGATGTTCGCAATGCTTGGATTCAGCAATCTGCTTCGGCTCGAAGATTACGTGAAGGACATGCAGGCGATTTCGCACGACTATGTTCTCATGGGGCTGAACCTGAAGGTGGACGAGGAATACGCCGGAGTGGGCGGCTGAGGCGGCCTTCGGCTTCTGAATCGCGAGCTTTGATTGAAGCAGCCGCAGGGGCTCGTGTCGCCCGCCCGCGCGGGCATCCATCGCAAATCCAGAATCTAAATCGGAATGTCTCCCGGGACCTGTCCCCACTGCGGCGCCGACGTTCCACCCAACGCCACCGCGTGTCCGGAATGCGGCGCGGACGAAACGACCGACTGGTCCGAAAAAGCCCGCCAGGACGACCTGGGTCTCCCGGACGACAGCTTTGACTACGAAGCTTTTGTGAAGCGTGAGTTCGGCGGAGAAAAGCTCAGGCCGCGCGGCATGCGCTGGTTTTGGTGGATGGTTGCGGTGCTGGTGCTGGGGTTGTTTGTGTGGCGCTGGGTGAGGTGAGGAGCTGACGGGAAGCGGCGCTGTGCCAGCCGCTGCCATCGGAACGAAAAGATAACATGGGGTGGT
>PLQC01000003.1 GCA_003159675.1 Limisphaerales bacterium
CCACGAGATTGCCGGTCGTGCGGTCACGTTGATTGCCCTGCTTGCGGACTCTGGTTGCGGCGAAGGTTTCCAACTCGCGGAACGCAATGCGCGCGGATTCCTCATGGGCTTCAACCAATCGCTGGTCATCCAATGTTACAGCCAGCACCGATACGGATTTGGGCGGTGCGCAGGTGAAATCGAAAAACACCCGGCGCTTGTTCTCCTTCTGCTGCCGTTGCGTCAGGCGCTCGTTTGTTTCAGGAATTCGATTTTCACAGAGCGCATGAAATTGTTCGCGAGTAACGGTATTGTTTAATCCCAATCGTTCCGCGCCCGTGCCGATCCACTGGCCAGGACGGATTTCACCGGCGGCGTAGTAATCGTTCTGCGCCAGATGCTCGTCGAAATAACTCTCGGCATCGGCCAGATGTTTATGAGCGATGGCGCTAAACATAGGGCGCAATCTTATCAGCCTTCCCAAAAGGCTTTGCGCGCTTTGCGCACAACTTTTAATTTCCTGCCTGCTTTCATTTACAGTTTTGTCATCTTACCCGGAGACGAATCGTCAAAGGTGTCGTTCGGACACAAAATTCGCCCCGGTTTTTTCGCACGTCCGGCTGGAATCAAAAATGAATCCAGTTTTTTACGGGAGGTAGCTTGACGACAACCCGGACGGTAAAGGTTTAAGCGTTGACCATAATGAAATCCCAGCAAAGCCATTGATCTTATTGGTGTTTCGGCCTTCGTCAGCGCCGAGCAGTCTGCGATTATTTTTTCCATCGCCGGAACTCTGGCAAAAACTGGAGGGATCAACTTGCAAACTTTGCAATATCTTCCCGGCGACAATGGCCGGGTTGAGGTGATGAATTGTTCTCCCGGATTTTTACGGCAGCGCCATTTCATTCCGGTGTCGGCAAAAGTGCGGCTCGGGCCGGCGACCACAGCCAAAGTCTGGCGGTGCGGGCATGAGTCGCTGTCACTCGTTATCACTGTCATACCCGCCAGTTTGACTGAAAATTCCCCCTCAAAGGTGTATGTGATACACGAAATGCACTTGGACAATGATTTTTTCATTCGGCACAAGCATGGCCGAAGAAATCTCCCGTTTTGTGTAATCTTTACACAAAATGAGACCTCCGTTTTCCGCCGATCTCCGGCAGCGGAAACGGGGACAGTGAACGTCATTTTCACAACGGCCAGCCTGCCAGACTTCAGGGCGAAAATTGTGCAAGCTTTGCACAAAATGACTCCACCACCGCACGCCAATTTATCTTCACAACCAAAATTCATGGCTGACCATTCTGGCAGAATTCAGAACGGCCGGGTTGCAGCTACGGCAAGAAATGAAAATGGCTTCGGCTTTTGTACCAAAGCATCCCGCTGCGCGTGAACCCACGACTGAAACTCCCTGCCCGCTGATGCGCAAAATTATAGGCTGCCCCTCAGTGAACCGCTGCGTTCTTCAATCGTGGATTTAGCCAGTCAACAACGCGGGCTCCCAAATCCGTTGCGCCGAACAGGCTGAGGTGCCCGTAGGGCAACCGCCAGCGATCGGGGCGCCCCCACGCCTGCCACAGTTCCTCCATCGGTCCGCTCCCGACCAGCCGATCATGCATCCCTTCGATCAATAAAATATTTTCCCGGGGGATGACTGGTTGAGACGAAATCAGGTTTAACGGAGTCCGGTCCAGCGCCTCAAAAGCCGTGCGCCGCCCCCGCAACAGTTCCCGGGTGCGCGGCCAGAGGACCCGTTCCTCAAGCAAGGAAACTTGATTCATGCCCAGGCGCGGTATGACCAGCGCCGCCGAAGCCAAGCGCGCATCGTGGCAGGCCGCCAATCCCGCGAACCAGCCGCCATACGAAATCCCGACCACCGCCACGGCGGGACAACCTTCGCCCAACAGCCATCCAGTCAGCGCGCAAACTTCCGCAACCGCCTGCGCGACCGTTTGCGCCGTCAGCAAGTAATCCCACTCCACCATCTGGTGCGGATGCCGCTGAAAATGGTAAGGCAAAACCAACGTCGCCGCGTTTAATCCCCTCCGGTTGCAGCAACGGGCCACCCACGGAAATCCGAACCAATGATCGGGATAGTCCCCGGCGCCATGCAGCAGAATGATCACCGGTCGTTCCTGCCAGCGCCCGCCACAGCGGAAGAGCCGGCCATAAACGACGTTGTTGTTCGCGGTGTCTCCGGGCCGGGGCGTGGGAAAGCGGAAATGCAACGGACCATCAAATTTAATCTGCGCCGGCCGGCTCTCGGCCGGAATGAAGTCCGGCTCGTTCAGGATTTGGAGCGCTTGATCAAGATCCAAAGCTGGTCCCTTGGCCGACGGCCCCCGCCCCAACCGGAGCTGGATCTCCAAGGGCAGGCTCAGGGCCTGTAAGGCGGACCAGTCAATCAATTGGGCCAAAGGAGCGATCATTCGTTGGTCGTTTGAGGGATTTCCGCAGCGGGGTCTTCGGCCAGACGTTTGAGGACGCTCACGCAGCCGCGGTTTCCATCCACCTGCACCAGGTCGCCCGTGCGAATGACCCGCGTGGCCGAAGCAATGTTGGTCACCGCCGGCAGACCGTATTCGCGCGCGACGATGCTGCCGTGCGAGAGAATCCCGCCTTGTTCCATGACCACGCCGGCGGCGGTGATGAAATACGGCGACCACGCCGGATCGGTGAACGGGGCGATGAGAATTTCGCCGGGGAGAACCTGCTCGTGGTCATCCGTGCGCAAAATCACACGGGCGGGCCCGGTGACGATGCCGGGAGAAACCGGAATGCCTTCCAGAAGTTTCGCGTCCGCGTTTGCCACCGGCCAGCCTGGCGCGTTTGGATCGAATCTTCCGATCACAATCGGCGGCGGTTTGAGCTTCAGGTTTTTTTCGTATTCCCGCCGGCGCAATTCGATGCGCCCGCGCCAGTCGAACGAAGCGCCGCCCGTCGCGACCGGTTCAATCTCGGATACTTCCAGGAAGAAAATGTCGTCGCGGCAGGGCAAGCTGCCCTGCTCGTGAAGCCGCTGGCCGAGGGCCAAGAGAACGCGGCGCACGAACGCGAACCGCCGGACACCGAGGTTTTTTAATTGCTCCCGGAAGACGGTCAGTTCCTGCGCGCGGCGCAGCGAGTGCGAGAATACCCAGCGTTTGATTGGATTCTTCAGCCGCGCGCGGCATTCGACGGTCAAGCGTTCCCGCTCTTCCGCCAGCCGCCGCTGATTTTCCAGCGGATCGGACTGGCCCATCGAGCGAAGATAGCCGCGCACCAGCCCCAAGATGTAATCAGGTGTCTCGCCCCAGCGCGCATTGAACAACTCCAGTTCGCCGCGGCAATGGTGTCCGTGCTCGGCCATGAAAGCATCCCAGGCAGTCAGGAATTTTCGGCCGTGTTCGGTGCGGCAAAGTCTGGCCCGGACCTCCGGCCAGGTGTTTTCGGAAGACACTGCGGCCTCTGTGTCGCTGTCGGCGTGAGCCAGCGCCGCCAGGCGCCAGAGAGCCAGGCCGGCTTCCGCGACCGGCATGCCGCCCAACGCGGCGAACAGCCGGAGCGTCAGACCGGGTTCGCCCAGCCATTCGCGGCAGGCTTTCTGAAACACCGGCAGCACCGCTCCTTGCGTCGCCAGGTAGAGTAGATCCGCGTCTTTGAAAACTTCCCGAATGTATTGGACACAAAGCCGGTTCAGCTCCGGGGTGGAAATGGCCCCGAGGTCCAGGCGGTCGAGTTCGTCCGTTTGCTTCTTAAAGCGGGCCAACCAGGCACAGCCACGGCGGCGGGACGAATGGGTGATGAGATCGTAAGAGATGCGAGGCCAGGAGCGGATGTATTTCGGCCAGCGGAAATTCAAGTCCGGGAGGTCTTCCGGCGGAATGGCCAACTGTCCCTGCCGGTATGCCTCCACCGACACGCCTCCCAGCGTCTGTAAAAAATCGGGAGTTCCCTTGAGCAGGAAAGAAAATGGTTTGACCGCAGCCAAAACCGTGTTGGCGTTGAAATAGAGTCTGCCGGCAACGAGACCCCCGACCAGCGAAACGCGACTGATATTAGCGCCCACCAGGCGAAAGATGGAACCGACCACACCCAGCAAGGATTGCAACATGGACCACGTAATCGGCGTCATCACGTCCGGCATCACTTCGCCGGTGTTGACATTGGTCCAGATCTGCCGGTCCTCCCACGATTTGACCGGGGCTTTGCTGGTGATGGGGCGCGATTGCAACAGAAACAACTTGCTGTCACACCGCGCCCACTCGATGTCCTGCGGCGACCCGAAGAGGTTCTCTATCCGGCGGGCGAGATCGCACAGGTTTTCGAGAGTTGCGGATGAAAGCATCTCATTGGCAGACGAAGCCAGCACGCGCCCCGTTCGCTTTTCAACCACCATCCGCTCAGGCTGAACTGTTCCCTGCACCAGTCCTTCGCCCAGACCGCTTACGCACTCCACGACGAACCGGTCGGTTGCTCCCGTGATCGGATCGGCGGTGAACACCACCCCGGCGTGGTCGGCCTCCACCATTTCCTGCACCAACACCGCCATCCTGACCTTTTCCGCAGGCAGCCGCTGCTTCGCCAGGTAAACGAGCGCCCGCTCGGAGAAAAGCGACAGCCAGCACGACTTGATGGCTGCCAGCAACGCGTCCACCCCGCGCACATTCAGAATGGATTCGAACTGACCGGCAAAAGACATCCCGGCAGCGTCCTCGACGGTCGCGCTGGAACGCACGGCAAAGTTCCGCTCTTCACCCAGTTCCCGCCACGCACACAGCATCGCGTCCTTTACCACCTCCGGTACGTTAACCTCCGCCAGGCAATGGCAGATTTCCCGGCTCAATCCCGCGATCCGCCCAATCTCATCGCCGGAACATTTCGCCAGCAGATTGAATAATTCAGCCCGCCTCGAACACGAAGCAAGGAAGTGATCGAACGCCGTCGTCGTGACACAAAATCCGCGCGGCACCGGCAGGCCCGCCGCAATCAATCTGCCCAGATTAAACGCCTTGCCGCCCACCAACGACGTGTGGTTGTCGCCAGTTTCCGTCAGGGGAAGCACGAGCACAGCGGCTTTGTCCGTTGCCGACCGCGCCGCGATGTTCTGCCCGGAATTGGTTGAAGACATCTTACCCATAGTCAATCAATTTGGCCAAAGGCGCGATCATACGTTTGATCATTCGGGGGCTGTCGAAGGCGCAAGCCTGTGAGAAGCAACCATATTCCAACCAGCAAACTCATTACCCGTTGAGCCAGACCCCTCAAATAGAATGGGACAAGGATAAGCCCCAACAAACACACAAGAATCAAAAATCCAAGGAAAAGTGTCGTTTGTGAAAGTGACCGCCATTTCTCATCGCGTTTATAGGCGTTTGGCAGTGTCAAAATTAGCGCAATGAGTGATACACCTCCCAGAACCGAGGAAACAAGATGTATGATACAAGCCCTTGTAAAAGTCGGGTGGCTGCCATCGGGCGGAATTAAGTCGATGGGAAAGACAGCGCATACACACACAGAGATAACCATCACGCCTAATAAAACACACGATGCTGTGAGAAAACCGGAAGGATGAACGCTGCGCCGAAGTCCGACCAGGAGCATGAGAAATGTCGCAGCCATCATGTAGGCTGTAGCCGTTCCAAGGAAACCGAATGGCCCAACTAAATACTCACTGAGGAAATTGCGTAAAGGATTGTAGTCGGGTCGCAAGAGATGTAGCGCCGCCCCCATCATACCGCAAAGTAGTGTCCCCGCGATTACACATGAACCACAGAAACGCGATGGTGTGTGTTGTTTCATGCTGAAATCCCCGTGAACAAAAACAATGCTGGAATCACCAGGTTCCATATAGTGGTGACACCCGGAAACGTCATGCGGCTGTGGTCATTACTTATCGCCTTTGCACTCGGCTCGGGCACAGCGACGAGAGAAACGTCGGGCTTGGAGTTGCTGAGTCGAACCGGGATGGCATTGGTGAAATCCTCCGCCGCAGCGCGAAAGGAAAACGCCGATAACAGTATCGTGAAACAAATGACGCGGATGGCAGTTTTCATTTGAGTTTCTTTCCCTCAATATCAGGACACCATACTAAATGATAATGGACAGACGTCACTTCTCCCTTGTCATTCTTGATGAAGGTCAATTGCAACCAATCAATCGTCTTGGGGAAGAAATTTGTTTCTGATTCGGGATAAATATCGAAAATACCTGTAGGAACCTTCTCGCCCCAAGCTTGCCCGACCAAATGATCTCCTTCCCGCCAAATCGTCAGTTTCATTCCAGTGGGGAACATGGCCTTCGGCGGACATTCGTAGTGGCCGGCGCAAACATCGAGAAGCTTTATGCCCAGCTTGATGCTCACGGGGCGATGCGGCGGTTCAGGCGCTTTTGGCGGCTGGTCAGAGATTTTCTCATAAGAAAACGCCTTACCCTGATAGTGCTCTGTTAATCCAGTCACCTTGCCTCGGGCATCCCGGGAAAAGGTCAGGGGCATGCCGCTCAGCCTTTCAAAAAAACGGGTCTCCGATTCGGGCAATAATTCACCAGCGACAGGTGGCAACAGTACATCAATAGGCCATGAATTTGTTCCCATGGCTTGAGCGAAGAGCCGATCACCTTCACGCCGAATTCCGATACCGGATTGGGAATTGGTGCCGTCTTCGTGGCGGGCAAACGGCCAGAGTTTGAACTTGTGTGGCGCTGCATCGGATGTGGACCGATATTGCCCCACATACGAACCATAAACCCGGCTGCTTATATTTGTCTCCGTTGGTCGTCGGTCCGATTGCCATTCGCTTTCGAGTAAAAATCTTCCGATAACAGGAACATCCAAGTCCTGAGAACTAGCTAGGACTACTACACCGCGACGCCGCGTCGTGTCGAAACCAACGAACGCACGGCAACCATCCCCGCGTCCTCCATGCCAAATAATCTTTGTCCCATTTGGGTCGGGTGTGACATACCAAGCCAATCCAATGTCGTCGTTCCCCGGACTCACGTGGGAAAAACGAACCACATGCATTTTTTCCATTAACTGTGTCAGATTGGACGGCATCAGACCGAGGTTGGCCGATAGGTATTTCAGCATGTCATTGGCTGTTGAGCATAGCGCGGCGCCACCCATCAGAGCTCCACAATCTGTGCGTGATACCGCGTATCCGTAGTCATTGTGTCCCTGTGCAAACCGGGATTTCAGTTCGGGCGTCAACGTGATCCGTGTGCTGTCCATTTTTAATGGCCGGCAAATCCGATCTACCACCAGCGACTCGTAGTTTGTCCCAGCTTTCAGGGTAATGGCCTGAGCAAGCAATGCCACCCCTACGCCGGAGTATTCATACTTTGTTCCTGGATCACGGGACAATTTGTAGCCGGACAGGAAGGCATACAACTTTTCGACGGTGTAATTCGCACAAGGATCATCCATTCGTTTGGGGTCAAGGTTGTCGGGCATGAATGGAAGCCCGGAGGTATGCGTGGCTAGTTGGAGCAGGGTGATTTCCTTGCCGTTGCGGGTCGGCACCTTGACTGACTTGGGCAAATACTTTGCCACGGGATCATCCAACTTCATCTCCCCGCGTTCGATCATGTCTTGCAGCAGGAACGCGGTAAAGGTCTTTGTGATGGAAGCAATCTCGAACACCGTGTCGCCATTGGCTTCCTGGTCGGTGCCGTTATCCAATTTTCCGTAACTGACAACGCTGCTGCCATGCTCGTCCACAATACCGGCCACGATGCAGCCGTTTACTTTTTCAGCCTCGACGCGCTGTTGCAGATACGCATGGATGGCATTGGTGAAATCCTCTGCCGCAGCGCGAAAGGGAAACGCCGATAACAGCAGCGCGAAACAAACGACTCGGATGGTAGTGATCATTCTTTCAGTTTCTTTCCCTCGTTATCCGGAAACCCCGCCATATGGTGGATTACCGCCGTCACTTCTCCTTTGTCATTCTTGATAAACGTCAATTGCGCACCATTGAACTTGAGGAAGAAATTTGTTTCCGATTCGGGATAAATATCGAAAGCGCCTGGGATGGCGTCCTTGCCCCAAGCTTGCCCGACCAACTGATCTCCTTCTCGCCAGATCGTCAGCTTGTTTCCAGTGGGAAACCCAGCGTCCGGCGCATATTTGTAGTGCCCGACATAGGTATCAAGAAGTTTTGTGTCCAGCTCAATGGCGACACGCGGTTTGACCGGTTCGGGGACTTGTGGCGGCTGATTGGAGATTTTCTCATAAGAAAACGCCTTGCCTTGGTAGTGCGCGGTTAAATGGGTCGCGTTGCCTCGATCATCCCGGAAAAAAGTTACGGGCAAGCCCGTCAGCCGGTCAAAAAAGTGGGTTTCCGATTCCGGCAATAGTTCGACCGTAAGATGCGGCAATAATTTAATTGGGATCTGCGGAAATAATTTAGAAGTGAAGGGTGCTGATAAGCGATCAAGGTTTAAGGTGTATTGGGCAAAGACTCGATTCCCTTCACGGCGAATACCTACGCCGGGATGGAGAAGCGTGCAAACCATGTGGCTCAATACCAGCGCAATGAGAGCCGCCAGAAGACAACTGACCAGTACCACGCCACCCAGGATGATGCAGCGCCTGCGGAGACTGGCAGCGCGCCAGAGAAGGACCAATAGCACCGCGAGGCAGAAGGCCGCCGGGATATAAATGACCGCTTTGGGCACGTTGAGGAGAAACTGCCGCATGGTGAGCATTCCCAGCGCAAAATCAGGTGAAAGCTGGTATTGCCCCACATACGAATCATAAACCTGGCTGCTGATTTTTGTCTCCTTTGGCCGTCGGTCCGACTGCCATTCGCTTTCGAGTAAAAGCAGGCCGATTCTGGGAACGTCGAAATCCTGAGAATTACACAAGACCACCACACCGCGACGCCGCATTATGTCGAAACCGGCGAACGTGATGAAACCCCTCGTGAGTCCGCCATGCTGGACGATTTTTGTCCCCTGCAGGTCGCGCGTGATCATCCAAGCCAACCCAATGTCCGTATCCAGATCAGTGTCCGCATTCAGATATGCATGAAAGTGAGCGACGTGTGTGTTTTTCATGAGCGGTGTCAGACCGGACGGCGTCAAGCCGAGGTTGGCCGATATGTATTTCAACATGTCATTGGCCGTCGAGCGTAGCGCGGCACCGCCCATCAGAGCGCCCCAATCTGTATGCGATACCGCGTATCCAAAGTAATTGTGTCCCTGTGCAAACCGGGATTTCAGTTCAGGCGTTAGCGTGATTCGCGTGCTGTCCATCTTTAATGGCCGGCAAATCCGATCCACCACCAGTGATTCGTAGTTCGTCCCGGCTTTCAGGGCGATGGCCTGACTAAGCAATGCCATTCCCACGGTGGAATATTCACACTTCGCTCCCGGCTCACGGGTCAATTTGCAGCCGGACACGAAGTCATCCAACTTCTCGACCGGATAATCAGCCCAAGGATTATCCGCACGTTTGGGGTCAAGGTTGTCGGGGAAAAGTGGAAGCCCGGAGGTATGCGTGGCCAGTTGGAGCAAGGTGACTTGCTTGCCGTCATAGGTCGGCATCTTGACCGACTTGGGCAAATACTTTGCCACGGGGTCATCCAGCTTCATCTTCCCGCGCTCAACCATGTCTTGCAGCAACAGCCCGGTAAATGTCTTCGTGAAGGAACCGATCTCGAACAAGGTGTCGCCATTCACTTCCTGGTCGGTGCCGTTATCCATTTTGCCGCAACTGACAATGCTGCTCCCGTGCTCGTCCACAATGCCCACCACGATGCCGACGTCTCGCTTTTCCACCTCGACGCGCTGTTGCAGATACGCGTGGATGGCATTGGTGAAATCCTCCGCCACAGCGCGGAATGAAAACGCCGTTAACAGCATCGTGAAACAAATGACTCGGATGGCAGTGATCATTCGGGAATAATAGACAAGGTTACCCTGCGTCCATCACGGCAAGCACTAGTAATACCAAACATTTCCTCCCGTTCGCCAGAGAAATGCCATTTTGTCCTTTCAACCAACCATCGAACCGCTGGCGTTGATTCCCCATTTGAAAGCACCACCGTTAAAATCGAGCGGTATCATGGCACGTTCGCGCATGATGCCTTTTGCCGCCATGATGGCCATTGAGGTGTCCGTCGTAATTTAATCGGTTGCCAGATTCAGCGTGCAACCCAGCCAGCCACGATTGGGCTGAAAACGGCCCTCTAGGATACAATTTCCCGGCGCTTTGACTGGCCGGCTTTTCTGCGGCACTCGAAAACCGGCCAGACCAATCGCCTCGAAATGAAACCTAGACGGCAGCGCAGTCAGCATCCGTTTCCAAAATCTCCGCGACTCCACAGCCGTTACGTCCGCTCCGATTTCAGAAACGGACGTTCACTGCGCCCATCGTCATCCAATTTGATACGTTCAGTTGAACAGGATTCTGACGGCTTTCTGAAACTTGAAAGCCTTAATTTTTTCGAGACACCATCTCCTAACGAAATCGTTCGGGAAAAAAGCGGCCCGAAACCAAGCGGCAAAAAGCAACGAAAAGCGACAACGCACTTGTCGCTTTTTGTCGCATCCGCTCCTGAAATGTCGCCGCTACTCGTCGCTTTTTGTCACTTGAATTTGTCGCCATTCGTCGCCTTTTGTCGCAATGCGCGACCTGGTTTCATCTCACTTTAACTTCCACCTGCTCTCTACCGCCATTTTTTGCCACCGGGTTATGCTGTCCGGCGATGATCGAAACGGCACATCGAAAACGCGGCGGCAAACCGTTCCAGAGTATCCTAGAACCGCACTTCGATTTCATCCGCGAGCTGCGCCAGCGGCGCAAGACGTGGCAGGAAATTGCCGAGCTGCTGCTCACTGAAAAAGGCCTCCGCGTCACGTTTCACGCACCATATCTTTTTTACCGGCGCAAATTGAAACGCGCCGCCAAACCACATTGGGAAAATTCAACAACCGATTCCCAACCTGCCCGCCCGGACACAGCGGCCAGCCGGCCGCAACCTCGTCCAGGGCCGTTGCCGCCATCGCCCCGTTTCCAACGTCCCGACCGCTCAAAATTCAACGCTGACGAATTCACATGAACACAAACATAAATAAACGCATACATATCAATCCCCAATCCAAAGGCAGCCTCGGCAAAAGTTTCGAGGCCGAGTTCCGCACCGCCTGGCTTGATTATCACAACATTGCTTGGAATGGTTCCGACCTCGATGACCGACACCATTCGTTCGCCGACCGGCATCCCGACCAAGTGCAGTCCTACAAACTCGGCAGTGACGATGAAAGTAAATCCACGATGCTCGGTTTGTTTCGCAACGTGTCGCGCAGTGACGCGCCGGTTCACGTCATTGACTGCCGGGCGCAGGCCGACGGTCTCATCGTGCAGGCGTTGGACTCGTTGCAGTTGCTCGAATCGTTGGCCGCGCAAGGCATTCGCTTCACGTTCTTCCTGTTTCCAAGTGAGGACACCGAGAGCATGAACAATTTGCTCGACCTGTTTTATTTCGCGGGTGACCGCGTGGATTATGTCATCGTCCACAACCCGGCCAAAGTGCGGACGAACCTCTTTAAGAAATCCAACATCGAAGCGGAGTTGAAAAGGTTTGGAGTCAGGGAAATCACTTTGCCAACGGTGACTTCCATCACTTTGCTGGCCATCAAACGCGCCGAAGCCAGGGCCGGGCGCAAATTAAGCTTCGCGGAAGCGGCCACGCCCGGCACGCCGCATCTGGAATTGATGCTGGCCGGGGAAATGCAATGGGCGATGCAACAGATGTTCCGGCAATACGACACGGTTGCCGATTTGCTGGTGCCATCCGAACAGATGCCGGAGGTTGAACCGCAGACCGAACCGGCGGCGAAACCGGCCCGCTCCAAACAGCCCATGCTCAACTTGGGCGAATGACGTTATGGTTTTGGATAAAGATGATTTGGCGGTGCTTACCGCCAACATGACGAAGGAGGAAGTAGATCGGGTTCACCGATTGATACATGAATGGGGCATCGGCCCGGAGGACAGTTTCCCGGTGCAACTCTCATTGCTAACCGGTGCGCAATTGCGCGCGGCAGCCAGTATCCCGCGTGCCATCGCCGACAGCCGGAAATGGCTGGAACAACATTTGGCCCAATACCGGCAACAAACCGCCGCGCTCACCAGCGATTTCGCGGGCATGGTGGACATAAAGCACGGCGAATTGAGAGCCATCGTTCTCAAACATGCGGAAACCGTGAAACGTGATGCGTTGTTCGTCAGCAATCGGCTGGTTGACGCCAATGACGTTGCCAAAAGCATTCAGAAAAATCTGCAATGTGCCGTGGCCGAATGGAATCAATCCCAAGATGCTTTGGCACGCGAACGGCAGCGGTTTGAAAAAGTCTGCCAGAAATTGGACGATGCCATCAATCTTCGCGGCGTCCATTGGTATATAGTTGGCACGCTGGCCGCCTGTGTCGTCGCCTTGCTGATCGGTCATTATGTTTGGCATCACTGAAATCTGCCATTAAATGCCGGGGAATTCATCATGTTGCGCGCGAATCCAGTTTCCATTGTATGTCGCCGGTCGTCGCGTCAAGGTAGTGCCTCGGTATGCCCTCGGCCTCCACCGTTGACCCGCCGCCCGGCTCCGGGGAAGTGCTTCTAGGATTCCGCGCACGGAGATTGTTCACGGTAATTATTTGTGCATTTACCGCAATGCGCCCTCACGGACTGAAAATAAAAATTAGGTGAAACTCATCGCCATTGACCGGTCAGCGTAAAGGCGGCCCAAAAATAGGGATTTGAGAAATCTTTGAAATGCAACAATGTCAATTGTGCATTTCGCCATGCCGTAGCACGCGGCTCGCCTGACTGCCAACGGCGCATAAATTCAGTCATCAACTGGCTTGTCGCCTTGTCGCTGATGTTCCAATGGCTGGCCAACACACTCTGCGCGCCAGCAATGAGGAAGGCGCGGCGCAATGACATCATGCCCTCGCCGATTTTTACCTCACCCGTGCCGGAGTCACACGCGCTCAAAATGACCAGTTCCGTCCCTTGCAAATCAAGAAGCGATGCTTCCAAGCCGGTGAGCAAACCATCCTCGGCCAGCGCGTTTGTGATTTGCATGGCATGGTTCGCACCGGCCAGCGCAATTCCGCAACGCACCATCGGATTTTCCCAATTGTTGCCCACCTTGGTATAGGGCGGTCGTGTCGTATGGTTGAGCTTGGCGGACGGATAGGATGGGTTGAATTCTTGATCGGGAAAATAAAAGCCATGCGTTGCCAGATGCAACACGCGCGGCGATTGCACGGCCTTCAATTCCGCTTCGCGCGCATCCGCGCCCAAATATAGGATGGCGTCATCGCCAAGCAGCTTTGCCACGCTCCGCGCTTCGGCTCCCGCGCCGGGCAACGGCTGGAATTTTAGGCCGTCATAATCACGGGTCAACGAACGCAACACCGACGGCCCGCCGGCAAGTTGAACGGCTGGATTCAATGGACGCGGGGCTGCAAGGTCGAAATTAAAATCAGGATTGCCCATGACAATTGACTTTGAGTTGTGGACATTGGCGGCGGAACTCGCAAACCGCACAACCTCGCGCCCGCTGGTCACATAGCTGATGGTTTTTTCTTCCACCAAAAACTTGTTGCCGACCGGCAATATTTCAAACGGCACACGACTTAATTGGCCATCGGGACAAATGATCAGGTGCGAAACGTTCGTCAAATGCCCGGCGAGCCGGGCATATACCAAGTTGCTCAAGCGCTGCAAGGTGGTGGTGAAGTTCGTATTAGCATACCCCGTGCCCACAGACATCCGCTTGCAGATAAACTCCACCGCTTCATTGATCGGCCCGGCTTCACCCAAATCCACGCGCTCGACCAGCACGTTGGTTGAGCCGTTCATCAATGGAAAAGTCAAGTATGCGGCGTAGCGTTGTTCCCTCCATTGATTCGTCTTGGCGGCAAAATCGTAGCGGCGATATTGAATGAAATCCACCAGCACGGATTGTGACGGTAGGCTGCGAGCGATGTCGTTCAACGTCAGATTCCGCTCACGAATGGCTTGTGCTACCAATCCGACGCGCTCCGCCAATTTTGCCTCGATTTGGCTTAACTCTTCCTGAAATTCACGGCGTTTAGTTTCCAGTTGCGCTTTGGGGAGTCCGCTCTGGCCAAGATGTTCCAACTCAAATTGCGTGGAGCGGTATTGTTCACGGAGTTCTTTGGTCGTTGTTCGAGGATCAGCTTCAAATGCAGCTTGGGCAGCGCGGACCTCCTCCAGGAGTGCTTTGTTCAATGCCAACTCGGTAGCTCCAGCGACCGGCGCATTGTGCAAGTCATTTGACGAGGCTTCGGCACAGACTGAATGAAAGATTTCCACAGATTCAAATGAATCCCGAATGGAACGCAACGCTTCGGGGTCGGGTAAGGCGAGAATTTGCCCAACGAAATAATGGCGCTGCCGCTTAAATAATTCGATAAACGTGGCGAGACTTCGTTCAGGGTCATTCTTTTTTTCAAACAAGACAGCCTCTGTGCCCAGCACTTCAAGCGTGTCTGGATGCTCCCGCCCGGAAAATTTCTCATCAATGGCCAGCAAGCGGCGGAACGTCACCAACGCATCAGAATAATTGCCGAGATCCAACTGGATTTGTCCGAGAAGAAAGAGACTGTCCGTTACCAAAGGCTGGTCATGGCCCAACTGTTTTTCACAAATGTCTATGCTCCGTTGACATAGTGGCAACGCCTTCTGATCATCTCCCAAACCTCGGTAAATACCAGCCAGCGAAACCAGACTGTCGCTGACATCAGGATGGTCTTTGCCCAATACTTTTTCTCTGATTTCCAAAGCGCGTTGGCACAACGGCAGTGCCCGCGCGTAATCTCCCTCCAGTCTGTAAACGTCAGCTATGTTGTTCATCGTTGTAGCCACGTCGAAAGTTTCTTGGCCAACCAGATTTTCTGTGATGGCCAAACTCTGCTGGAAAAGCGGCAGCGCCCGTTCGTAGTTCCCCATTTCCCGATATTCCCACGCGAGGTCGTCCAATATATCCGCGACTCGCATATTTTGCGTTCCGAGCAATTTTTCTCGAATTGCCAGACAGCGTTCGCAAAGCGATGCGGCCTGCGCGTAATCGCCCAAGTCATCATAGAAGCCAGCGAGATCACTGATCAAATCGGCAACGTTGGTATTGCTGGTGCCGGATATTTTTTCTGCCGCCTCCAGGCGCTGCTGAACTTGCTGAATCGAATTCGTTATCTCCGCATAGGTTTCGGTATCGTAGTCAAACGTTGGACTATTGGAATTGGTCTTCGCGGATTGGGCGTCTAAACCGTGGCAAGAAAACACGCCGACCAAAACTGTCACCAGCATCGCGCGTATGTTTTGGACGCAGTGCATAATTCAAATCTTGCCAGACTGCAAAAAGATGGTCGAGCCGGTAATTTTATCGCGTGCAGCGCGAGTGACGGAATTTCAAATCAGCCCGGCTGAATGCCACCGTAGGATGAACAAAGCCACTCAATTTTTGTCGGCGGTGGCGGAGTGCCGCCCCGCCGCCAAGCCCGGAAGCCGTTGCCATCACCAATCCATTCATCACTGGAATTCTTCGTCGGCTGCGCAGAACTGGTCGCGCCAGTTCGACCATTCACCCAGCAACCCACCCACCAGGTTGTCCGCCCATCATAATTGCCCCAAGCTGCTTGCGGACTTTTGGGTTCAGGCATGATGTATGTCCAGCCGGCGTGTTTGAGTTCAACCGCTGTTTGGATCGTTGAATTGCCGCACGAAAAATTCCCCGACCGCAATTCGGCTGGAATCGAATTTGTCGAGCCATCTGCCGGCGTGCATGAAACTGCACCAAGCATCAGCGCAAGCAGGGCGAATAGATTTTTGAAGGAAATCATAGCGTTCAAATAGATTGGGGTTGCTTACCAACCGGTCGAGTAGCGTGGCACGCGAACTGTCCCATAACCGCGATAGCTCAAATTGTCGGTTAAGGTGTTATTGGGCGGTGTGCGGTAATAAGGGAGAACCGTCGTGCCGTCGGCGCGCGTGTAACCGCTCACATGCACGGAGGGATACGCGGCGTAGGGATTGCGATAGACATAATCACGGCTGGAACTGGAATAGCCAGAATAGCCTCCGAGCGAGCCGTAATCGGAACGGTAATATGGCATAACGTAAGTACCATTGCTGCGAGTATAGCCGCTGACCCAGCCAGCTTGGGTGGTAAACGTGGAGCAGAGAACTACGGCGGCGAGAGCGAGTTTAATCAGTGTTTTCATGTCTTTTTGATTTATTGATTTTGGCGTTCGTTCGTCGAACAGCCTTCACACACTAAATCGCAAACGGCTTGGGGTTTCTTACAACTTTTTCAGATGCCTTGACTTTAAGCTGGCGAACTTCGGGCCAGCCAGTTGCCCTTGCTCATTCCATAGAAAGAACTTTTTCCGTTAAAATATCGCTTGGCCATTCGAGGCGCGGGAAACCTTACGTTCCGACTGTAGTGGATTTGCCACCACGCGCCCTCATGCAACGGAGAAAAAAGTTCAAAAAGAAATTATTGCCATTCCCCGGTAAGTGTGAAAGCTGCCCAGAAATAGGGATTTGAGAAATCCTTCGACTGTAGCAGGGACAACTGCGCTTCCCGCCACGCTGCCGCGCGAGACTCGCCTGTTTGCCAGCGGCGCATGAACTCCGTCATCAATCGGCTCGTCGCCTTGTCGCTCACCGGCCAATGACTCGCCAACACGCTTTCCGCGCCTGCGATACGAAACGCACGGCGCAACGACATCACACCTTCGCCGATTTTCACCTCGCCCGTGCCAGAATCGCACGCGCTCAAGATGACAAGTTCCGTTCCTTGCAGGTTCAGCAGCGACGCTTCCAAGCCAGTGAGCAAACCATCTTCGGCCAGCGCGTTCGTGATTTGCATGGCATCGTTCGCACCTGCCAGAGCAATGCCGCAACGCACCATCGGATTTTCCCAATCTTGTCCCGGTGGGGCGAGACTCGGAACC
>PLQC01000041.1 GCA_003159675.1 Limisphaerales bacterium
ATCCCAGCCGTCGCCACCCCGTTAGCTCAACTTCCGCGTTTCGATTTCGCCGGGATCGGTTATCTTCTCGGCGTGTCAACCTCGGTTTCACTTCTCGCGGATCAACCCGCCCTGAATCAGGTAACCGTTCCGGATCTCTGGCAGCAGCAGGCGGTGGCGGCCTTGCGCGCAGGGAAGGACGTGGTGGTGCAGGCCCCTACCGGCTCCGGCAAGACGCTGATCTTTGAGCTGTGGTCGAACCAGGGGAAAAACCGCGGGCAGGCCATTTACACCGTACCAACCCGGGCGCTGGCCAATGACAAGCTCGCGGAATGGCGCGCCCGTGACTGGGACGTGGGCATCGCCACGGGCGACCTGGCGGAGAACCTGGGGGCGCCCGTGCTGGTGGCCACCCTCGAGACACAAAAGAACCGGTTGATCCAGGGGGACGGTCCAAACCTGCTGGTCGTGGACGAATACCAGATGCTTGGCGACCCGGATCGGGGGTTGAATTATGAGCTGGCCATGGCGCTCGCGCCGCCGCAAACCCAGTTTCTCCTGTTGAGCGGCAGCGTGAGCAATCCCCAGGACGTCGTGAAATGGCTTCAACGCCTAGGCCGCCAGGCGGTCCTCATCCGCCATGAACATCGACCCGTTCCTCTCGAAGAGGTCTCTGCCGGTCAATTGAATTACCACCTGCCGTCCGAAATCCGCGGTTACTGGCCCCGGCTCGTCGCCAAATCGCTGGCAGAGGATTTGGGGCCGATCCTGGTATTCGCCCCGCGCCGGCACGCCGCGGAAGCCATGGCACTGGACCTGGCGCGCCAACTCCCGACCCCGAACCCGCTGTCGCTAACTTCGGAGCAAAAACTCATCGTGGGCGAGCATCTGGCAAAGCTGCTCAAGAGCCGCGTCGCCTATCACCACAGTGGACTCAGTTACGGAGCGCGAGCCGGCGTCATTGAACCTCTGGCCAAAACCGGCCAGCTTCGGGTGGTGGTGGCCACGATGGGACTGGCCGCAGGCATCAATTTTTCGCTGCGCAGCGTCGCCCTCGCCGGCGAGTCTTACCGTCGCGACGAGGCGGAACACCCGCTTCGGTCCGACGAAATCCTGCAAATGTTCGGCCGCGCAGGACGGCGGGGCCTGGACGAAACCGGTTTTGTTCTCATCACAGCCAATGAATTGCGCCTGCTGGACGCCCGTCCGTGTCATCTGTCGCGAAACGGTTCCGTGGACTGGGGCGCGTTGCTGAACGTGATGGCAGCGGCCGCGCGGCATGGCCGCGATCCCTTCGCCGATGCCGTGCGGGTCCAGGAACGGCTCTTCACCACCAAGCCCATTGTTCTCGGCGTGGAAGAATCGTTGAAACACCCCGACGTGCCATGCGGATTGAAGACTGACGCCGAACGGGCGCGGCATGTCCGCAGGTTGTTCCGCGAGATGCTCAACAGCCGCGGCGAGTGGGAAGCTGTCGGCGCGCCGGTGCCGAAGCCGCTCGGGGAGATCCGCATTTGCAGGCCACGACCGGCGAAGGGCGCGTCCGACGGCAATGCAGAACCCGTGGATTCCCGTTCGCAAATCGAAAATCGCTCGATCCTCACCGAGCCCGGGGCGCTGGAAAAAGTCGGCAGCGGCACGCTGTGCGTTTTGTCCGGGAGCGAAGAGGGGAGGATCTATGGACGCGCCATCACGGTTGCAGAAAAGCTGGGCGATGAGCGGGTGATTATCGCCAAGTGGATCCGCCGTCTGACGGCTTGGAATGGCCGGCAGGCGCCTGTTTCCTTGTGGCAGGAGCGAATCGTTCCGCGGGTGGAGCAGAAGCTGGCGGACCAGAAGACTCCGGTGGTTCGATTCCTGAACCAGGCGCATACGATTGTGGCGCAGGTCAGCCTCGCCGAACTGACGTTACGCGCGCCGGTGGACCGGTATGGTGTGGCCTTGTGGCGGCCGCAGGAGCGGGAAGTGGTGCCGTACGACTGCGCGCAGTGCGCGCTGGTCCCGGTCTGCAAGCGGCTGTCCACGGCCACGGGAACGGCGCTGCTCTGGCGCCGGCTCGGCCTGGTGGACGCCGCCGGCGTGCCGACCTTGCGCGGCCGGATCGTCAGCTTTTTCTCCCAGGGCGACGGCCTGGCCATTGCAGCGGCATTGGAGGATGAAAAATACCCGCTCGACGAGTTGATTTACGATCTGGCCGATCTGGATGCCGGTTTCCGGTTTTGCGGGGAGGACAACCGATGGGCCGGAAGGCTGGCCATCGCGTGTCACGAGAAGTTCGGACTGCAGATGATTTCAGGGTATCTGGAAAACGGCGTGCCGCCCAAATACGGCTCCGGAGCGGAGCAGATCGTGGCTTCCGTCCACAAGAATCCGTTGAACAAACATGGCTGGATCACGGACCTGCTTGGCGCGGGGGACATCGACCGCATCATCATTGAGTGGCGCAGCCTGTTGCGTCGGATCGCCCACGCCCCGGAGCTGGACTGGACCCGCTGGCGCGAATTGCAGGCGATGGCAGGAACCCTCCTGAACGAAACGGAGTCGCCGACTCTCATCGATCTGCCTCCGCTCGATTTTCATCAAACCCGGCGGATCGACCATCGGCTCATTCTGCGAAGGCATTGACAACCCGGCGGCAGTTGCGAAATGCTGTGGCCGGCATGCGCTCACCTGCATCCAGGTTGCTGTTGACGATTCTCCTCCCTTTCACGCTGGGCTGTTCCGCGCTGCGTTGCAGCGGCTACACCTACGTCCAGGCCGGTGTCGAAAGCAATTTCCTGATCGACGACGGACGGGTCCTGTTCGCCCAGGCGGATGGCTCCCTGACGGCGCTGTCGCTGAAGTCGGGCGATGTGCTCATTCGCGCCAGGGGCAGGAATTATTCCGGCGCGCTCAGGCGCACCCCTCAGGGCATTCTCCTGCTGAATGACCGGACCATCGCCCTCCTGAATCCGGCGGACTTCAGCACCGTGTGGGAGACCCCGGCTCACTGCGCGCCGAACATCGCCGGAGATGCGCTCATCTCGTGCGACGAAAAGGGCCTGGTTCAATGCCGCAACATGGGCGACGGCCACCTCCGGTGGTCCTACGAGTTGCCCGGGATCCTGGAAATCATCGCTGAATCCGGCAGGGTGCTGGTCCACCGGGCGGCCACTTATGAACGCGGAACCCTCCCGACGACAGCGCTGCTGGATTTGGAGAAGGGAACCGAATTGTTCCGCCAGACACCCACGAACGGCCTTCATCAGGCGGCGGCGTTTTTCGACGGAACAAACCTCTACGTTGAAACGGGCTCGTTCGACGGGGCGGCGTCCGACTTTGAACCCGACCGCGTGGCGATTTGGAACCTGAAAGGGCAGGAAATCGGATCGATTCCGATTCCACCGGCAACGCGCGAAAGCGTCCGTGACGGCGCGCTTTTCGAGTTGGACGGGAAGATGTTTTGGAAAGGGCATGTCTATGCCGGTCGCCAATCGATTCCCGCCGACATTCTCCCGACACTGCGGACCACCTCGGTGCGGACCAATGGCGACTGGACATCCTATGAGACCACCTGCGACCTCGGGGCGGGGACTCTCTTTGTGGACCGCGCGGCCTATGAGGATCGCAAGGACGGCGGCGGCAGCGTGTTCGTGATGGAAGTGGAATTGCGCGCGCCGACAAACCATTGGCTGGGAGTCCTTCCTTATCTGCTCGATCGCGGGCGCATTACCGCCATCGTCAGGACGGAGGGAAGCATCCTCATCGGGACCGACTTCGGCCAGGTCGAGTGCATCGATGCGGCCACCGGCGAATCCCGGTGGCTCTACGTGTTCCCGACGCTGCATCGCACCCTCAGCAGCAGTTCCGGCGGCAGGCCGCCGACGCTGTCGGAGGCCGCGGCGATTTTCTGGAAGGAAAACGGCACGCCTCCGATTTCCGGCGTCCACATCATCGTCGGGAAGGCGGGTGCGCCCCGGGTCATCCTGGATCCCAAACCGGTGGATCCGTATGTCAATCTGCCCATTGAACTTGCCGCGGCATGGAGCGGAGCCGGGATTCCAGTCCTGGTCCTGCTCCTGGCGCACACACGGTTCCGGACACGCAGATGGGGGTCCAATGCGCTTGGAAGCCTCGCCGCATGGCTCACGTTCCTGCTGGTCTGTCTGTATCCGTTCCTCGGCAGAGTATCGCCGGGCAGTTCCATGGCGCTGCGGATCGCCATGGCGGCCGGTTTCGCCTGTGGCCTTGGGAATGCCGTGATTTCCTTCAGGCGCGGGCAGAGGACGGAAGCGGCGGTTTTGGCCGTCACCTTTGCGGCGATGGGTCTGGTTGTCTGGCTTGTCCTGGGCTGAGCCGGGAATTAAATCAGTGGTGTCGCTCCGTTGTGCGTTGGGGGCGGTCCCCGCCGCGACGTTCTTCACGCGGATTCTGCCGCTCCCCGCGATCGGGGTGCTGATCGGAAGGTTCTCCTTGAGGCTGGCCCTCGGTGGGAGCCTGTTCGCCGCCCACTTCCTTGTCGCGCTCGGCCATGGCGGCCTTGCGGGAGAGGCGGACGCGGCCTTTTTCGTCCACGCCCAGGCATTTGACCCAGATTTCATCGCCGAGCTTGACGATGTCTTCGGTCTGTTTGACACGGAAGTTGGCCAGTTCGCTGATGTGGACCAGCCCGTCCCTGCCCGGCAGGAATTCGACGAAGGCGCCAAATTCTTTTATGGTCACCACTTTGCCGCGATAGACCTTGCCGATTTCGGCTTCGGCGGTCATGCCGTTGATGGCGTCCCGTGCGATCTTCATCCCGTCCGCCGACACGGAGTAGATGTTCACGGTGCCGTCGTCTTCGATGTTGATCTCGCAGCCGGACTCTTCGACGAGTTTCTTGATGTTCTTGCCGCCGGGGCCGATGAGGGCGCCGATCTTTTCCGGGTTGATCTTGATGGTCTCGATGCGGGGCGCGTACTTGCTGATTTCCTTGCGCGGTTCGGCGAGAGTTTTGGCCATTTCAGCGAGGATATGCATGCGGGCGACGCGGGCCTTTTCCACGGCCTCAGTCATGATTTGATGGGGGATGCCGCGCAGCTTGAGGTCGAGTTGAAAGCCGGTAATGCCTTTTTCCGTGCCGGCGATTTTGCAGTCCATGTCGCAAAACGCGTCTTCCCAGCCGATGATGTCCGTGAGCAGTTTATACTGGGAAATCTTATGTTGATCGTCGTATTCGGTGCAAAGGCCGATGCTGATGCCGCCGACCGGCCGGATCATTGGAATGCCGGCGTCCATCAATGCCAGCGAGCCGCCGCACACCGTCGCCATGGAGGTCGAGCCGTTGGATTCCATGATCTCGCTCGTCACGCGGATCGAGTAAGGATAGGTGTCCAGCGGGATCATCGGTTCGAGGGACCGTGCCGCGAGGGCGCCGTGGCCGATTTCACGCCGGCCCGGACCGGAGATTCGTCCGGTTTCACCCACCGAGAAGTTCGGGAAGTTATAGTGCAGGATGAACTTTTTCTCGGTTTCGCCCCCGGTATAAGAGTCGAATTCCTGCGCGTCCTCGCCGGTGCCCAGTGTCGCCAGCGTGACCGCCTGGGTCTCGCCGCGGCTGAACAAGGCCGAGCCGTGCGCGCGGGGGAGAATGCCGACCTCACTGAGAATGGGACGGACATCGTCGAGGCCGCGTGCGTCGAGCCGCTTGCCTTGCTTCATGATCAGGGCGCGGACGGATTCCTTCTGGATGTAATAGAACGCGTCTTTGAGGACGAATTCGGTCACTTTCTCCACGCCGAATTTTTCGACGAGCTTTTTGCCGATTTCGTCGGTGACGGCGGCAACGGCCGTTTCGCGCGCCAGCTTTCCGGGGGTGAGCAATGCGGAGACAATCCGGTCGCCCGCCAGCGCCTTGGCTTCCTTCAGGATTTCATCCGGAACGACGTTGAGAGTGATTTCGCGCTTCTTCTTGCCGGCGCGCGCGGCCAGGCCCTTTTGCATCTGGATCAACGGCTGAATGGCTTCATGCGCAAATTGGAGCGCCGCATTGAAGTCCGCTTCAACGATTTCCTTGGCCGAACCTTCGTACATTACCATGTCGGCCTGGTTCCCGACATAGACCAGGTCCAGATCGCTCTCCAGCATCTGGGAATGGGTGGGGTTGGCGACGAACTGGCCTTTCACACGGCCCACGCGCACGGCGCCGAGGGGCCCTTCCCAGGGAATATCGCTGACCATCAAAGACGTCGAAGCCCCGATGATGCTCAGGATGTCCGGATCATTTTCGCCGTCGGCGCTCAGGACGACGGTCTGAACCTGCACTTCGTTGTACCAGCCTCTGGGAAACAGCGGACGGATGGGACGGTCGGTAAGGCGGCAGGTGAGAATCTCCTTTTCCGTCGGCCTGCCTTCCCGTTTGAAATAGCCGCCCGGGAATTTGCCCGCCGCGGCCGCCTTTTCGCGATAATCCACCGTGAGCGGAAAGAAATCCTGTCCTTCCTTGGCTTTGGTGGCGGCGACGGCGGCGACGAGAACGATGGTTTCTCCGAGCTGGACGGTTACGGCGCCGTCGGCCTGTTTGGCCAGCTTACCGGTTTCAATAATGATCTGCTTGTCCCCGATCGGGGTGGTGACTTTTTCTGACATATGATCTGTTTTTACCTCCGCCACCACCGAGGAACTTCAGTGAACTCCGGATGGACTCGAAGTTGACTGAAATTTCCCAGAGACAGCGGAATTTATGCGCGATTTGTTTTGCGGACCTGGGCCGGTCGCGTGTGTCGGCCCAAATCGGGGTGGTGCGGTGGACGGGCTCCCGATGGAAGCCATCCGCCGCCCTAAAATCAGTGACGCAACTTCAGTTTCTTGGTAATTGCCTGATAGCGATTCACGTCCGTGTTATGGAGGTAATCGAGCAAACGGCGGCGCTGGCCGACCATCATGAGCAGTCCGCGGCGCGAGCCGTGGTCTTTCTTGTTCTTCTGAAGATGCTCCGTCAAATGGTTGATCCGTTCGGTTAGGAGAGCAATTTGCACATCCGCCGACCCTGTGTCTCGCTCGTGCAACTTGAATTGCTCAATCGTTTTTGTTTTCGCTTCCATACTTTGTCAAATCCTCAAGAAACCGAGGCAGGCGAATTTAGGGTTATCCGCCGGCTCTGTAAAGCACTTTCGGGAAGGCGCGAGGCCGCCGGGCTCATCCTGACACTGCCCCGATTGCAAACAGGCCGGCGCGCGGCGGCAGCGCTACAAGCGTCTGGCTTTACCCCGCTCATGCCATAATTCGGGGGTTGTCTGCAGGAGTTGGATCAGCCGCGCGTCCGCTGCCGGAAACTGGTAATCCCCCAATTCATCCGCCTCAACCCATTTGAAAGCCGGGCAGCCCAGCGCCCGGGGCTCCCGCCGTTTCCAGCGGCAAAGAAAGAATTGCAGGCAAACCGTTTTGTCGGGATAGGCGTGGGTCACGCTCTCCAGCCTCCGCCCGACCTCCACTTCAATCCCCAGTTCCTCCCGCAATTCGCGAACCAGGCATTCGGAGAACGTCTCGCCGGCTTCGCGTTTGCCTCCGGGAAATTCCCACAAGCCGCCAAGATGCGCCCCGGCAGGGCGCCGGGTGACGAGCAATTTGCCGGCGCGAAAAACGAGGCCGGCAGCCACCTCCACACCTTTCGGGTTCCGGACTTTCGATTTACGGCCTCCGATCTGCGGCTGCATGCCCAGGGCGTTGGGGATCAGAAGTCAAACGCGGGATCTCATCTCCCGATGCTCTTGTAAATGAACCCCAGCCGCTCCATCTCAGTGCGGTCGAATAGGTTCCGTCCGTCGAACAGGATCGGGTGCGAGAGGGCTTTGCGGACCCGTTCCAGATCCAGCTTCTTGAATTCATCCCATTCAGTCGTGATGACCAGCGCGTCACAGCCCTCGGCCACCTCGTTCATGTCGTCCACATACGTGACGTCCTTGAGCAGGGCCTTGGATTTCTCCATCGCCTTGGGATCGTGCACGCGAAGGATGGCGCCCTCCTTCTGCAGGCGCTGGCAAAGTTCGATCGCAGGGGACATGCGCACATCGTCGGTATTTTGTTTGAAGGCCAGGCCCAGAACCCCGATTTTCTTGTCCTTCAGCACCCACAGCGTGTCGATGATTTTCTTTACGAACCGGTTCATTTGTTCGGCGTTGATGCGCTGGACCTCCTTGAGCAGTCCGAACTCATAGCCCATTTGCTCGGCGATCTTGATGAAGGCGCTCAAGTCCTTGGGAAAACAACTGCCGCCGAAGCCGAGCGAGGCGTCCAGGAACCGCCGGCCGATGCGGGCATCCATGCCCATGCCGTTGGCGACTTCCTGCACGTTGGCGCCGGTGGCGTCGCAAATGATCGAGAGGGCGTTGATGTAGGAGATTTTGAGCGCCAGAAAGGAATTGGAGGCGTGCTTGATCAATTCCGCCGAATTGATATCGGTGACGACCACGGGAGCCTGGAAGGGGGCATAGATCTCTTTCATGGCGGCGACGGGCCGTTGCGAGCGGACTCCGATGACGATGCGATCGGGTTTCATCAAATCTTCCACGGCGAAGCCTTCGCGGAGGAATTCCGGATTGCTGACCACATCGAATTCGACGCGGGCTTTGCAGTAGCGCTTGATGGTTTCGGTGACCTTGTCGCCGGTCCGGACCGGGACGGTGCTCTTGTCCACGACGATTTTGTAGCCGGTCATCGCGCTGGCGATTTCCCGGGCGACCTTTTCGATGAAACTCAGGTCCACGGAGCCGTCGGCCATTGGCGGCGTGGGCACGGCGATGAATATCACGTCGGATTTTTCCACACCCTCCGTCGTGCTGGTGGTGAAGTTGAGCCGCCCGGCGGCCACGTTGCCTTTCACCAGTTCCTCGAGGCCCGGTTCGTAAATCGGGATGCCTCCTTCCTGAAGCAATTTGACCTTGGCCGCGTCATTGTCCACGCAAACCACCTGGTGCCCGACTTCGGCAAAGCAGGCGCCGGTCACGAGACCGACATAGCCGGTTCCAATAATTGTCAACTTCATAGGTTCGAAAAAGCGCCGCCGGCCTCTGAAGGGTCACGGTTTGGGGAAGTTGATTACCGGCCTGTTCGTGGACGCCTGTCTGGAGGAGGGAGCGAGGTTGGGGTTCCTGGCGATCAACCCTTGGAGGCGCATGCCGGCTTCGGAGCTGATCGAGCCGAAGGAGTTGACACGGGCCAATTCCAGGTAGGCGTCCCTGGCCTGTTCCAGGTTGCCCTGCTTCTCGTAAAGCCGGCCGACGGCCAGCCTGGCCTGGGGCATCACGTTGTCAGAGGAATAATGTTGGGCGATGTCATTGTAGGCCGCGATGGCTTCAGGGACCTTCCCTTCGGCGTCGAGAGAGACAGCCACGCCGAGCAAGGCCTGGGCGGCGAACGGCGAGTCGTGGTATTCACGGAGAAATTTTTCGAAGCGCGCTTTCGCTTCGGCATATTTCCCCTCGGTGCAGGAGGCGGCCCCGGACAACAGCAGAGCGCGCCCGCCGGCGTCGGTGTTCGGATAATCCGAAGCGACTCCCAACAATACCTCCGGTGATTCCCGCTGCGCGCCATTGGCCGAGCCACGGCTCATGATTTGAGACAAGGCCTGGTTGGCCCGCGCCTGCCGGTCACTCTGGTGCCAGACGAAGAATCCCGCTCCAAGACCCGCCACGCTCACGACGATCGCGCCCCACAGGACCTCCCTTTTGTGTGTTTCGAACCAGGCCAAAAGTCTGTCGTGGACGGGCAATTCGGTGAAATCAGATTCCATAAAGAAGTAAAATCTTCCGGGCAGGCGGCAAAAACGCAAGCATGAAATGGGATTTTCCGTCACGTCAACCCGGCTTTCCGGGGCGCGCATCGTCGAAATTCCCACAAATCTGGGCATTCCCATTCGCGCGGGGCCGGAATGCACGGGAACCGCCCGGAATTCCGGGCGAGTTTCATTCGCGCGTGCCCGACGCTCCGCGCCCGGCAGGCCGGGCAACAGGCCCTGAGGGCCGTCCCCGGACATGAACCGACTTGGGAATCCATCCCTTGTGATGGGCGATGAACGATTCCGTGCGCAAGCGGATGCTCAGGCGCGCACGATGCTTTCCTGCTGATCGTGCAACGGGCCTGCCGCGCATTTCACCGCGGCCACCTTGACACCGTTTCTGGCGGCGCCGGCGTGGAGGACGACCTGACCGCCGCCCTGTTTGAGGGATTGCGACGAAGCTTCCAGGATTCGGACCAACTCCAATCCGCGCCGGCCATCCGTGAGCGGGCTGATGCCTTCGCGGATGCAATCCAGGAAGTGCTGGCACTCGGACCTCAGGGGTTCCTCCTGTTTGATGTAGGGAACGTACATGTCGCCATAGTGATAGGCGTAATGAAACTCTCCGAAGGTGTCGTAGTGTGGCGGACGCTCGACGCGCGCATCATAGATCTTGATCTTTTCGATGGCCGACACGTCGTCATACACGATCATCCGTTTGCTCCCGACGATGGTCATCTCGCGGGTTTTCCTGGGATCCAGCCAACTGCTTTGGATCATCGCCGACCGGTTGTTTCGGAAATTGAGGCACATGGAGGTGACGTCCTCGACACCGGGAGTGACGTGGGCGCTGCCCCGGCAATTCACGCTCAGCGGCAGCTCCTCCATGATATGCAGGATGATGGAAATATCATGCGGAGCGAGGTCCCACGCCACATTGATGTCCTTCTGGTAGAGCCCAAGGTTCAGCCGGCGTGCGCAAATGTAGCGGATTTCCCCGAGGTCGCCCCACTCGACAACCTCCTTGATTTTTCGGACCGCGGGAGAGTACAGGAACGTGTGTCCGACCATGAGCACCAGTCCTTTTTTCTGGGCGATTTCGACCAGTTCCTCGCATTCCTCGGAAGAGGCGGCCATGGGCTTTTCGATAAAAGTATGTTTCCCTGCCAGCAGGCTGGCTTTGGCCATGGGATGGTGCAGCTTCACGGACGTGGCGATCACCACCGCATCCAGCCCGATCCCGTTCAGCAGGTGGCTGTAATCCGTCGTGCCTTCGACTTCGGGATAAAGTGACTTGAGGTGCGCCAGGCGTTCTTCGCTGATATCGCACATCGCTTTTAACTGGCAATCGGCGAGGACTCTGAAGTTGCGGACCAGATTGGGGCCCCAATAACCGCACCCGACGACTCCGACATTGATTTGTTTGTTCATAGTTATTACTGCTAAAGTGATTGGTTGATTGATTTTCAGGACGTCTGTGGCGGCCTGTCAGCGCTCTTGCGGCTGCGCGTTCTGGAACTCCGGTCTGCTCTCCTCGTTGAGTTGTTTGGTTTGCGAAAGGATGGCCGGAATGGTCTTGAAGAGGATCTTCAAGTCCAGCCACACCGACTTGTTCCCCACGTAGCGAATGTCCAAGTCGATCATTTCTTCGAAAGTTGTGCGGTTCTTGCCGCTCACCTGCCATAAACCTGTCAAACCCGGCACCGCCCGAAATCGTTGACGGTGGCGCGGAGTATAGTTCTCGTATTCGTAGGGCAGGCACGGGCGCGGACCCACCAGGCTCATTTCGCCCCGAAGCACGTTGAAAAGCTGCGGCAATTCGTCCAGACCCAGGGACCGCAGCAGGAGTCCGCAGGAGATCAATCGCGGATCGCCGGCTGAATCCAGTTTTCTCATGGGCAGGTTCGAGTCCATGAGCCGGCTGAGATGGCCCTTGTGGATCCCGGTGTCGGCATGCACGTGCATGGTTCGAAACTTGTAACAGGTGAAAGGCCGACCCCGATAGCCCATCCTCACCTGAGAGAACAGGGCCGGGCCCGGAGATGCAATCTTGACCACCACCGAAGTGACGAGCATCACGGGAAGCCATACCGGCGCCGTCAGCAGAATGAGACAGAGATCGATGGCGCGCTTCCAGCCAGGCAGTCCCGGCGTCGGATCGAACGCAACATCGTCCGCCAAGTCCGCGCAACTCCGCGAGGGAATGCTTTTTGAGTCAATCATATCCATCCAGGCTCCGGCTGCCGCGCCAGCGCCAGGGTCGGCAGCAGATCAGCCATGCTCCGATTCTCCGGGCTGATGGACGTCCGATCCACCTCCACCGGCGTCGAGCGGCCGAGGATGTCCAATAACACCTGCACGCGTCGCCGGGCAGGAAGCATTCGCAACACAATTGCCTGAAACCCCCGGAAAGCGCCGTCGGCAATCAACACTTCAGTCCCGGGAAACAGACGGTCTTCCACCTCCAGCGGTTCTTCCGCGTCGAAATGTTCCTTCAGTTCATCGATCACTGAATCCGGCACCGAGGGGATCCTCTCTCCGAAATGGACGAGACTGCTGACCCCTGTGACGTACCGGATGTCATTCCACGCCGCGGTGAAGCATTGGACGAAAATGTAGCAGGGGAACAGCGGTTCGGTGGTTCGTACCACCCCGCGACGGGTGGCGCGTTCCATCCGGAGTCGCGGATTGAACACTTCCAAACCCAGATTCCGGTTCACATTCGCCGCAGCAATGTGTTCATGCTTCGGCTTTGTCCGGGCGCAGTACCATGCCTTATCAAACTCAGTCCTCATACTTATTCCAATGCCAGCCTGTGACTCAGTACCGATTGTTTTCGGCATTGAATCATCCTTGAACCCACATCAGCCTCGCCACTTTCCATCACACTTGATGCTCTGATGAAGAATTCGTCCGGACAGAATGACACAAACGGGGAACGTTGTCTGTCCTGTGTTCTAATGATTCTTCAGTACTGGATTTATCGACAAATCCATCGTGGAAACCACTACAGGCTGTAGCGGAAAGCAATACAGCGGCGGATGCGATGGGGTATTCGCCCCATCTCCGGGCTATACAATGGTCAACTGAACGCTGCTCTCGATGATGCCCGCACCGATGGCGTAGCGGGTCAGGCCGGCGGTGTCGTGGATGTTCAGCT
>PLQC01000004.1 GCA_003159675.1 Limisphaerales bacterium
AAACTTCACTCCAGGTGCCTTCGAGGTAAACGTTGCCCACAATCGCCGGGCCGCCGTGACCGGGACCGGCGATGTAGAACATATCCAAGTCATACTTTTTGATGACCCGGTTCAGATGCACATAGATGAAGTTCTGGCCCGGCGTCGTGCCCCAGTGTCCAACCACCAGCGGCTTGACGTGCGACAGTTTCAGCGGTTCCTTCAGCAGCGGATTGTCGTAGAGATAAATCTGGCCGACCGAAAGATAGTTGGCGGCGCGCCAATAGGCGTCCATTTTCTGTAGCATGTCCGGAGTAAGTGTGTTGGTTTTTGTTTTCATATTTTTCATAAATCACAGTTTCACTTTTCGCAGCCGCAAGGCGTTGCTGATGACCGAGACGGAACTCAGGCTCATCGCGGCNNCCGGCAATGATCGGGCTGAGCAGCCAACCGAAGAACGGGTAGAGCACCCCCGCCGCCACCGGAATGCCCAGCGCGTTGTAGAGAAAGGCAAAGATCAAATTCTGCCGGATGTTCCGCAGAGTGGCGCGACTCAGGCGGATGGCCTTGGCAATGCCGCGAAGGTCGCCGCGCACGAGCGTGATGCCCGCGCTTTGCATCGCCACGTCGGTGCCGGTGCCCATGGCAATGCCGACTTCAGCTTCGCTGAGGGCGGGCGCGTCGTTGATGCCATCGCCGGCCATCGCAACGTGTTTACCTTCCGCGCGCAGCTTTTTGACATGCTCGACTTTAACGGCAGGTTCAATCTCCGCTTGCACCGCATCAAGGCCGAGCTGTTTGGCCACTGCGTCAGCAGTCCGACGGTTGTCACCGGTGAGCATGACGAGCTTTAACCCGAGCGCGTGGAGTTCTTTAATGGCTTCGGCGGTGGTGGATTTGATCGGGTCGGCGACGGAAAGAATTCCCGCCGCCTTACCGTCTATGGCGACAAACATCGCGGTCTTGCCCTCTTCTTGGAGTTTTACAGCCGACGCTTCCAGCGACTCCAGACCGGTAACCTTTTCGTTCCGCAGGAAATCCGGTTTGCCAATCATCACCACACGACCGGCGATGTTGCCCAGCACTCCGCCCGCCGTCACCGAACGAAAGTCTTTCACGGCCTCCAAAACGATGCTTCGCTCTTTTGCGCCCCGCACAACCGCCGCGGCGAGCGGGTGTTCGCTGTTCTGCTCCAGTGAGGCAGCAAGACGCAGGAACTCCTTTGCATCGAAACCGCCACTCGGCAGGACATCCATGAGCTTGGGTTTGCCCTCCGTAAGGGTGCCCGTCTTATCCACGACGAGCGTGGTGACTTTCTCCAACCGTTCGAGAGCCTCGGCATTTTTCACGAGCACGCCTTCCTGCGCGCCGCGTCCGACGCCGACCATGATGGACATGGGCGTAGCCAGGCCGAGGGCGCATGGGCAGGCGATGATGAGCACCGCGACTGCGTTAACGATGGCGTGCGCGAGCTTTGGCTCCGGCCCAAGCCACATCCAGACGACGAAGGTAAGCACCGAAACCGCCAGCACCACCGGCACGAAGATGCCCGCGACCTTGTCGGCGAGACCTTGAATGGGCGCACGGCTGCGCTGGGCTTCGGCCACCATGTTCACGATTTGTCCGAGCAATGTGTCGCTGCCAATTCGCTCGGCGCGCATGACGAAACTGCCGGAGCCATTGACGGTCCCGCCCGTCACCTTGTCGCCGACGGTCTTTTCCACCGGGAGCGGTTCGCCGGTGATCATGGATTCTTCCACGCTGGAGTGACCTTCGACCACCGCGCCATCCACGGGCACCTTGTCACCGGGCACCACGCGCAACCAGTCGCCGACTTTCACCTGGTCGAGCGGGACTTCATGGTCGCCGCCCGGTGCGACTTGCCGGGCCGTGGGCGGGGCGAGGTTGAGCAACGCTTTGATGGCGCTGCCCGTGCGGCTGCGGGCACGGAGTTCGAGCACCTGACCGAGGAGCACCAACACCGTGACCATCGCAGCGGCCTCAAAATAGATGCCGACCTTGCCCTCGTGTAGCATCGTGTGCGGGAACAGGCCTGGCGCCAGCATTGCCACGCCGCTGAAGACGAAGGCCGCGCCCACGCCGATGGCGATCAGCGTGAACATATTCAAGTGAAGCGTCACGACGGAACGCCAGCCGCGCTTGAAGAACGGCCAGCCCGCCCAGCAGACCACGGGCGTGGTGAGCGCAAATTGTACCCAGCGTGAGACGTCGCCATTCACCCAGGGCTGTCTGCCCAGCACCGGGATCAAGTGCGCCATCGCGAGAATAAACACCGGCACCGCCAGCGTAGCGCCGATCCAGAAGCGCCGGGTCATGTCTCGCAGTTCGGCATTCTCTTCTTCATCCGGGCTCGCGGTTGCTGTCTTCGGTTCCAATGTCATGCCGCACTTGGGGCAGTTGCCAGGATGATCCTGCTGCACTTCGGGGTGCATCGGGCAGGTGTAGATGGTTTTGCCCTGCGGCTTCTGCTCCTTCTTCTCCTCGTGCTTTGTGGTGGCGGGCGTTGACAGAAACTTCTGCCGACAGCGGTCACCGCAAAAGTAGAACGTGTGCCCATCACGCTCGGCACGCAGCGCGGACGCTTCGTTCACCGTCATGCCGCAGATGGGGTCTTTGGCCATATCAAATCAGTTCACTTCACTGGCGGGTCGTGAACGCGCGATTATTTCTTGGACAGCTTGCCAATCGCGACGACCAGCAGGACCAGCACCGCTACGCCGATCACCGCCCAAATCCACATCCCTCCGCCCGTCCATCCACCCATCCATCCGTCTGTATGGTTCATCATGTTCTGTTGCTTTCTTTTTGTTGTTTGCTGTTGGGGTCCGGCTGACAGCGCGTTTGACAAATCAGTTACGCCGCGATCGGCGCGGGTGCCAATACTCAAATTGCGCCGGCGGGGGCGGCTTCGCTATGGGGTATAACCCGGACATCGATTATGGGGCCACAGGTCGCCGAAAAAGCTCCAGCGAAGGATGTATTTTATCGCGTCACCGGAGCTAGTTTCAAGTCGCCGGGGCGAGTCCAAGCACGCGGCGCACCGAGCGTGTAATCGTCAGTTCTTCGGTCTGTGCGAATGACGCGAACCTTGGCCCGCGCCGGGCCGTATTCGTCGAAGAGCCTCATACACCCGGTCAGGAACGGCGGTCGGTTCATTGCTGAGAGTCAATGCTTCCAGAACTGTCTTTCGGGTTCCGCGTTTCCATCTCCTCCAACTTGTGTTTGAGGGCTGCGACTTCGTGCTTGAGGTTTTGAACTTCTTCCGGGGTCGTGTGGCCTCCGGTCTGGGTGGGAAAGGATGCTCGACTTCGGATCCACAGCCCGCCGATCGCCAGGAGGGCCACGGCAAAGAGCGCCACCGTCCCTTCAACAAACCGCAAAGGTGTGATTCCCGGATGAATGATTTTCGCCGCGTCCACGCCGTTCAGGGACAGAACGTAGGCCTCGATGTTGGCGATCTCCTGGACCGTGAGCGAACGGGTGGTTCCGAAGGCCGGCATCTGCAACGCCGGGGCTGGACCGGGCGGCGTGGCCCCGTGCTGGATGAACCGATCAATGTTAGCCGCGAACACGACGGGATCATCACTGAACAAGCCCCGGGAAATGGGCGCAAGCGGTGACACCACGCCAGCCTGCGAACCGGGATTCGCCACTTTGCCTTCTCCATCCTTGCCGTGGCATTTTGCGCAATCCAGGTCGAACAGGATCGCGCCGTGCTTGGGATCGCCGATCATTTTGACAACGGTCGCGGACGCTGCTGGTGCGTCGGTGGCGGGCGATGCGGAATTCGGGCTGGTGTTAGTTGTGTTTTGTTGCTCCTGCGCCGGCTGTGCCGCTGAGGCGGAAGGCTGTATCTTTGCACTCGACTCTGTGCCGGCACCGAGTCCAGCCTGGCTGGATGAGGGATTCAGAATAAAATCTGCCAGGCCCTTGAGTTGCGATTGGGTCAAATTCTTGTGCGCCGGCATGATGGTCGTAGGAACGTGCTTTCGAGGATCAGTAATCTGCGTGATCAGCCATTGGCTTGAGCGGCCTAACTTCGCCTCATGGGACAAATCAGGCCCCGCCACGCCGCCTTTGCCTTCGATCTTGTGGCAGGTCACACAACCCGCTGAAACGAAAAGACCCCCGCCTGCCTGGAGGTCGGTCGTGGCAGCAGTCGTGTTGGGCTGGCTTGATCCGGGAACTGCCGGACTGGCGGCGGAAGTTGCGGATCCGGCGACTTGATTGGTTGGTTCCGGAGCAATTGGGGCTGGGGCCGGTGCAACTCCGCGAACAGCGCCGCCGTCGCCGTCCACCCACTTACGAATCGTTAGACGTTCCGCATCGGTGAACGCCAGTGATTCAGGGCTGCCAGGCAGGGGCATTGCCTCCTTGTAATACCATCCTTTCCAACTGTCCCAAACCCGGCGTCTGATCTCCCAACGATCGGCGAAGGCGGATTTATAATCCAGCCAGTTGTAAATTCTGGTCTGCGGGTTGTGGCATCGGGCGCAACTGGCCGCGAAGATCGGCTGCACTTCGCGAAGATAAGTGGGACTTTGGTTCGTTGATCCCGAATCGTTGTCTGCGACTGCATTTGTTTGGGATGGAATTACGTTTTGCTTGCTCGCGGCCGGGTTGGCGTTGGCGGATGCTGCGACTTGATTAGCCGGCGCCGGCGCAGTCGCGGCCGGCGCTGGCGCGTTCGTCGAAACCGGCAGCGTTGTCTCCGGCGCTGTCGGAGTGGCGGCGGAAGCTGCGGGTGCGGCAACCTGATTGGTCGGCGCAGGAGCAACTGCGGCAGGTGCTGGAACGCTTGTGGAAATCGCGGGCGGTGTCTCGGGCGGTGCCGGACTGACTGCGGAGTTCGCGGATGCTGCAACTTGATTGGTTGGTGCGGAAGCCGTCGCGGCAGGCGCAGGCGCATTCGTGGAAACCGGGGGCGCTGTCTCTGGTGCTGCCGGACTTGGGGCGGAAGCTGCGGGTGCGGCAACCTGATTAATCGGCGCGGAAGCCGTCGCGCTGGATGCCGGTGTGTTCGCACCGGAATTGCTGTAATGACCGATGAATGTCAGGACGAGGATCACGGCCACGAACATGCAGCCGGACAACATGGCGACCGGCCGCCGGAAAGGATTTCTCTTCTCGTTGCGATCAATGAACGGCACCGCGAACAGCAACAGGACCAGCAACGCGGGAATGACCACCGTGCCCATCCATTCCCAGGATCCTTTGAACGCCTTCAGCGCCTCATACAGGAAAAGAAAATTCCACTCCGGTTTCGGAGTGTACGAGTTGTCCAGCGGATCGGCCGGCCCGGAAATCGGCGCGCGGACAAATGCGCTCAGACAAATCAGCGCCATCATGATCACGGCGACCACCAGCAGATCCTTGAAGGTCTGGTCAGGCCAGAACGAACCGGTCTTTTCCGGCTTCTTGGGCTTCCAAGGCCCGACACTACCGAACTGCCGGAACGCCACGATATGCGCGACAATGAAGAAGAACGTCAAGGCCGGCAGGATCGCCACGTGGACAGCAAACGCCCGGGACAGGGTCATTTGCCCCATCGCATCCCCGCCGCGCATAAGCAGCTTCAGGAAGTTTCCGATCAGCGGCACCGTTCCCGCCATGTTGGTTCCGACCACTCCCGCCCAATACCCCAGCGAGTCCCAGGGCAGGATTGCCCCCGTGAAAATGAAGGCCGCCCCCAAAAGCAACAGCACCACCCCAAGCACCCAGGTGAGCTCGCGGGGTTTCTTGTAAGCCGCCCAGATGAACACCCGTGCCATGTGGAGTCCCATCACCACGATAAACGCCTGGGCGGCCCAGTAGTGCAGTCCGTGAACCAGCCAGCCGAGCGGCACCTGCAAGCGCAGAAACATCACGCTGTCATACGCGTGGTCAACGGTAGGAACGTAATACAGCAATTGCCACACGCCTGTGATTACCAGCACCGCAAACAAGGCCAGCGTGGCGCTCCCCAGAACGTAGGCGAACCTGGTGCCGCCGGGAATCTCGTCAACGGTACCCCAGCGCATGACCGAGGCGACCGGCCAGCGTTTCTCGACCCATTGGCGGAGCCGATGCTTGGGCTTGACGGGTGAATCCATATTATTGATTCAGACACGAACTTTTTTCGCGACGCCCGTCTCGAACCGTTCCCACTGCACGTAAAGCGCGCCGTTTTCAATCTTGTGAGTCAACGTATCCAACGCCCGTGGCGACGGTCCGCCTTCCACCTTGCCTGTGATGGAAAAAATGCTGCCGTGGCACGGACAGATGAATTTCTTCAATTCCGGGTTCCAGTTGGAACGGCAGCCCATGTGCGGGCAGACGGGAGAGAACACGGTCGCCTCCGTTGGGCTATGCTTGATGACCCACACTTCTTCACTCGTTTCCGTCCGCAAGTAGGCGTCCGTCTCGATGTCGGTGAAATTCAGTTTGATGGGCTGTCCCCGCGGCGCGCTGTCAAATCCGGGCGTTTTCGAGAACTGCAGCTTGGACTGGTGATAGATGGTGCCCACCAGCGAGGCGGCCAGCGGATACCCGATCGCCACCGTTAACGGTGCCGCCAGGATGCCGCAGGCACACACCAAAAACTTGCGTCGTCCCATCTCTTCCGGCGTTTCGGATTCAGGAGTGGAACCGTTCAAGTTGGTCCTTTCTTCGTTTCAATATGGTTACGCATTCATCAGTTCGATTTCTCGCGGTGCGAGCTCAACCGTTTGACGGGTTTTTCGCCCGCACCGCGGTCGGCTCAACCGAGCCGGCGAATGGCCGTTCTCAAATGATACTCCACATTCACACGGCAATTCTGACAGGAGCGGCTTCGCTCCGCTCCTTCAACTCGCGTTCCGCTCGCAGCCAATCCTCAAAGTCGTGGCCGGGTTCGCTTCCTCGGTCCAGGTAGAGTTCATAAGCGCGGCGCTCGATCTTTTTCGGGTCAGGATTCTGTTCGCCGTTGGAGCCTTGCTGGTGTGGATGTTTGTGGTGTTTCATATTCTAAGTTGTTAATTGTGTTTTTCCGTTTCAGTGTCCTTTGGCCGCCAGTTCATCCACCCAATATCCCTTGCGATTGTAATGGCGATGCAGTCCGATCTCATAATCCCGGGTCAGCAGAGACTCCTCCGTGTATTGCGGTGACTGCTTGATGGTTTCGCGATCAAGATTGACGAAGACTTTCGACTTCGTTCCAACTGACGCGCTCGATCCATTGCGGCGAAACCAGGACCTTTTTTCCCGGCCACCAGTTATGCGTATCGACGATGAGATAACGAATCGCCCACGTCTCGTCATCGATGATAAAATCCTCGACGTGGCCAATCTCGCCATCGGTGGCTTGGACGTGATGGCCACTCACATCGCGAGTGCTGCGCAAATGTGAATCCCACGCTTTCTCATCCTGGGATTCCCTCCATTCTTCACGGTCCCGCACAATGTCTGGATGCGATTCCCATGTGTTTGGGCCGCCCCAATACGGCGGCCATTTATAATACGCACAGCAGGCCTCCTGGAATTGTCGGGAGACGGGCTTGTCCTTGTTCAAGGATGGACTGTCCTCGATCTGCTCTTTGGTTAAATTGATGGCGATATGTTGATCTTCTGCAATCACGGCAACGAGCGCATGCGGAGAAATCAGCACCTTCCTGCCCGGGAGCCAGTTGCCCGTGTCTGCAACCAGATAGCGAATGGTCCAATGCTGGTCATCGAAGTAGAATTCTTTAACCTTCCCTATTTCCCCGTCAAGGCTGTGCAATTTGTAACCCTTTAGTGTTCCGGCTTTACTTAACATAATAGTTCTTTCGCTCTTCGTGTTTCGTTTTTGTTCGCTGTTGGCGTCCGGCTGACAGCGTGTTTGAGAAATCGGTTTCGCCGCGATCGGCATGGGTGCCAACACTCACTCAAATTGCGCCGGCAGGGGCGGCTTCGCTATGGGGTATAACCCGGACGTGGATTATGGGGGGACACCGCCCGCCGAAAATGGATCCATCCGCCATGGTTTTTATTTCGCCGACTTCAATTTTCGATAACGGCAAATGAGGTTGTTCGTTGAGCTGTCGTGTTTAAGCCTGGGGGCGGTCTTGCTTTCCAGTTCGGGGACGATCCGCTGCGCCAAAACTTTTCCGAGTTCAACGCCCCACTGATCGAAAGAATCAATGTTCCAAATCGCGCCCTGCGTGAAGACGCTGTGCTCGTAAAGCGCGACGAGCTGGCCGAGAACTTCCGGCGTGAGCCGATCGGCGAGAATGACGTTGGACGGACGGTTGCCTTCGAAAACGCGATGCGGCACCAGCCAGTCCGGCGTGCCTTCGGCTTTGACTTCCTCGGCGGTCTTGCCAAAAGCGAGCGCCTCGGCCTGGGCAAAAACATTCGCCAGAAGAATGTCGTGGTGCCGGCCCAGCGGCGTGAGCGCGTTACCGAACGCGATGAAGTCGCACGGGATCAGCCGCGTGCCCTGATGAATCAACTGGTAGAAGGAATGCTGGCCGTTGGTCCCCGGTTCGCCCCAGTAAACCGGGCCGGTCTGGTAATCCACCTTTTTCCCGTCGAGCGTGACGTGTTTGCCGTTGCTCTCCATCGTCAACTGCTGAAGATACGCGGGAAAGCGTTTCAGGTATTGTTCGTAAGGCAAAACCGCCACCGTTTGCGCGCCGAGAAAATCGTTGTTCCAAACCGACAGGAGTCCCATCAGCACCGGGAGGTTTTTCTCGAATGGAGTGTGGTGAAAATGCTCGTCCACCTCGTGAAAGCCTTTGAGCAGCGCGCGGAAATTGTCCGGCCCAACTGCCAGCATCGTCGAAAGACCGATAGCCGAATCCATCGAGTAGCGTCCGCCAACCCAGTCCCAGAAAACGAACATATTTGCCGTATCGATCCCAAAGGCGGAAACTCTTTCGGCATTCGTCGAGACGGCGACGAAATGTTTCGCCACGGATTTGACATCGCCGCCCAGGCCTTTGAGCAGCCAGTCGCGTGCGCTTTGCGCGTTGGTCATGGTCTCCAGCGTTGTGAAGGTTTTTGACGAAACGATGAACAGCGTTTCCGCCGGGTCGAGGTCACGGGACGCTTCCACGAAATCAATGCCATCCACGTTCGACACGAAGCGGAACGTCAGGCTGCGCTCGCTGTAATGCTTGAGCGCCTCGTAGGCCATCACGGGACCAAGGTCGGAACCGCCGATGCCGATGTTGACGACGTTCCTGATGCGTTTGCCGGTGTGGCCCTTCCATTTGCCACTGCGGACGCGGTTGGAAAATTCCGTCAACTTGTCGAGCACGGCGTGAACTTCCGGCACGACATTTTTGCCATCCACATAAATCTTCGCGCCTTTCGGCGCGCGCAACGCGACGTGCAGCACCGCGCGATTTTCCGTGACGTTGATTTTTTCACCGGAGAACATCGCCTCAATTTTTTCGGGCAAGCCGGATTCCCTGGCCAATTGCAGCAGCAGTTTGAGGGTCTGGTCGGTGATGCGGTTTTTTGAATAATCCAGATAAAGGCCGACGGCCTCAATCGTCAGACGCTCGCCGCGTTTCGGGTCATCGGCGAACAGTTTCCGCAGATGCAGATTCTTAATCTTCTTGTGGTGGGCGGCGAGGGCCTTCCACGCCGGGCGCTGGGTGAGTGGTTTGATCGTCGCTTTCATGTTTGTGATTTTTTGTTAAAGCAATCTCTTTATTTTAAGGCTGTCTGCTTGAGCGCGGCACTTTTGGTTGCAATCACCGCCAGCAATTCGTTCCAGGATTTCACAAACGACTTTGCGCCTTCGTCCTGAAGTTGCGCGGCCAGGGCATCCACGTTGATGCCGGCCTTCGCAAACTCGGCCAAAACTTTTTCGCAATCGCCGCCGTCCACCGCCATAATCGGGCCAAGGTCGCCGTGATCGGCTAGGGCTTTCAACGTCGCCTCGGGCATCGTGTTCACCGTGAACGGCGAGGCGAGCGCTTTGATGTAGAGAATGTCGGAGGCCTTGGGATCCTTGGTGCCGGTGCTGGCCCACAGCAAGCGTTGCGGCCGGGCACCGGCATTATACGCCCGCTGTGAGCGTGGAGTATTTAACAGTTCGAGATATGCCTGATAGATGCGGCCGGCAATGGCGATGCCGAACCGGTTGTTCAACGACTTCGGAACTTTGCCCACCACGGCGGCGTCCCACCGGCTGATGAACATCGAGGCCACCGAGCCGACCTGCGGATCAAGCCCGGCGGCGATGCGCCGTTCGATGCCACTCAGATACGCCTCGGCTGCGGCAACGTATTGCTCGCGGGAAAACAGCAGTGTCACGTTGACCGGCACACCGGCAAAAATCGCCTCCTCGATGGCCGGCAAACCTTCCTTNNTGGCGGCGGCGATGGTGCTGGCCGTGTCATGCGCCAGCAGCGGCGACACCTCCAGCGATACCCATCCGTCCACGCCATTCGTGCGGTCGTGAACTGGCCGGAACAGGTCGGCGGCGCGGGTGAGATCGTCCAGCGCCAGATCGAAAAACAGGCTCTCGCCGGATTTCCCCTTGTCCAGACCCTCACGGATGGCAACGTCGTAGGCGGAACTCTTGATGGCGTGATCAAAGATTGTCGGGTTTGAGGTCAGCCCGGTCACCGACAACTCGCCAATGTAGCGTTTGAGCGTGCCGCTGTTCAGCAGGTCGCGAGTGATGTTGTCGAGCCAGAGGCTCTGGCCCAGGTCGTGCAGTGTTTGGGTGGCTTTCATAATGTTCAATGTTCATTGGGCAATAGTCTCTGCGCAGAAACGCAAAACCGAGCGGGCAATCATCAGTTCTTCGTCCGTGCGAATGACGCGAACCGTGNNTTCACAGATGCGGGCGCGGACGACGGGCGCGTTTTCGCCAATGCCGCCGGCGAAGACGAGCGTGTCCAATCCTCCAAGCGCGGCAGCGAAGGAGCCGATCCACTTTTTCGCCTGATAACAAAACAGCGCCACCGCTTCCGCCGCCCGCATGTCCTTCATTTCGTGGTCGAGCAAATCGCGCATATCAGAACTGGTTTCCGAGACGCCAAGCAGGCCCGACTCGTGGTTGACCATTTTGTAAAACTGGCTGGTGGTCATTTGCTCGGTGCGAGCCAGATACGGCGCGAGGCCGGGATCCAGATCGCCGGAGCGCGTGCTCATCACCAATCCCGCCGTCGGCGTGAAGCACATGCTCGTATCAATGCTTTTGCCGTCACGCACGGCGGCCATGCTTGCGCCGTTACCGAGATGCGCGAGAATCACATTGCCAGTCTTTGCCGCCGGGTCGCCGAGGCGCGCGAGTTCTTCCATCAGATAGGCATAGGACAAACCGTGGAAACCGTAGCGTTGAATTCCCTTGGCGTCGAAGCGACGTGGAATCGGAAGCAACTTGGCCACGCGAGGCATGGTCTGGTGAAACGCCGTGTCAAAGCAGGCCAACTGTTGCAATTTCGGATGACGCTGGCGGAATGTCTCGATCAGTTCGATCTCGCGCGGCAGATGATCCGGGTCGTTTGGACTGATGCGACGCAGTTCATCCAATAGTTTTTTTGTGACAATCTCCGGCTCGGTGTGTTTCATCCCATGAACCACGCGATGTCCCACGCCTTTTACCGATTTGAAATCAATTTGCTTTTCGAGCCAGTCTATCAGGGCATTCGCCGCTAATTTGTGATCGGCGGCGGCGAGCTTGTGGCGCTCCGGTTTTTTCTTCGTCGGTTCATTGAACGTCAGATTTGTCCCGCTCAAGCCGATGCGGTCAACCTTTCCATACAGCCCTCGCTTCAGTGGTTCTTCGACATGGTAGAGCGCGAACTTGATGCTCGACGAGCCGCCGTTGATGGTCAGGATGCGTGGGTTAGCGGGTTTCATGTGTGTCTCCGACGTCATTCTGCAAGCCCAGCGAAGCCAGTTTCGCGCACGTGGACCTGTAATCCGTGTGAAGAATGCTTCGAATCCCCAAACCTTCCGCGACCTGGACGAACATCGGGGTGTTTTCGATGTAGAGTACCTGCCGGGCTGGCACCTGGGCGATGTCCAGCGCGAGCCGAAAGATGTCCGCGTCGGGCTTGCGGACGTGGACGAAGCTGGAGGAGACAAAAGAATCCACGAACCCATCCAGCTTGAACTTTCGAATCCGATACGCATTCAGTTCGCGCCCTTCGTTGCTGACCACGGCGATCTTCAATCCGAACTTTGCCTTGAGCTTGCGGACCAACTCGATCATCTGGGGATACGGCTTGGACTGGGCGAACATGAATTTCCGAAACTGAGCCGGAGTAAACGGCCGCTCCTCGTAGAACACCATCCGGCCTAAATATTCTTGCAGCGTGAGCTTTCCCTCCTCGTAGGTGTCGAAGGTCAGGTGATGCCGATCCTCCATCTCGGCCAACTCCAGCTTGAAGTTCCTCGCTGCGCGTTTGCGGGCATGATGATCCCACCCATCGGTGAGCAGGACGCCGCCAATATCCAGAAACAATGCCGTGATTGGTGCGCTTCTTTTCATTGGGTCGGGCGTGGGGAAGTCTGGAGAATCGGCCTCGTCATGGCCTGATACATCATTTCCTCGCTGAGGAACGGTGCGCCAAACAGTTCGTAACCGGCGATCAGTCTTTCATTCACTTTCCGCGCCATCTCATCATGGGTCGCGGCATCGGCGTGAAAAGGCACCGCGAGGATGATGTATTGAATCGGAGTTTTCATGTTATTTGTCATCGTGTCGCCTCCAGCTTTATTTCCCGTTCCGCTTGGAGCCAATCCTGGTCGGTTTGACCGTTCTGGCGGCCCCGTCGCTCGTATAATTCATAAGCCCGCTTCGCGATCCGTGACATCGGGTCATCTTTTTGACACCGAGCAGCGGAGCTGAGTTCACCAGTCTTCAGTCGCCCACATTCTATGGTCAGGCTTCGCAGCCTTTGCGCGAGTTTCCGGGTCAGCGCGCCATCCTTCAGTCGCCAACCCCAGTTTCCTTTCGCAATTCCAGGAAAATTCATTCGCGCTTCCGACCCCAGTTCCAGGAGATCTTGCGCCGGAACGATGGCAGTGTTGGCCTGCGATGCCAGCGCTTCACGGATCATGGCCCAGACAATTTCCCGGTTGTTTGCTCCCAGTTTTTTTTCCAAGGCTTTGCGTGGCGTGCCTGGCAACTTCCGGTACCAGCCTGCCGTTGTGTCGTTATCATGGGTTCCGGTATAGACCACNNCCGAACTCGAATTGGAGCACCCGGGTGCCGGGAATCTGAAATTGATCGAGTAAAGTCACCACTTCGGGGGATGTGGCCCCGAGATCATCCGCAATCAAAGGCAATGATCCAAGGGCTTCGCGGATGGCTTTGAAAAAAGACGCGCCTCCGCCAGGTTGATACTGCCCGTTCACAGCCGTCCTGGCTTGGGCAGACACTTCATAGGTGCGGACAAAGCCGATGAAATGATCCAGCCGATTGACATCGAACCGGCCAAATGCCATCCGCAGGCGTTCGATCCACCAGCGGTAGTTCTGCGCTTGAAGCGCCTCCCAGCGATACACGGGAAGCCCCCAGAGCTGCCCGGTTTTGGAAAAATAATCGGGTGGGACTCCCGCAACCACCGCAGGATTTCCATCGGTGTTCAGTTTGAAAAGTTCGGGATGAGCCCAGACATCGGCGCTGTGGTGAGCCACGAACAGGGGAATATCGCCGATTAATTGAATGCCTTTGGACGCACAGTAAGTCTTTAACTCTTTCCACTGCACTGAAAACTGCCACTGGAAAAACTCATGATAACGTATGTCATCGGCAAAGTGTTTCTGCGCGCGAATGACGGCGTCTGGCTGGCGCGTTCGCAGTTCTTGGTTCCATCGAGTCCAATCCAAAGTGCCCTCTTTCTCTTGGATGGCCGAGAACAACGAAAAATCCTCAAGCCAGTAATACTCTTCTCTTGAAAATGTGTCGAATTCAGATTGTCTGCCAACGTGCCTCTTCTCTCCAAAATGCTCGAATGCTTTTTTTAACAAGGCCATTTTCCAGCGTGCCGCTTCGGGATAGTTCACATTTCCAGCGACCCCGGAGATTGGAAGACCGATTTCCTGCCGGCTGAGAAGCCCTTGCTTCACCAACCGATCAGGACTTACCAGAAGCGGATTACCCGCAAAGGCGGACGGTGACTGGTAAGGCGAATTTTCTCCTCCGGTTGGGCCAATCGGCAGCATCTGCCACCAATGCTGTCCACTCTCGACCAAGAAATCCACAAAGGCAGTTGCCGGAGGCCCCAGATCGCCGATGGGATAGGGATTGGAAAGGGAGGTTGGATGGAGAAGTATCCCGGAGGCTCGTTGATTCATACGGAACCACCTTCCAAGGCAGATTCCGGCTTCCGTGCCAGAAGGATGGCGCTGGAGCGGGGTTGCAGGAGGTAAGTTTGTGGATATTTCAAAAGCGGTTCCTCGCCGGCACCCAACAAATCATGTGGCGTTTCCCCAAAAGTATCAACAGCCAGATGCCACTGAGCCCCGTGCGTTATGGGAGGCAAATGGAAATCAACCGCATCGGCACCGGCATTGAACATGAGGAATAATGCACGCTGCTCATCTTCATGGATCAAACAGGCAAAATGCTTTTCTTTCGGGTCGGCCCAGTTGGGCAATCCCCCTTGCAGGCCAAACCAATGGATCTCGGCGTCCGTATAGAATTGTTCCTTGCTCAGAATCGGATGAGCACGGCGAAAAGCAATCATGCCGTGGGCAAACCGGTAAATCTCCTGATGCTGTTCAAGCTGGGTCCAGTCAATCCAACTGGTTTCATTGTCCTGGCAGTAGGCGTTGTTGTTGCCGCCTTGCGTCCGGCGGAATTCATCTCCGCCCAATAGCATCGGCACTCCGCGCGAAACCAGCAGGGTCATCAGGAAATTCTTGATCTGGCGTTTTCGGACGGACTCGATCCCGGCGTCCTTCGTCCCGCCCTCGCAGCCGTAGTTTCCACTGTAGTTGGCGTCAATTCCATCCCGGTTGTTTTCCCCGTTCGCCTCATTGTGCTTGTCGCTGTAGCTCACAAGGTCGTTCAGGGTGAAGCCGTCGTGGCACGTGACGAAATTGACGCTGCCCTCGGGGCCTTTGCCCGACTTGGTATAGATGTCGGCGCTGCCGCAGATACGCTGGGCGAACAAACCAAGCATCCCATCACCGCCGCGCCAGAAACGCCGGACTTCATCCCGGTAATGGCCGTTCCACTCCGCCCAGCGCCGCTTTGAAAAACTACCCACCTCATATGCACCGGCGGCGTCCCACGCTTCGGCGATGATTTTCACGTGTTTCAACAGCGGATCCTCGGCAATCCGTTCGAGCAGCGGGGCCTTGGCCAGCAGCCTGCCGGTGCTGTCCCGGTCGAGCACTGACGCCTCGTCAAACCGGAATCCGTCCACGTGCATCTCGGCCGTCCAATAGCGGAGCGCGGCCATGATGTGGTCCCGCACCACGGGATGGTTGGCGTTGACGGTATTGCCGGTCCCCGCGTAATCTTTGTAGTAGCGCTTGTCGTCCGCCAGTGTGTAGAAGATCGCATTATCCATCCCGCGGAAACAGAGTGTCGGCCCCAGTTCGTTTCCCTCCGCCGTATGATTGAACACCACGTCCAGGATCACTTCAATTCCGGCTTTGTGAAAGGTCCGGACCATTTCCTTGAATTCCAGCTTCTGCTGGCCCAAACTTCCCGAACTGCTGTAGGAAGCTTTGGGCGCAAAGAAGGCCACGGAATCATATCCCCAGTAATTCTTGAGCCGTTGATTGGTTTGCGGATTCCGGCGCGTGACCGAAGTTTCATTGAACTCCTGCACGGGCATCAGTTCCACCGCAGTCACGCCCAGGGTTTTGAGATAAGGAATCTTTTCCATCAGGCCCCGGTAAGTCCCCGGATGGTTCACGCCCGACTTCGGATGAATGGTAAAACCGCGCACATGCGTTTCATAAATGACCGTCTTCGACCACGGATGCCGTGGCGACTGGTCTCCAGCCCAATTGAAGGGGTCGTTGACAAAAACGCATTTTGGCATCGTCTTGGCATTGTCCAGCTTCGATGGAGTCAAATCTTTCCCCGACGACGACGGGTCGTATCCCAGCGCGGATGCAAAGTCCCACGGTGGCAGTTGCGAAATCGCGGTGGCGAAGGGATCAAGGAGCAGCTTTTTGAAATTGAAACGACGCCCTTTATTTGGCTCGTAAGGGCCGTCCACCCGGTAGGCATAGAGTTGACCGGAAGCGATACCTTTTACCCAGACGTGCCACACGTCGCCGGTGCGGTTGCGCGCTGAATCCAGGTCAATGGCCCGCGCGGGCACCGCGTCTTCGGGATGGTTGAAAAGCTCCAGTCGAACCCGGCTGGCATTGCGGCTGAAAATGGCAAAATTTACTCCATTTCCGCTTTCCTGGGTTCCCAAAGGCAGCGGAGAGCCTGCTCGAACATCAGCGCGCTCGGAGATCTCCGAAATGTAGTCGCGCAAACCTCGTTGCGGCGTTTTCATCATCGTTGCCATAGGATTCGTGCATCTTCCAATGGAATTACCACGCCGTCGCAGCGCGGCATCACTCTTGCCGTATAGTCCGCCGATGGGCGGTCCGCAGCGACAGTTGCGCTGTAAACGTAGTTGCCTGACTCGTCGGCCAATGGATGAAGGCAGGTCATCTCCTGCCGCACAGGAGGATTTTCTTTGATCCCGTCGGCATAAAGCTCCACCCGCACCGCCTTGGGGTCGAGGCCATGAAGACTAACTTGAACTTCAATGATGTGTTTCCCGTCACGAGTCTCCACCTTCACTGCGCCGAAGTGCAGCGTAGCCCATTTCTGTTCCAGACTGTGCCGCCAGTCCACCATTTGCTTGCCGACTGCGCCTTTGTTGGCCACGCGTGAAAGATAGGCAGTAGCCGCCGGTAGGTAGTGTTCCTCCGTGTATTCGCGCACGGTGCGGTCGGCGGAAAAACGCGGAGTCAAACGCGCCATGCTTTCCCGCATTCGCGCGACCCAAGCCGTGGGAATGCCCTTCTCGTTGCGGTTATAAAACTCGGGAATCACCTCCCGTTCGAGCCGTTCGTATAGCGCCTCGGCTTCGACCGCGTCCCAGGCCGGATCGTTGCCATGTTCCTGACCATCGCCCAGCGCCCAGCCCAGAACCGGAACATAGGCTTCGGCCCACCAGCCATCCAATTCCGAAAGATTGATGCCGCCGTTGACCAGCACCTTCATGCCGCTCGTTCCGCACGCCTCCCAGGGTCGCCGGGGCGTGTTGATCCAGACATCCACACCCTGCACCAAACGTCCGGTCAAGTGCATGTCATAGTCGCTCAAGAAAATCGCATGAGGACGGACTTCGGCTTGACGAATGAACTGTATCCATTTCTGGATCAGCGCTTGTCCCGCCAAGTCCGCAGGATGAGCCTTGCCCGCAATGATGAGTTGCACCGGGCGCTGTGGATTGGATAACAAACGAAGCAGTCGCTCCGGGTCGTGCAACAGCAGGTTTGGCCTTTTATAGGTCGCGAAACGCCGCGCAAAGCCCAGTGTCAATGCGTTGGGGTCAAATAGGTGTTTCGCCTCCTCAACCGTCTCGGGCGGCGCGCCGGCGGCGGCATAGTGCCGGGCCAGACGCTCGCGAGCGTATTCAACCAGAGACTTGCTGGTAGCGATGCGAAATTGCCAAAGGGTGTCGTCGGAGACGCGGCGAATGTCCTGCTCCAGGTTTTCCTTCATTCCCAGCCAGCGGTCTTTTCCACAGGCCTTGGTCCAAAAATCATCGGCTGCTGCTGAGTCCCAGGTCGGCATGTGAACTCCGTTGGTCACGTGGCCGACGGGCACTTCGTCCTGCGGCCAGTGGGGAAACAGCGGCTCAAAAAGATGCCGGCTGACTTTCCCGTGCAAGCGACTCACGCCATTCACCGAGCCGCTGCCACGGATGGCCAGATAGGCCATGTTGAAATTTTCCGACGCGTCGTCCGGATTCTGGCGGCCCAAGGCCAGCAAGTCGTGGAGGGAAATTCCGAGTTTCTTCTCCGCATAACCGCCGAGGTATTGCTCGATGAGCGCCGGAGTGAAACGGTCAAACCCGGCGGCCACCGCCGTGTGGGTCGTGAAGAGATTCCCCGCTCGCGTGGCGGTCAGCGCCACTTCAAAAGGCTGCGCGTTCTCTTGCATGAAACTGCGGGCACGCTCCAACACCGCGAAGGCCGCATGACCTTCATTCAAGTGACAGACATCCGGCTGGATGCCGAGTGCGGCGAGCAGCCGCCAGCCGCCGATGCCAAGCAGCATCTCCTGCGCGAGGCGCAACTCCGGTCCGCCGCCATACAACTCGCTGGTAATCCCGCGATGCGCGGGGAAGTTCGCCGCGTCATTGCTGTCCAGCAGGTAAAGTTTCACCCGACCAACCTGGACCTGCCAGGCGCGCAGCCAGACCGAGTAGCCAGGCAAGGCAATCTCCAACCGCAACCACTCTCCGTTCGGCTGGCGCAATGGCGTGACCGGCAACTGTCCGGGGTCGTTATACGGATAAAGGGCTTGTTGCGCTCCGTCCTTGTTAATCACCTGACGAAAATAGCCTTGCTGGTAGAGCAACCCCACTCCGATCACCGGCACGCCCAGGTCGCTGGCGGCTTTGAGCTGATCACCGGCCACATTGCCCAGCCCGCCTGAGTAAATGGGGAGCGCCTCGCTCAACATGTATTCCATGCTGAAATAGGCGACACACTTCAATGGAGACTGTGGATGATTTTGCTGAAACCACGCGGACGTCTCCGCCGCCTGACGCTTGGCTCGCAGCAGGTCATCAATGTTCTTGCGGAAGGTGGGATCGGCCAGCACGCGCTGGAGCTTGTCCATCGAAACAGTCTGCAGGACCACCCAGGGGTTTTGAGTGGACTCCCACAGCGCAGGATCAAGCTGCCGCCACACTTCGTCGGTGGCATGATTCCACGACCAGCGCAGGTCCAGCGCCAACTCCGCCAGGGAATCGAATCCTTCGACATTCGCAGTTAAAGGACTATAGATCGGCTTGCTGACCGGTGTTTGTTTGTTCATGGCTTTTTTTTCGTTTTGGCTTGGACGGGATCTCCGGCTTCGGAGGTGATACCGCCAAAGCACCGTTGATGATTGTCTGCGCCTTCTTCAGGATGCGGTGCAGATGATTCTCTCCTTGAAAGCTCTCGGCGTAAATTTTATAGATGTCCTCGGTGCCGGACGGACGCGCCGCGAACCAGCCGCTTTCGGCCACCACTTTCAACCCGCCGATGGGCGCATCGTTGCCCGGCGCATGGGTGAGGATGGTCTTGATTTTTTCGCCCGCCAATTCGGTGAGTTTGACCTGTTGCGGTGAAAGTTTCGCCAACCGCTCCTTTTGTTCCGGCGTGGCTGGGGCATCAACGCGGTCGTAGACAGGCTCACCGAACTCGCGCGTGAGTTTGCGGTAATTTTTTCCGGGATCGTGGCCCGTTCGCGCGGTCATCTCGGCGGCGAGCAAACAGGGGACAATTCCATCCTTGTCCGTTGTCCAGACGGTGCCATCCAGACGAAGGAAAACCGAACCTGCGCTCTCCTCTCCGGCAAATCCCAGCGAGCCATCAAGCAAACCATCCACGAACCACTTGAAACCAACCGGCACCTCGAAAAGCTTCCGGCCAAGTTTTGCGGTGACGCGGTCTATCATTTGGCTGCTCACTAACGTTTTGCCGACCGCCGCCGATTTTGACCACTTCGGCCGGTTCTGGAAAAGATAGAAAATCGCTGCGCAAAGGTCGTGATTAGGCGGCAGCAATCCTTCGCCTTTGGTGACAATCCCATGCCGGTCGTGGTCGGTGTCGCAGGCGAACGAGAGATCAAAACGGTCCTTCATCTTGATCAGCCGCTGCATCGCATAAGGCGAGGACGGATCCATGCGAATCTGGCCATCCCAATCCACTGTCATGAACCGAAAGGTGGGATCAACCGCCTCGTCAACCACGGTCAGGTTTAACTTATGTTGCTCCGCAATCCGCGCCCAGTAATGAACACCGGCACCGCCCAGCGGATCAACGCCGAGACGGAGTTTTGCGCTGCGAATAATCTTCATGTCAACGACGTTGCCGAGGTCGTTGACGTAGGCGGTAAGATAGTCGTGCCGATGCGTCGTCGCGGCGCGCAGTGCCCGCTCGTGGGGAATTCGTTTCACCCCCTTGAGTTGGGCTTCCAACAGCGCATTCGCCTTTGCCTCAATCCAACTGGTGACGACCGTGTCCGCCGGCCCGCCACTCGGCGGATTATATTTGAAGCCGCCGTCATGCGGCGGATTGTGCGAGGGTGTGATGACAATCCCGTCGGCCAGCCTCTTTTTGCGCCCGCGATTGTAAGTCAGGATCGCATGGGAAATCACCGGGGTCGGCGTGTATTCATCCCCTTCGGCGAGCATCACCTCGACGCCATTTGCCGCCAGCACTTCAAGAGCGGTGGCGCAGGCCGGAACAGAAAGCGCGTGCGTGTCAATGCCGAGATACAACGGGCCGGAGATGTTTTGCCGCTTGCGATACAGGCAAATCGCCTGAGTGATCGCGAGAATGTGCCATTCATTGAAAGCCAGCTTGAACGACGAGCCGCGATGTCCTGAGGTGCCAAAAGCCACGCGTTGGGCCGGCACCGAAGGGTCGGGCACCCCGGTATAGTAGGCCGTAATGAGCTGCGGCACGTTGACGAGTATTGCAAGTGGCGCCGGTTTTCCGGCCAGGGGACTTATTTTCATGACGTTTTCTTTGGTGGTTTGCTTTCGAGTTCCGTCACTTTCGCGAGCCGCCGACGAAATCGCTCCGCTCCGGTGAATCGCGCAGCGAGAAAGGTCTGCACCAATTCCCAGGCGAGGGCGTGNNCCTTGATGCGCCGAAAAGTTTTCGTGAATCAAGCAGGCCCGAACCCCCGCCACTTTGTTCGCGCAGACCGATGCTCCCACCCCGCTGCCACAGATGCCCACTCCGCGATCCACTTTCCCGGCGGCAACCGCCCGTGCCAGCGGCACGATAAAATCCGGATAGTCATCATCCTCTTTCGGCCGGCCGTCGCCGAAGTCAACCACTTCATGACCGGCTTCGCGCAATTTCCCGGCCAGATATTCCTTCAACTCGTAACCTCCATGGTCGGCGGCGATGCCGATGCGTTGGCTCGTTAGCGTCAATTTCTTCAACGGTTTATCCCTGGTATCTTTATTCACGGCGCTCCAATGTCTCCGGTTTGGTGCCGTTGAGGATTTCTTTGGCATATGCGACAGGGATTTGATCAGGATCGGGTCGGATCGGCCATTCTGCCGAGGAAGAGGATGCTGCCGGAATGGGTGTCGCGGATCATGATGTCTTCAACTTTGGTGCGCCGTGGATTTTTCCGTTGTCCTTGGTGCTCACCCCGAGGGTCTGTCATTCAACATCAAGCGATCTGCCGGACGGCGTCGTGACCGCCGTAAGGATTGGCCACGCGCAGCGTGCATTCCGGGTCATCCCGCCACTCGCCGTCCACGATGAACCGGTAGTGGTGGGTGCCGGGCGGCAGGGCCACAGTGGTCTTCCAAACCCCTTCGGCATCCTTCTTCATGGAAATGGCTTTTGCCTGCCATTGTGTGAAGTCGCCTGCCAGCAATACGCTCAACGCGTCAGGAGCGGTGAATGCGAAGGTTTGTCTCCTGTCATCACTGCTGTTTTTTGAGTTCGTTCTTTTGGTCATGTGTTTTTCCTTTCTACTTGCGTTTGTTCATTATTTTTTTGCACGCGGGAATGGCTTCCGCCGGTTCGCGAACGTGCCGGACCTGGTTCAATCGTTCAATCCCCCATGAACCCAGGAGTAGGAACTGGGGGCCGCCTGTTGCCGGAAGTGGACGGGTTCGGACTTTTCCGCGCCGATCCCTGCCACAGACGGCGAGTGGCGGGGTGAAGCGACAGTCCGGCTTAAACCCTCCCCGGTTTTTGCGCGAGGCGGATGCGGGTTTGGCAGCAACAGTTTTCAACAGGCAATTCGTTGAACGATTTCAAAGTCAGGTGTGTTTTCGCAGTTCTTCTTGTTGTTTATTCGCGTGAAGTTGTTGTTTGGGCATTAGATAATTTCTTTCGTGCCAGCACCGCCAGTCACTGGTGCGTTCACTGATGGTGCTCCAATGCCTCCGGGTTGGTGCGGTTGAAGATTTCTTTGGATTTGCCTCCTGAAAATTCATTTCAAGCGCTCCAGTCTCTCGCGCACGGCCTGCTCGGTGGTTCGTCCAACGATCTGGTCCTGCAGGCCGCCCTGGTTGAAAATGAGCAGGGTGGGCACGGCCCGCACGCCGTATTGCTCGGTCAGCTTTTCGTGGTGCTCCACGTTCACCCTGGCAACTTTGACGGGGACGGCATCGTCCTCCGCGACGGATTCAAGCATCGGGGCCATGGCCTTGCACGGGTCAGACCAGCCGGCCCAAAACTCGACCAGCACGGGTTGCGTGGCATTGAGCACTTCCCGGTCGAAGTTCGCTTCGTTCAATTCAATGACGTTGTTGTTCACAATTACTTTCTCATTTGCGTGGACACCGAAGTCTCGAATCCAGGACAACGCGGCTTGCGCGCTGTCTTGGTCGCGCCTCAGAAGTCAAAATCACCAGCTTCGAGGTGACAACGATGACGAGTCTCACTCATTGATGCCCCAATGCTGATAGTAGTCGCGCACTGGCTGCTCCAGGATGTGCTGGAGCGTCGGGGACAAAGAAACCTCACGTTCGTGCAGGTCGCTCACAAACATCGAGGATTTGCCCTCGACCAGCGCATTGTCGTCAAATATGAGGCTCAAGCCATGGCGCCCGGCAAACTGCGACAACTCGAGTGTCGCTCGCGCCGAGCGTGTGGCGGCGTTTTCACCATCCCATACGGCCAGGGCAGCCTCCTGGATCTGCCTGCGCGTGGCCCACCGCTCCAGCCAGTCCACCAGCCAGGGGAGAAGTGGCTGAACCTGGCGCCCCGCGAGCACGATCAGGTGCGCTTCGGCCGCTTCCGCCAGCGCCGCTTCCGCCGCTGGCGGCAGTTTCAGCATGTCCACGCGCCACGGCTTGACGCTCCAATGCGTGGTTTCGTCCGTCCGATGCGCCGCATGCTCCAGCATCGCGTTCACCTTCGCCGCGAAATCGAATTCGTCGTAAATGATTACCGCATTCATGGTCGCGTCGAAAACATTTTCGTCTCGTATTGCCGTCGCATTCATACGCTTCATCTCTGGTTTTATCCAAAGTCGGCTGCGACGCCGACGCGGTGGGCCGTTTTCGTTAATCCCGTCAGTGGCTCATCGCTGGTGCGTTCACTGATGGTGCTCCAATGTCTCCGGCTTGGTGCGGTTGAGGATTTCTTTGGCATGGGTTATGTCATCCATGGAGCCGTGGGCGATCAGGACAAACTTGCCGGTCTTGAGCGCCGTCTCGTACCGCAATATGCTGTCCTTGGGGATCCCCAAGCCGTACAAGCCGGCCCCAATCGCGCTCAGACCGCCTACCACGATGGCGCCTTCCAGCGCCCCGACGATCCAACTGACCAACGGCCCTGCTACGAGCAACGGCCCGACGCCGGGAATCAAAAAGAATGCGGAACCAAACAACATTCCCCAAATCCCGCCCCAGAAGGCCCCCAGTTTTCCCCAATGTTTCATGCGGTCCCCGGTATTGTAGTAGCCGACCACGTGTTCATCCGTGTGTTCGTCGCGTCCAACAACCGACAGTTTCTTCATATCGAAACCGGATTGCTGTAGTTCCTTGATCGCCGCTTCGGCAGCCGTGTGCGATTTGTAGATCGCCACGATGGAATTGTTCTTATTCATGTTCTTCCTTTCGTTTCATTGTTCATTTGTGCCCGCCGTTTCCTGCTGCTGTCACCACCAATGGCCTTTGTTGACCGTGACCCGGTTCAACACAAAGGTCGCGCCACCCTTACGGGCATCTTTTTCAGCCTCACCCCAGCCGACCCAGGTTCCAGCGGTGCCGGTCAAGGTGGCTACCCCTCCGTTAACGGCGACCTTGATGTCATCCCTGTCCACGAAGGGACTCCAGAAGAACCGATCCTCGATGTTCTTTTTGATCTGTTCGTCGCTCAAATAGGGTTGCGGTCCAGACATCCCGGAAACGTAGTAAGGCGACTGGTTGTAATAAGGCCAGCCGTAATAACCATAATAACCATAGTCATCGTAATAACCATAGTCGTAGTAGGGATAGTAATCGTAATCGTAGTCGGAGATCGAATAATACTCCGGTTCAACCTTCAGACGGTTCCGAACTTCCACCACGCCTTTGATCCGCGAAGCAACATCCTGTGCTTCGGCCTTTTGAAAACTTGAATCCACCGCCCCGGAGAGATACGCGACGCGATGGATGACAGCCGCATCTATTGTGGAGTTGTCCAGAAACGGATCCCAGAGCAAGGCCGCTTTCAATTGTTTCTCCATCGCCGCTGCATCAGCGGATCCATTGGGTCTCACCTTCAGATGATTGTCAACCAGCGACACTCCCACTACGTTTTTTGCATCCTGTGCGGCGGCAGTTTTCGCCTTTAAATTGCCCACGGAGCCGCCAAGAATGACCACTCCGTCTTCAACGGTTACGTCGGGAGAAAAAGCCGAAACGCGCGCGTCAAGACGAAGGGCCGCCTGGACTGCCTGTTTGATTTCGCTGTCAGAACTGATGGCGGATTTGAATTTTTGTTGCGTGCCGTTGTGTGTCAGTGTTTCGATTTTCAAGCCGCTGTCGTCCACCGACGTCACCCCGTTCACCCAGGCATCATCGAAAGCCCGCGATTTGCTGATTGCGCTTCCGATCGTGCCGGTGAGCGTCACTTTGCCATCTTTCACCACGGGATTGATCAGGCCGCCGTTGATCCAAATATCCCATTGGAGACGGGCTTTGACATCGGCGGCAATTTCCGAATCCGTGCGCTTCGCCATATAGTTGATCGTGACGTCATTGCGGACCTCCTTGATCCCCTTGACTCCCTTGGCAATCCGGGCGGCGAGTTGTTTTTCCGCATAGGAACCAACGCTGCCGGTCAATGTGGCGACCGCGTCCTGGACGGAAACGGTCGTCTGATAGGATTCCGTCGCGGGATCTTGCTGCAGCGCCGTCTGGATGTCCTTGCGGATGTCTTCATCGGAGCGGGACACCGGCGTCACGGTAATCTGGTCAATTACCTCGCGCACGCCCCGGATGCTCTTGGCGGCCATGACCGCCCGCTCTTTGGCGAGGAGGTTGTCCACCGATCCAGAAAGCGTGACGATCCCCTGACTGGTGCTGACATCCACATCGTTCGGGAAGACGCCTTTATCGAGTTTTAATCCGCCTTCAACGGCGGTGGTGATGCCGCTGTCGGTAATTCCCTTTTCCGTGGTCGCCGCTTGTAACGAGGGCAGAACCAGAGTTTGAATTCCCGCCGCAATCAGCAGGCTGGCAGACCATCTGCCAATCGCCGCGCGTTTAGCCCATTCCTTCAATTTTAACGGTTTCATAGTTCTCATATACTGTCTTTTATGTATGTTTTATTTCAATTATCTCCGTGGTTTTGCTCCCGCTTGGGAACTGTTGTTTTACTGATGGCGCTCCAATATCTCCGGTTTGGTGCCGTTGAGAGTTTCTCTGACCGGAGGTGTTTCCGCTGCTGGTTGTTTCTTAAGTTCAGCCGCCTTGTTTCCATTGGCGCGTTCCTGGCCCAAACCCATGGTCAGCGCGGTCATCCCGGCCAGGCCGCCCAATTGCATGGATTCCACGGCGGTGCTGGGAACGATGACGATGGTGGCATTCTCCTTCAAACCCTCATACAGCATGTTCATGGCCCGCAAATGAAAGGCAATCGGATTGTGCTCATAGCTCTTGCCCGCTTCGGTAAATTTCTCCGCTATCTGCCGCTCGGCATCACCCAGGATTACCCTGGCCTGGCGCTCTCTTTCCGCCTGGGCCTGCATGGACATCGCATCCTCCAAACCGGAGGGAATCAAAACATCCTTCACCTCCACGGAAATGACATTGATGCCCCAGGGTTCGGTGCGCTCATCAATGATCTTCTGCAGCAGAGCGCTGATTTTGTCCCTGCCTTCCAGCATGTCCGAAAGCATGGTCTTGCCGATCACATCGCGCAGGGCGGTTTGGGAGGCCCAACTGATGGCGCTTTGATAGTCGGCCACGTCCAAGGCCGCCTTCTTTGGGTCCACCACTTTCCAAAACAGCACGGCATCCACATCCACCGGCACCGTATCTTTGGTGAGAGTTTTTTCCGCCTTGAAACCCGTCGTGATGACGCGGGTGTCAATCCAGTAAGGAATCGCATCCAGAACCGGAATAATGAAAAACAGTCCCGGCCCTTTCAAGGAGCGGAACTTACCCAGACGCAATATCACCGCTCGGTCCCACTGATCGGCCACCTGAATGGCGGACGCAACGACCAGGGCCAGAACAAAGGCGCCGACGCCAATTCCGCCTGCTTCTAAATTGGCTCCAACTCTATACCGGGCGTATGCCAGTGCCGCGCCAATGCCTAAAATTACTAAGAATGACAATACTGCAAACGATCTGTTTTGTTTCATTTTAATTATCTCCGTAAATAGTTTCTTTCGCGTCAGCACCGCTGGTCGCTGGTACGTTCATATTGCGAAAATAATCCCTGTAACCGTATGGACGCTATGGGGTGTTTCCCGGAGATTTCCAAGAGGGCTGAAAGCAACCAGCCGGTGCCGCTCCTCATTCCAGAGCCGGAAGGTGAAGGATTTGAGGCTGGAGAACAGCGTGACGGGCGGCACGGTTTGAAACAGCGGCTCCGCCTTGTGGCACTTCTCCAGATCGTAATTGGGAATCCGCCGAGGCACCAGCCGCCTGACGTTTTCCAAACCGGTTTCGCACACCCAATTTCTGTCTGGCCAATACCTGGCCCGTCACCGAGTCATTATTCCGCTGAAGAAGGAAAATCGTTGGCGGGCTTGTTATTGGCTGGCATCCGGCTTCGTCCCTTGCTTGCGGCTGAAAGCCAAGACACACCAGCCGCAGAGAACGAGGATCATGGTCACCCAAGGAACATATTGGAGCCATGCCGAATAGGTCATGGCGTTTTCGTGCCCGGCGCGCAACAACGAGGAAGACACCAGGCCCATGACGTCTTGGAAAACGGCCAAAAACACTGCTGCCACCAAAATCCACAAGCCTTTCAGTTTGTATCGGCGGGCAGCGATAACCGCAACCACCAAGATGGCGGCTTGGATGACCAGCCTGAATCCAACAGGCACCAGATAACTTGTAGCTTCTAAAGGATGCATAACGACACCTTGATAGGCGAAGAAGCGCACGGAGGCTATGGGGTGTTTTCCCCATGCCAGACTTGATGAATCCAGCCCCGACCCGGCAGGCCGGAAGGATGGCGAGTGAAACCTGACGCACAGGGACAAATCGGAGCGAAGCGGAGAACCCCAAAAGTTTCCGTTGCTAAACCATGGTTCGACTGGACACTGCTTTCAATGATGACTGAAGTGAGGATCAGCCTGCTCCTCATTTCTTATTCTCCATTCGCAGCTTACAAATTTGTAAGCCTGCCGAAAGCTCCCAGCCATTTTCCTGTGGTCTATTGCTTACAGAACGAAGCGGTGTCGGGGTGATGCCGCGAAAGTAAAAAAAAAACGACCGCGCACAGTATATGAAAAACAATCAATTAAATCCGCTGGTTCAAGACCGCGATGCCAACGTCGCCACGCTGCCCGCGCCGGGGCCGGCCACGAATGACGCTGCCTTCGACAAACTCCGATACCAACCTGCTCCACGCCTCAATCCCCGGCCCGTGCCGGCACCAGTGGCCAGAGCAACTTCGCCGGTCGCCGGACCGAACGCGACCATTCAGGCGGTCAATGACGCGGTGCGGGAAACTTCGGCCTGGGTGCGCCCTCTGCAACAGGAGATGGGGCGCGTCATTGTCGGACAAAAGCAACTGATAGATCGCCTGCTCATTGCGCTCGTCACCAACGGCCATGTCCTGCTTGAAGGCGTGCCCGGCCTGGCGAAAACGCTTTCGCTCAAAACGCTCGCCGGCGGCGTCAGCCTCCGCTTCCAGCGTCTCCAATTCACGCCGGATATGCTGCCCGCCGATATTGTGGGCACGATGATTTACAATCCGCAGGACGGCGAATTCCGCACCAAGCACGGCCCGATTTTCGCCAACCTCATTCTGGCCGATGAAATCAACCGCGCGCCGGCCAAGGTGCAAAGCGCGTTGCTCGAAGCCATGCAGGAGCGCCAGGTGACCCTTGGCGATTCGAGCTACGAACTGCCCAATCCATTCCTTGTGCTCGCCACGCAGAATCCGCTGGAGCACGAAGGCACGTATCCGCTGCCCGAAGCACAGGTGGACCGCTTTATGATGAAGGTGATTATCGGCTACCCGAATCGCGTCGAGGAACGCGCCATTCTGGATGCGATGGCCACCAGCGAACCTTCGCTCGGCGTGCAGCCGGTCGTTTCCGGCGAGGAAATCATTCGCGCCCGCCGCGTGGTCAACACCATTTACGTGGACGACAAGATCAAGGACTACATCGTGAGCCTGGTGCTGGCGACCCGCGATCCGAAGGCCGCCGGGCTGGACCTCAATGGTTACATCCAGGTCGGGGCTTCACCGCGCGCCACCATCAACCTCACGCTCGCCGCGCGGGCCGCCGCGTTCCTCGAGGGCCGCGGCTACGTGACGCCGCAGGATGTGAAGAAGCTCGCGCCCGACGTGCTGCGCCACCGCGTGGCGGTGAGTTACGAGGCCGAGGCCGAGAACATCAACTCGGACGACCTGATCCAGAAAATTCTCGACACGCTGCCCGTGCCCTGAACCGCCGGCAAACCCTGAACGGAACAACCATTATGAACCCTGAAAAAGCCAAAAACATCCTGGGCCGGATGCGGCAGCTTGAAATTCGCACGCGCCGCCTGGTCAACGACACGCTCGCCGGCCAATACCACTCGGTCTTCAAAGGCCGGGGCATGGACTTCGACGAGGTGCGCGAATACGTGCCGGGTGACGAGGTGCGGACGATTGATTGGAACGTCACCGCCCGCAGCGGCCACCCGTTCGTGAAGAAATTCACCGAGGAGCGCGAGTTGACCATCCTGCTCCTGGTGGACGTGAGCGCGTCGGGGAACTTCGGCTCGGCCGCGAATAGCAAACGCGAACTCGCCGCCGAAATCGCCAGCGTGCTGGCCTTTTCCGCCATCCGCAACAGCGACAAAGTCGGCCTGATTCTCTACACCGACCGCGTCGAGGAATACATCCCGCCCAAGAAAGGCCGCCGCCATGTTCTCCGCGTGGTGCGGGAAATCCTTTTCCATCAACCGCGCGGACGAGGCACGGACACGGTCAAGGCGCTCGACTTTGCCAATCACATCCTGCATCGGCGCGCGATTGCGTTTCTCATCTCGGACTTTCAGTCATCGGACGATCCCGACCAGGCGCTCGAAAACTTGCGCCGCGCGATGCGGCAAACCAACCGCCGCCACGACCTCGTCGCGTTGCACATCCAGGACGCCCGTGAAAAGTCATTGCCGGACGTGGGCGTGCTCGCCATCGAAGACGCGGAAACCGACGAAGTGGTCGAACTCGACACCGCCGACCCGAAGATCCGCGCCCGTTTCGAGGCGGAAGTGAACGAAAGGACGCAAAGGCTCGTGCGCGGGTTTCGCGCGGAGGCGATTGACACCCTGGAGCTGGACACCGCCGTGCCGTATTTGCCGACGCTGCAACGCTTCTTCAAAAACCGGGAACGGAGACACTGATGAAAACGATATTCAAACTCAATCTGTGGCGCGGACTGGCCTTGACCGCAGTGGCGCTGTCGCTCGCGAGTTCTAACGTTTTCGCGCAATCCAGTCCGACGCCGGCCAAGCCGGCAACTCCCGCCACCAGAATGACTGCGCCGGCTTTGACGAAAGCGGTATCCGCGACACCGTCGGGCGCTGTGAACGAAAACATCCGCGATATTCGCGGGCCGAAACCCATTGCGTCGCCCTGGCTCTGGCCTTTGTGGCTGGCCGGCGGCGCGGCGCTCGCCGCCCTGCTTTACGCCGCCTGGCGCTGGAATCGTCGTCGCGCTCTGATTGCCGCGCTGCTCCCGTATGAAATCGCGCTCGCCAAGCTGGAGGAAGCCCGGTCCCTGATGCAGCCGGAAAACGCCCGCGAATTCTCCATCACCGTCTCGGAAATCGTGCGTCAATACATTGAGGTGCGTTTCCGGGTCTGGGCCGCGCGCCGGACCACCGAGGAGTTTCTCCACGACCTGCTCGACCCGTCCGACGCCTTGCTCGTGAGCCATCGCGAATTGCTGGCGGATTTTCTCCGGCACTGCGACCTCGCGAAGTTCGCCCGCTGGATTCTCTCGATTGAAGAGATGGAAACCATGCTCCAGAGCGCGCACAACTTCGTGCTCGAAACCGGCAAACCGCTGCCGCCCGAAACCAAAGCCGACGATGCGCCGCCGATTCCTGAAGGAACTGCCATTGTGTCCGAACCCGTTCTTGCAAACCCTTAACTCATTAAATCTATGATTCGTTTTCTTCAACCTGAATGGCTCTGGCTACTGGTGCTGTTGCCTCTCGCGCTGCTCTGGCGCGGACGACGCGGCGCGGTGGCCGCCGTCCAATACTCCAATGTCAGCCTCGCCCGGCAGGTCGCCCGCCAAACGCGCAGTCGCGCCGGCCGCTGGGTCTGGCTGCTGCCGATCCTCGCCGGCGCGCTGATGGTCGTCGGACTTGCCCGGCCGCAATTCGGCCACGGCGGCGCCAACGTGCAGGCGAGCGGCATTGACATCATGCTCGCGCTGGATGTGTCCGGCTCAATGCAGGCACTCGATTTTAAAGTGAACGGCCAACCGGTCAACCGCATTGAGGTCGTAAAGTCCGTTGTCAGCAAGTTCATCGAAGACCGGCCCAACGACCGCATTGGCATTGTCGCGTTTGCCGGCCTGCCTTACCTCGTCAGCCCGCTCACGCTCGATCACGACTGGCTGCAACAAAACCTCAGCCGCGAGCAGGTCGCCGGGGTCGAGGACGGCACGGCCATCGGCTCGGCGATTGCCGCCTGCGCCAACCGCCTGCGCGACACGCCCGCCAAATCGAAGATTATCGTGCTGCTCACCGACGGCATGAACAACTCCGGCAAAATTTCACCCAACGCCGCCGCCGAGGCCGCCAAGGCAATGGGTTTGAAAGTTTATACCATCGCGGTCGGCGTGCGCGGCGATGCGCCGGTGCCGGTGAAGGATCAAATGGGGAATACCCAAATCGTCATGGCCAAAGTGGACGTGGACGAGGACACGCTCCAGAAAATCGCCGCCGAAACGGGCGGGCAATTCTATCGCGCCACGGACACCGATTCGCTGAAACACATTTACGCCAGTATCAACGGTCTCGAAAAGAGCAAGGAGACCATCCATAAGTTTGAACATTATCAGGACTTGTTTGCCTGGGCCTTGATTCCCGCGCTCGGCGTGCTCGGCCTGGCCGTGGGATCGGAGCAGACACGGTATCGGAGGCTGCCCTGAACCGGAACACATCCATTTCAACTCACACTCAAAAGGACCAATATGAAATTCGCTGAACCCATCTGGTTGCTGGCCGGTTTGATCGCCTGTGGCGCGCTCGTTTGGGCGTGGCGGCGTTACGACGCCCGCCAGCGCGCGGCGCTCGCCACCTTCGCGTCGTCGCACCTGCACGCGCAACTCACCGCGTCGTTCTCCACCGTCCGGCGGAACTGGAAACGCGGGTTGTTCCTCGCCGCCGTCGGCTGCCTCCTGGTCGCGCTCGCGCGGCCCCAGGCCGGTTACCGTTGGGAGCAAGTGACGCGGCGCGGCATCGAGGTCATCTTTGCCGTGGACACTTCCCGCAGCATGTTGACGCCGGACGTGAAGCCCGACCGCCTCACCCGCGCCAAACTCGCGGTGGATGATTTCGTGAACAAAATGAACGGCGACGGTGTCGGCCTGATCGCCTTTGCGGGCAACGCCTTTCTGCAATGCCCCATCACCCTCGACTACGACGCGTTCCACGAATCGCTCGCGGCGCTCGACACCACCATCATCCCGCGTGGCGGCACGGACATCGCGAGTGCGATACACGAGGCGCAGGCCGCGCTGCAAAATCGCCCGGCCACGGACAAAGTTCTCGTCCTGCTCACGGACGGTGAAGACCTCGAAGGCAACGCGCTGGACGCGGCCAAGGCGGCGGCAAAGAACGGCCTGAAGATTTGCACGGTCGGGGTCGGCACGGCGAACGGCGACTTGATTCCCATTCCGCCGGAACAGGGCGGCGGTTTTGTGAAGGACGAGTCCGGCCAGTTCGTGAAGTCGCATCTCGACCAAGCGGGCTTGCAGGCGATTGCCGCGGCGACCGGCGGAATCTACGCGTCACTCGGCGCGCAAGGCCAGGGACTCGACACCATTTACCAGCAGGCGCTCGCGCCGCTGGCCAAACACGAACTCGCCTCGCGGCGGCAGCGCGTTTACACGGAACGATTCCAGTGGCCGCTGGCAGCGTCACTCGTCCTGCTGCTCGCCAGCACGCTCGTCGGCACGCGGCGGCGCAGCGCGCAGAAACTTGAAGCCCCGGCGGCGGTGACCGGCAAAACGCGGCCAAACCTGATGACGCAACCGGCGGTGGCCATGCTCGGTTTGTTGTTGTTCCTGCCGTTCCATAACGCGCACGCTTCCACCGCCACCGCCGAAAAGGCTTACCAGAAGGGCGACTTTGCCGCAGCTGAACGCGAGTATGCCGCAGCCGCGCAACGCAACCCCAAGCAGCCCGATCTCCTGTTCAATGCCGGGACGGCGGCTTACAAGGCAGGCCAGTTCCCGCAGGCCGCCGCGGCGTTTCAAAAATCGCTCGACGGCAAACCGTCCGCCGATCCCAAGCGCCTGGCCGCGCAGGAGGACGCCTATTACGACCTCGGCAACACGCTTTATCGCACCGGGCAAAAGACCGAGCCGGCCAATCCGCAGCAAACCATCCAAGCCTGGGAGCAGGCGGTGAAAACTTACGATGCGGCCCTGCAACTCCGCGCCAATGACGCCGACGCCAAATTCAACCGCGACCTCGTGCAGCGAAAACTGGATGAATTAAAAAAGCAACAGCAGCAACAAAAACAACAGCAGCAGAACCAGCAGAACCAAAAGCAGGATCAACAGAACCAGTCGGCACAAAACTCCGGCCAGAAAAACCAGCCGAATAAAGACCAGAAGCCGGACCAGCAAAATCAATCCGGCCAAAATTCCCACGCCAAGAACCAGGAAAATCAAAACCAAAATTCGGGCGCGGGTTCCAAACCGGATCAGCAAAAAGATCAGCAGCAGGCCAACAGCGGTTCCAAACCGGACCAACAAAAGCAGCCCGATCAAAACGGGCAGCAGCCCCAGCCAGCCAATGGTCAGCCGCAAGGTAACGCCCAGGCCCAGGCCGGCGCGAACCCGGACCAGAACGCCGCCGCGCAGGCCGCCGATTCTCAGGCCGAGCCGGGCCAGATGAGCAAAGCGGACGCGCGGGCGCTCCTCGATTCGGTGAAAAACGAAGAGCAACGTCTGCCGGCAGCCCCGGTCGCACGCAATGGCAACGTCACCCAGCAGTCGGATCAACCCATCAAGGATTGGTGATATGAAAACAAACTTGTCTCGCTTCCGTCCGCTGATTGCGGTTTTAGCCGCCGTCGTTGCGCTCGCCGCCACGGCGGCTACAGCGGCGCCAGCCGTCACCGTGCAACTGGATCGCGCCGACATTGCGCTCGGTGATTCCGCGCAACTGACCCTCTCGGTTTCCGGCAGCAGTGCAGATGACATTTCGCCACCGGTCGTGCCGGGCTTGGAGTTCGCAGCCGTCGGCCAGTCCAGCCAGTATCAAATCATCAACGGCGTTTCTTCCTCGACCACTTCGATAACTTACGCGGTGACGCCGCAGCACGCAGGCACGTTCACCATCCCGGCCCTGAGCCGTGGATCGCAACCGCTCGTGTTGCACGTCCTACCCGGCAACGGCGGCGGCAGCGCAGCGGCGGGCAACAGCTCCGGCGCGTCCAGCCTGCCGCCACCGGCCACGAGTGGATTGTCCGCTGGGGAGACACACACGACGCAGGATGGTGCGGCCTTCGCGCGGCTGCTTTTGCCGAAGCATGAACTTTATGTCGGGGAAACCGTACCGGTGGAAATCCAGGTGGGGTTGCGTCCCGGTTTGGTGGCACAGTTGGATGGCCTGCCGACCCTGAATGGTGATTCCTTCACGTTAAACAAACTTTCCGACAAGCCGGAGCAGACGCAGGAAATGGTCGGCGACACGCCCTACACGGTGCTGACCTGGCACAGCGTTCTGGCGGCCGTGAAGCCCGGCGAATTCCCACTCATTGTCGAAACACCGCTTACCGTGCAGATGCGCACCGCGCCGCACCGCGCCCAAATGCCGGAAGGCATGATTGGTGATTCCATGTTGAACGATCCGTTTTTCCAAAGTTTCTTCGGCGGCGGCACCACCGAAAAACAAATCACCGTGGCGAGCGACCCGGATGCGCTCACGGTGCTGGCGTTGCCCGCTGCGGGCCGCCCCGCCGGCTTCAGCGGCGCGGTCGGAAAATTCGAAGTCAGCAGCGAACTTTCCGCTGCCAGGAGCGACGCCGGCGACCCGCTCACGCTGCGGCTGAAAGTGACCGGCACGGGCGATTTCGACCGGGTCAACAGCCCAATGCTCGGCGCGGTGAATGGCTGGAAAACCTATCAGCCAAGCGCGAAGTTTGCGCCGGCGGAAAGCGCCGGATACAGAGGCGAAAAGGATTTTGAGCAGGCCGTCATCCCGATGCAGCCGGGCCGGCAAACCGTGCCTGCACTCGCGTTCAGCTTCTTCAATCCGGACACGCGCCGTTACGAAATCGAAAAGACCACGCCGTTGAGCGTGGAGGTTGCACCGGCACCGGCGGGCAGCCTGGCCACGACCGCCGCCGCCGCTGCCAGCGCCACTCCGGCCAGCGAACCACCGCGCGATGGACTGCGCCCGGACCGCGTCGAAACGGGCAATACGGTTGCGACGCTGCATCCGCTCTATTTTCAACCGTGGTTTGTGGGCACTCAGAGTGCGTTGGTGCTTGGTTTCGCTGGTGGTTTGGTCTGCCTGCGCCGCCGTGAACGACGCGCACAGGACGCGGACGGCGCACGCCGGCGCGAGGCCTCGGGCGCCATCGGACATTGTCTGGCGGAGATGGAGGCCGCGTCAGCCGCCGGTGACCCGCTGCACTTCTTTCAATCCGGGCGCGCCGCGTTGCAGCAGAAATTGGCCACGCGCTGGCACGTCGCGCCCGCCTCGATCACGATTGCGGAAATTGACGCGCGCCTGAACGGTGACAGCGCAGAAATCCGCCGCATCTTCGCTCTCGCGGACCAGGCCGCCTATTCCGGACAACACTTGACCACGGCGGATTTCCAGCAGTGGAAAGAAACCATCCGCGACCAGCTTAAAGATACGGAGGCATTATGAGATTGTTCGATATTCTGACGGTTCGCGTTGATCCGGAAAAAATGATGGTCACGCGAACATTGCTCCATCGAGTGCGCCGTAAAATGAGCGGCGAATCTTGTTCCAAGCCGCCGACAACGCGCCGACGGAAACATCAAGGCTTCGCCCGTTTGTGCTGCGCCGCGCTGGTGGCAGCCTTGACGCTGCCGATCTGCCTCGTCAGCGCGCACGCAGCGACCGTCGTACAACCAACTGTGAACACCACGGCAACGAGTGGCTACTCGGCGGCGGCACTTTTCAATCAAGCCAACGCCGACGCTCGTAATGGAAAGACCGGTCCGGCGATTCTTAATTACGAGCGCGCGTTCCTGCTCGCGCCCAACGATGCCGACATCGCGGCAAATCTTCATTTCGTTCTCGCGAAGGCCGGCCTGCCGGATGCGCCGGAGAACTGGTTCGCCCGCAGCTTGACCTTTGCCCGTCCGAACACGCTGGCGTGGCTTGGAAGTTTCGGCGTGATGCTCGCCGGCATGAGTCTGTTGCTCGTGCGCCTGCAACCGCAACGGCGATTGGCCTTCCGCTCATTGACCATCGTGGGCGCATTGCTCGTCGCCACCGCCCTCGGCAGCGCCATCACAACATGGCCGATGATGAAAGCAGCCGTCGTCATCACCAGTGAAACACCGGCCCGCATTTCGCCGGTCTCGAATGCGGAAGCTACTTTCAAATTACGCGAAGGCGAGACGGTGACGGTGCGCGCCGAGCATCAGGGCTTCGCGCTCGTGCAAACTTCAGCGGGCCGCTCCGGCTGGGTGGCGCGTGCGGATCTCGCCCGCGTCGTGCCGCAATCCGGCGACCGTTCCCAATCCACTCACCGAACCTGACTCAAGCTCGACACACTGAATTCCATGAAAACCAAAACTCTCATTGCACTCCTCACCGTTACCCTCGGCCTCGCGGTCGTTGGCACCTACGCGGCCTTGACTCATACTGGCACTGACACGGGCGGACCAACGCCGAAACCAGCCGCCAACGCCGCCGCGCCCGCTGAAACCGAATCATCCGCCGGCTTCAACGTGAAGGCGCTCGCCGCGAAGCTCGAATTTCTCGGTGATAAACCTGCGCTCACGGGCCAACCGCTGCTGATCGAGTTCTGGGCGACGTGATGTCCGCCCTGCCGGGCGAGCATCGCGCACCTGAACGAGCTCAACAAACAATTCCACGACCGCGGGCTGCAAATCGTCGGGATCACCGGTGAGGACAAGGCCGTGGTCGAACGCTTCCGGGCGCGCACGCCGATGGATTATGCCGTGGCATTGGATGCGGACCAGGCGCTGGCCACTGAGTTTCAGGTGCAGACCATCCCACAGGCCTGGCTTCTGGACAAAGATGGCCGGGTCGTTTGGTTAGGCCATCCGATGGAGCTTGATGAGCAAACTATCGTCCGTGTTTTGCCAGCCCATTACAAAAATTGAACTCGAAATCACACGATTACGCCACCTTGGAGAGGCCCATTAAGGATGCGGGGACAAACCTGCAAATCCGCATACAAGGTGTCGATGGCTCGGTCGCAACGTTTACCCAAAACGATCCCGATCTGGTAAATCACACTCTGCAGGAACTCAACCCTGCTCGAATCCTTACTCAAACCAAAATCACCATTGTCGGCAACCATTCGGTAGCCACGTTTATTCCTCCCCTGATCACGCGGATCGACCTGATCACCGACCGGCTTTCGGTTTGGGATTTCCATTTCGTAATCGGAGCCTTGGTGGAGCTAACGGAGGCGGAGTTCCACAAGTTTCTTCACGACTTACAAGGACGGGTACAAACACGCACGTCAGGCGACTATCCGGTATTTCTCGATATAGAAATGGTCAATGGCCAACACTCGTTCCTTTGGATGGAAATCGTTGCCGGGTTGCCAGCCGACCGATTGTTGAGGATCTATTCCCTCCTCAAAGAGCGGAGTTTGATCTTCGGACTCCGCACCGGCGGAATCGGCGTTCTGAACCTGGCCAACATGGTGCGCTTCTCGGTCCATCCCGATCCGCTGGCAGGACCGGCGAAGGCGTGGCCTGCTCATCAAGCCAATGGCTCGAAACCTGATCGCTTCGCCGGGAATTTGCGTGGATCGGTTGATGGCACACAGCCGTTGTCCCGCTTCCCGCAGAACAGCCGGCCAAATTTCATCCTATCCAGGATGGAATCAAAATGA
>PLQC01000056.1 GCA_003159675.1 Limisphaerales bacterium
CCCTGAGACCGTGCCGCTCGTCCCTAGGTTACAGAAACTCAAGGCAGTCGCGGGGACGAGGCCCCGCCCCGCATGAATTTGCTCTGCTTATTCAGTAGGTCCACACAATTGATGACGTACATCTTCGGATTGTATAAAAAGACCGTTGTTGGTCTAATAGTTGGGAACCCAGTGCGGGCTAAAACTATCCCAGGACAAAGACATAAATGAGCTCGAGACGTTTGGCTCTCTTCGGTGTGGTTGCTATTTCACTCGCGATCGCCTCTTCCAGCAAAGCGGATATTCAATTCGCCGGTGTGAATCTCTCGGGGGCCGAATGGGGGACCGCTCTGCCGGGGACTTTCGGCTCGACTTACACGTATCCAACCAGCGCAGAGGTTGATTACTACAGGAGCAAGGGCATGAACATCATCCGGCTCCCCTTCCGTTGGGAACGGTTGCAGCATACCAATTACCTCGCTCTCGACGCCACCGAGCTGGGCCGCATGTCCAACTTCGTCGCTTATGCCACGTCCAAAGGGATGTCTGTCCTGCTCGACCCGCACAACTACGAGCGCTATTACCCCCCAAATGCCAGTAACTCTTCCTCTCAGGGCTTGGTTGGGAGCTCGGTCCCCGACTCCGTGTTTACCAACTTCTGGTTGCAGCTCGCCACTGTTTATCAGAACAACCCTCAGGTGTTTTTCGGACTTGACAACGAACCGAACACAATGCCCGAAGCCCAACTGGTCACCTCCGAGAACGCGGCGATCGCCGCCATCCGATCGACCGGCGCCACCAACACGATCTTCGTGCCCGGGAACCGGTGGACCGGCGCCTGGACATGGTTGAATTCGGACAGCGAAGGACAGGCGAATTCACAGGCCATGCTCGGGATCGTGGATCCCGGCAGCAACATGCTTTTCGAGGTTCACCAGTACCTGGACAGCGATGGATCAGGCACCAAGACCACCATCGTCAGCGCAACCATCGGGATGGAACGACTGACGAACTTCACGGCGTGGCTCAGGATCAATAATTTAAAAGGTTTCCTCGGCGAGTATGGAGTCCCCGGGACTGCCATCGGTGGCTCGAATCCCGGCGGGCCGGCCCTGACGAACATGCTTAGCTACATTCAGACCAACTCCGACGTCTGGGTCGGTTGGACTTATTGGGCTGGCGGCCCCTGGTGGGGTAGCAATCCGCTGTTTCCCATCGAGCCGGCGAACATTAATTCGCCCGTGGACCAGCCGACGATGAGTATCATCAAGGAATTCTTCCCGCTTCCCATCCCGACTCTCCAATTCGTAAGCGGGAACCAAGTCCAATTCACCGCGCCCCAGGGTTTCGTCTATCAACCCCAGACGAGCCCGGACCTCTCGCCCGGCAGTTGGTCCAGTTACGGCTCCTCCTTCAACGGAACCGGACCCACCAACGTCGTCATACCCATGACCGATCCGAGCGGGTTCTATCGAGTTCTGGTCAGCCACGCGCCCTGAGTTCTAATCCCGGGAACGCCGTATTGGTCCGGCAGAGCCCTGGATAACCCGGGCATTTTGGACTGCGGTGGCAGAGCGCAGCGGCGACACCGCTTTTTCGACACCGGGCGAATCTTCTTTCCGCTCTAAATCTGTGTTCATCTGTCTTCATCTGTGGTTGAATCCCTGAACGGTTCAATTTATGGAAGAACAGATTTTAAGATTACTTGGCCGGCAGGATTATGCGCCGGCGACGATGCCGGAACTGCTCCGGCACCTGCGGCTGCCGCCCACCCGCCAACAGGAATTGCAGCGGATCTTGCACGGACTCGAACTGTCGGGCCGGATCGCCCGCACAAAGGCGAACCGCTACATCCAATCCCGCGAAGCGGACCTCATCCCGGGCCGGATTCGGATCAATCGCCAGGGAAAGGGTTTTCTGCAGCCCGACGATCTGGGATTGAAGGAGATCATGATTCCGGAAAACGCCACGTCCACCGCCCTCCACGAGGATCGCGTCCTCGTGCGGCGCGATGTCAAGCCCAAGGGGTTGCGTCCCGAGCGCCTCGAACAGGAGACGGGGGCCGTGATCCGCATCCTGGAACGGAAGCGGACGCAGCTTGTCGGCACGCTGCAGCAGGGCCGCGAGTTTCAATACGTGATTCCCGACGATCCGCGCATGCCGCACGACATTTACGTGCCGCCGCCCCGCGACGTTGGCCGGCCCGCGCGCATCGGGGACAAAGTCGTGGTCGAATTGCGTGAGTGGGAGTCGCGTCGCACCAACCCGGAAGGTGAAATCGTCGAGGTCCTCGGTTCGCCGGACGAGGAAGGCGTGGACATGCTTTCGGTGCTGCGGCAGTACAACCTGCCGTTGCATTTTCCGAAAAACGTCCTGCAGGAGGCCCGGGCCATCGGGACGAGCGTCCAGCCGCGCGAACTGGCCGGTCGTGAGGATTGCCGCCGGCACGCGGTGGTCACCATCGATCCGGACGACGCCAAGGATTTCGATGACGCGATCTGTTTGCAGCGGGTCTCAAACGATCAATGGAAGCTCTGGGTGCACATCGCGGACGTGTCCCATTATGTGAGGCCCGGCACCACCCTCGATGACGAGGCGCGGAAGCGCGGCAACTCCACGTACCTGGTGGACCGCGTGATCCCCATGCTGCCGGAGGCCTTGAGCAATGAACTGTGCTCGTTGAAACCCAATGTGGACCGCCTGACGAAATGCGTGGAATTTCTCGTTTCGAACGACGGCCAGGTGCTGAAAACGAGGTTTTATCCGGCGGCCATCCATTCGCAGCGCCGGTTCACCTACAAGGAAGTGCTGGCGATTTTACAGCGGCAGCCGGGTGATCGAATCGAGCAGATGCTGCACGATGCAAATGCGCTGACGCAGCGGATACGGCGCCTGCGTTTCAAGGCCGGTTCGCTCGACCTGGATTTTCCCGAAATGAAAATCCGCCTCGACGAGCGCGGCCGCATCTCGGGCATCGAGAGGGTGGAGAACGACGTTTCGCATCAATTGATCGAGGAATTCATGTTGCTCGCCAACGAGGCGGTGGCGGGCCGGTTGATGAGCCAGAACGTGAAGGCGATTTACCGGGTGCACGAGGAACCGGACGAACGGCGGCTGCAGGACTATCGCGAAGAGGTCCTCAGCCATCACGTGCCTTGCGGCAATCTGACCCGGCGGCCGGAAGTGCAGAAACTTCTGCACAAGCTCGGCACCATCGCCATCGGCGCGGCGCTCAAGATCGGTTTTCTGAGATCGCTCATGCGCGCCCGTTACGCCATGGAACCGCTCGGCCATTACGGGCTGGCCAAGGCCAAATACACGCACTTCACGTCCCCCATCCGCCGCTACGCCGATCTTGTCGTGCATCGCGCGCTATTTCAAGCGGGCCATGGCGCGGTCCATTCCCTCAAACAGACGGCCCAGCACATTTCCGACACGGAACGCAACTCCGCAGACGCCGAACGGGACAGCAAGGACGTGAAGTTGTATGCCTTCCTCAAAGCACAGCTTCGATCCCCCAAACCGACGCCCTATCCGGCGCTGGTGATCGACGTGCGCAACTTCGGCTTCTTCGTGGACGTGCCGGGTCTCGCGATGAGCGGGCTGGTCCACCTCTCCAGCGTGGAAGACGATTTTTATGTGTTCGATATCCAACGCAACCAACTGGTCGGCCGGCGCAGCCGCCGGGTGATCCGGCTGGGGGACAAAGTGCAGGTGCAGGTGGTCAAGGTGGACAGCTTCAAGAAGCAGGTGGATTTTCGTCTGGTGAGAGAAGGCGGTGACGGAACAGCGCGTTCGCCGAGGGGACGCGAATCCGACCGGAAGCAACAATGGACTCCCGCTTCGCATCAACACCGGGATTCTGGAAGGAACCGCCGGAGACAGTAATGGACTGACAATGGACAACTATACGGCGCATCTATTTCAGCCGCTGACCCTCAAATCAGTCACGCTGCGCAACCGCATCGGCGTGTCGCCGATGTGCCAGTATTCATCCGAAGACGGCGTTGCGACCGATTGGCATCTCGTGCACCTGGGTTCGCGGTCGGTCGGGGGCGCCGGCCTGGTCGTGGCCGAGGCCACGGCGGTTTCGCCGGAAGGCCGCATCACGCCCGGCGATGCCGGCATCTGGTCGGATAAGCACGTGGAAGCGATCGCGTGGATTAACCGGTTCGTGAAGCAACACGGCGCCGTGCCCGGAATCCAAATTGCGCATGCGGGCCGGAAGGCTTCCGCGGCCCGGCCATGGGAGGGCGGGGCGCACCTGGCGGATGGCGCCGGCGGCTGGCCGACGATGGCACCCAGTGCGCTGGCGTTCGGCGGCGAGTTGCCCAAGGTGCCGCGGGCGATGACCGAAGCCGATATTGCGCGTGTGCAAAACGAATTTGTCCTCGCCGCCAGACGCGCGCTGGCGGCCGGTTGCGAGTGCCTCGAACTGCATTCGGCGCATGGTTACCTGAGCCATGAGTTTCTCTCGCCGCTGACCAATCACCGCTCCGACCGGTATGGAGGCAGCTTTGACAATCGCGTCCGATTTCTGTTGGAAACCACGCGTGCCGTCCGGGCCGCGTGGCCGGACAAACTGCCGCTTGCGGTGAGAATCTCCTGTACCGATTGGGTGCCCGGTGGATGGGACATCGAGCAGAGTGTCGAGCTGGCGCGCCGATTGAAGGCCGAAGGCGTGGATCTGATTGATTGCAGTTCCGGCGGAAACGTGCCGGATGCAAAAATTCCCGTGGGGCCCGGTTACCAGGTGCCGTTTGCCGAACGGATCCGCAAAGAAGCTGCGATCGCGACCGCAGCCGTGGGCATGATCACGATGCCCGCCCAGGCGGATGAAATTGTGCGCCAGGGCCGTGCCGATCTGGTGCTGCTGGCGCGGGAATTCCTGCGCGATCCCTACTGGCCGATGCGCGCGGCTCGGGCGCTCGGCCATGCCGCTGCCGTCCCATCCCCCGTGCAATATACGCGCGCCTGGCAACACTGAGCCGGTCAGCCAATTAGAATTTGCCTGGCAGCAGATGATGGTTTAATCCTTGTCAACCCGGCGGGAAGGGTGGCTGAGTGGTTGAAGGCACCTGACTCGAAATCAGGCTTAGGAGCAATCCTAACGTGGGTTCGAATCCCACCCCTTCCGCCACCCCTTTGACGATTCTTTGCGAGGTGGCAGGTGGTCGAGCGTTCCGGAGATTTCGCGTTGGCCGTCTCTGTTCAGTTGAAACCACGGATCCACACCGATCTGCTCTGGGTTGGAAACAATGCGTGCGATGCCAGCGTGTCGGAACTGGGACGTCTGGCGAAACAACGGGGCGTTGATTTTGAAATCAAAATCATGGTCAAGGACGCCGAACTCATCTCCTTGTTAAGCCGGGCCACAGCCGTTCTCTGCATCTCCAGGCTTGAACCCTTTGGTCTTGCACCGCTTGAAGCCAACGCGTGCGGAACGACTGTGGTCGCCATCGCGGAAGGCGGTGTGCGCGAATCCATCATGCACGGAGAAAATGGATTGCTCGTCCCCAATGCCAACCCCCAATCCATCGCGGCGACGATCCGAACAATTCTTGAAGACCCGTCTCAGGCGGCGCAATTAAGAGGCAAGTGCAGAGCCGTGGTTTTTATCCCGCTGGGGAATGGCGGATTTGAGAAGCGGTTGCGGCGGAGCAAGGTCGAGCCAGAACAGGTCAAACGAGTATGCCAATTATCCAATGTCGAGATGTGACCCCAATTGTTACCGCAGATTTTTACCAATTGCCTGCACGCTTGTTTCAACGAATGTCTCTTTGCGCAGGACTTTTTCAGGAGGCAGTCTCCAGACAAAGGCGAGCTTTACGGCACCGACGCCTTGTAAAACCGGTTGTTATAGTTCGTGGCAGAAGCATCCATCAAAACTACATCCCCGGTCGCGGCGACATTGGTGTAAATCGGAGTCCAATCTTGAAGGTTGGTCGAGGCCAAAATGATGTAGGTGCACCCAATGGGCACCGACAGCTGGAAGGTGAACCCATTGGAAGTCATCCCCATTCCTGCGCCTCCGGTGGCTGATAGAGTGATGACCGGGTTCGTCACTGTTACAGTTGCCACGACACTCGTTGCCGAGCCGTATGAGTTCATCACCACTACGTTGTAGTTGCCGGCGTTGGTCAACATGAGCGGGTTGAAGACCAAGCTGGCATTCGTCGAGTTGGCCAGGGGGTTGCCCTGAAAATACCATTGGTAAGCGGGCGCGGGCAAGTCACTGGCCACGACCGAAATACTGGCGGAGGATCCCGACATCGCGGTCAAGTTTTGTGGGCCGCTGATGATGACAGGCACCCCATTGAAAGTTACTGCTTGGGACACGGAAAGCTGGGAAGTATTGCCGCCGGAATCCGTGGCGGTCGCTGTCACATATTGATTGGTGATATTTCCAGTGATCAGGATGAGGTTAAAGACCGCTACGCCGGTGGTGCTGGCGACGACATCGGTGGCGCCCAAAAAAGTTTTGGCGTCGGACACATTGGGGCTGGCATAGAACTCAATCCGGTAGGTATTTCCCGGGTAATTGGTCAACACCCCTGAAATCTGGGTTACGCTTGTGTCGTTGGTCACGCCAGTCAACGCGGGCGGCACTGCGTTAAGGTTGCCCGAGTTGAGCAGCCTGATGTCCCCGGGATTCCCGGCATTGGAGAAAAGGGAATTGCCCAAAATAGCGCATTGACCGCCACTCACGACGACTCCTCCGGCGTTGTTAAAGGCAATGGTATTGCCGGCGCCCGGGGTCAGACCGCCGACGAGGTTGTTGATGGCAGTGGTCGTGATCACGCCGTCCTGAGTGTTTTTCAAGTTAAGGGTGCCGGTCTGGTCCGTGCCGATGAAATTGCCTTGCACCGTATTGTAATTCGCGGTGGGGCCGCTAATGGCGATGCCGTTCTGGTTGTTGTCAGCAATCACGTTGGCGGCTGAGAAGGTCAGGCCGCCGATGGTATTCGACGGCGCGTTAAAGATGGTGATGCCGTTGCCGTTGCAGGACGCTGCGTTGGTGCCGGTGATGTCGGTGCCTATGAAGTCGCCCTGAACCAAATTGAAGCTGGCGCTGCTACCACCAATGACCACGCCAGTACCGCCGTGGCTGGAGATGATGTTGCCGGCACCGGTATTCGTGCCGCCAACAACATTCCACGCAGCGTTCGAGACAACAATGCCGTTGCCTGAAACACCTTCCTGGATCAGCCCGGTGTAGTTCAGGCCGATGATGTTGCCGAGAACCTGATTGCCGAAGGCCCCGGTTCCCTCAATATGAATACCATCATTCTGTGCATCCACCACGATGTTTTGCATGAGAGTGTTGGTGCCCCCCACGATATTTGCTGCGGAGTTGGAAATCATCAAACCATTGTTGCCATTGGGAAGTTTTGTAGTCCCGTCCAGGGCGCAGCCGATGAAGTTTCCCTGAATCACATTACTCGAACCCAAAGCCAGCGTGATGCCGTTGCCGGGAAAGTCGGAGATGTCCAGACCTTTGACCGTGCAGCCGCCGGCGGTGATGGTCAGGCCGTCGCTCGTCGTCCCGCCTGGCAATGACTTGCCGTCCACCTGGACGACTGGCTGGTTGGTGTTGGAATAGCCGGGCTGCGTCGTGGCATCAATGGTGACAGAGCTAGTGATCACCGGCAGCGCCGACAACGGGCTGATCGTGAAGGGACCAGAACCGAGGATGCTGAAGACGATGGTACTCGGGCTGATGGAGTTGGTGTTGGCGTTGAGCAGTGCCTGACGCAATGAACCTGCGCCGCTGTCGCTGGTGTTGGTGACGACGCCGACCCAGCCGTTCAGAACCGTCAGCGTTGCGGCGGTGTTAAATTGGGCACCGGCAACGTTCGTGACGGTCACCGCGTAGCTACCGCTGTTCGTCGTCTGAAGATTGGTGAGGGTCAGAGTGGCGCTGGTAGCTCCGGAGATGGCTGTGCCGTTGTAATTCCATTGATAGTTTAACGTCGCCGGACTATTTGCCACGAGGGTGAAGCTGGCGTTCCCACCCACCGCGACCGTCTGGCTCTGGGGCTGCGAAACAATGGTCGTCAACGTCGCCACCACGCTCGTTACCGAGCCATAGTTGTTGTTCACCACCACCGTATAGTTGCCGACGTTATTTGTGCCAACGGCGTTGAGCGAGAGCGTGGAATTGGTGCTCCCCCCGAGCATCTTTGCGCCGTTGAAATACCACTGATAGCTCAAATTCGGAGTGCCGATGGCTCCGACGGAAAACGTCGCGGTCTGACCGACATTCACTGTCTGGGGCTGCGGCTGGTTGGTGATGGTCGCCGGAACATTGACGGTCAACGTCACCACATGGCTGGTAATGCTTCCGGCGTAATTCGTGATCACCACAAAGACGTTGCCGGCTTGAGTGGATTGAACATTGTTGAGCGTCAGCGCGGCATTGGCGGAGCCGGAGATGTATGGGCCGTCAATGGTATTTGTGCCGTTGACATTCCATTGGTACCAGAACGGCGGTGTGCCGTTCGCATTTGTCACGACGGAGAACAAAGCGGTCTGACCTTGGATCACCGTTCGGTTCTGCGGCTGCGTCTGGATTCCGGGCAGAACATAGACTGTCAATGTTGCCACTGAGCTCGTTATCGAGCCATAGTTGTTCTTCACCACCACAGTGTAGTTACCGGCGTTGTTTGGCTGAACGTTGTTCAATGTGAGGTTTGAACTGGTGCTTCCTTTGCCCAATTTTGAACTGCCAAGATACCACTGGTAGGTGAATGGCGACGTGCCGCTTGGCACGACCGAGAACGAAACATTCTGTCCCTGCGCCACCCCCTGGCTCTGCGGCTGGGTTGTGATCCCCGGAGGCACTACCACCGTCAAGGTCGCGTTGGCACTGGTCACCGAACCGCCGGCGTTGGTTACTTTCACCGAGTAAACCGCCTGATCATTGGTCTGGACGTTGGTGATGGTGAAACTGTTCGACGTTGCTCCTGAAATATCGGAGCCATTCTTGAGCCACTGATAGGACAAGGTGGTCAAGCTGAATGCCGTCACGGAAAATGTGACACTATTATTTATTGGAACAGTTTGGCTCGCAGGTTGGATAATGATGACCGGAGGCGGACCGAGGGCGAGACAGGGTCTTGCCACGAAGAAAATCGACAGAAGGAAGCAGCTCGCTGCCTTTTTCAATCTTGGTTTTCTGCAAATTCTGTAATGGCTCGAAAACACTCAGGAGATTCAGCAAATCCTGTGCCATTGTCTAAAAATGGTACGTCAAATTCGCCCGAAAGCTGCGCCCATCCTGTTGGATAATGTCCTGAACATGGAATTGAGAGGCGGGGTCGGCGTATTGGCAGTCCAGGAGATTATAAATGCTAGCGGAGAATTCGAGGTTCTTGACGAGGTGCTGGCTGAACAGCGTGAGGTTCACGATACCGAAACCGCCGGCGTCCACCCCTTGAACGGTGATAGGCTGGCCGCCGGCGCCAGCTATGGTCGTGATGCTCTGGCGACTGCTGGTGTACTGGAATTCAACTCCCGCGTAAATTTTGTCGGCGTAAAGGGGAACGCTAACATTGAATTTGAAGAGATGGTTGGGGGAATCCGGCAGGTCCCAGGAGACCGAATGATCCTTGGCATACTGAAGCGAATAACTAGCGCGGCCCTTAATTCCGTTGGTCCAGAAACCCTCGAGCGCAAGTTCCATGCCTTTGGCTTCCGCGTCAAAGTTGGTGTAGTTGCCGCTGTTAAAGACGATTAGATGATCCATCTGATTGTAAAAGCCGGAGAGGGATGACTGCAGATGCTGGCCATATTCCTGCTCGTAAACCAGTTCATAACTGGTGATATTCTCGGGCTGGATGTTTTGGAAACGGGGATCGCTCAACTCCGAAAAATTCGGCGCGCGGAAGGCGGTGCCGTAAATGGCCTTGAATGTGGATTTCTCGAATGGATTGTAGATCAAAGCCAGGCGCGGATCAAAGGCGGGATCAAAATCGCCGTACTGGTCATAACGCACGCCGCCATTGAAATGGAGGTTCTTAAGCAGCGCAATATCGCTCTGGAAATAAACCCCGTAACTTTCCCGGGTGCGGGAGACCGTCGGCTGACTGGTCAATTCCGTCTCCTGTTTAAAATCATCGCGGTATTCTGCGCCCACGGTAAAGACGTGCCGGTCCCACAGGCGCTTGTTGAGTTGAACTTCCGTGCCCCACCATTCGCCCGTGTCCCGCTCCACGTAGAAAAGTTGTGGGGTAAACGGATAACCAATCTGATGATAATAGGTGTCGTAATAAAGCCGGGCCGTCACATCGAAATCATCCCTGAAACTGTACGCGTATTTCAACGCGGCGTAACCCTGCTCATCGGTCGTGGCCAGTAGCGGATCGTTGAAGGCCGTTCCATATTGCGCCGTGGGATTCACCTTTTCGCGATGGTTGAAGGCTCCCTCCAGGTTGAAATCGCCGTAGTCGAGCGCGCCGAAGAAACTCCCATACTTGTCACCATCCATGTTTTGGGCCACCCCGTTGTTTTGCGCCGGGGTATCGAATTCCTTGAAGAACAACTTGGAGTTTCCGCCGCTGTCATAATACGTCCCGGAGAGCAGCAACTGCACGCCGTTGGTGAAAAGCTTTCCATAGCTCACCCGGCCTTTGTAGGTATCGAAGGAGGCGTACCCGCCGGAAACCTCGAATCCGTTTAGTTGCGCGCCTTTTCGGGTGATCACGTTGATCACGCCGAAAAAGGCGTTGTTGCCGTAGAGCACCGCGCTGGGACCCTGAATGACCTCCACCCGGTCCACGAGATCCATGTCGAGCAGGAAGGCGGTGTCAACGAAGGCACCGTCGGTCAGGTTGTTGTTGACGCGGTGGCCGTCCACCAGCAGCAAAATCCGGTTGTTAAAATCGCCCAGGCTGATGCCTCCGGTTCCCACGAAAGAGTAGTTGCGGTCATAAGAAATGTTGAAGCCGGGCACACTCTCCAAGACATCTCCCAAGGTCCGGTAACCAAACTTTTTAACATCGTCAGCCGTAATGATAGTGATGGACGCGGGTGCTTCCGTCGTTTTTTGTTCGATCTTTGACGCCGCGTACACCTTCGGAACTTCCACTTCCATTAGAGCTTCCAGCGGTAGCTCGGTTAAATCGACCGGTTTTGGTGTCGGGGCGACTTCCGCCGAGAGCGCGCCAAGTGGGAGAAAACAGGCGAGGATAAGGAATGCACTTCGCAGGAGCAGGAAGTCCAAACGCACAGCGTCACAACGGGTGGAGCAACGAGGTCGAGTGAGCTTCTTCACTTTTATGCTGCAAGAGAATGCCGTTGGCGAGCGCATTGGCAAGCGATTTTTTACTCGGTTGCGGAGCGGAATTCCTGCTTGAGAATGCACGAGCGGTCCAGCATCGTTATTGCGCGAAGTTTAGTCCCGACCGTCCCAACCTCGGCCCAATCCCGGCTCGCTTTTGGGATATGTGTTACTTTTTGCTCAAACTTTACGTTGTTTATTGATACAAAGTGCTACCTAATTCAATTTGATTGAGCCAAAGGCGAGGATAGCCGCGCCAAGGCTATTCAAAGTGTTCATGCCTTTTCGCGCGACATCGATTTTAGTACTTAGTCTGGTCTGGCTGCTGGCGGTGGGCGGAGTCAGCGCGCAAGATTCCGCGCCGACCGAGTACCAGATAAAGGCTGCATTCCTTTATAATTTTGCGAAATTCGTCGAATGGCCCCCGTCAGCCTTCTCAGAGAACAACTCCCCGATTGTCATCGGCATTTTAGGCGAAAACCCCTTCGGCAACGACCTCGTAAAAACAGTTCGGGACAAAACTCTCAATAACCGCCCGTTGGTGATTAAGGAGTTTCACTCCCCCGTGGAAGCCACAAACTGCCACATCCTTTTCATCAGCACTTCCGAAAAAGCACGTTTGCCGCAGATTCTCGAGGCCCTCCGCGAGGTCAGCGTGCTGACGGTAGGGGAAATGGATCGCTTTACCGAAGCGGGCGGCATGATCAATTTTGTCCGGGAAGGGAACAAAATACGTTTCCAGATTAACGAGGTCGCGGCCAAATCTGCGGGCTTGAAGGTTAGTTCCAAGCTCTTGAGCCTCGCCTTCCGTCCGCCCCGCTAACGTCTGGGTTTTCAAGTGCGCACGGCTCCGGCATTCGAGCAGAATGTAGCGACTCCCACAGGAGTTAAGGGAGTCGCCGGTTGGACACTCCGCTTCGGATTTTCACAGCGCCTCTTAATATCCGTAGCCACACGAAGGAACCTCATTAGCTGGTGATGATGCACGTGGCACACCAATTGCATGTGCTACAAAGGCCGCATGAAAACAGGCTTGAATACGCAAAAATGTGGACGAATCTCGTCCGATTCCGGGGCAGTGTGCGGGGTTGTTCCTAACGGCTATCCTGGCCAACATCTCCAGTCGGCAGGAAAGTCCGGGTGGGTTGCTGCCGACCCCAATAGGTTTGCCGAGAACGGCTGGAAAACCAAAACGTGTGGGGACGATCCTCTGAAACTATGAAACCGTTCCGTGACCGCCCAATTCAACAGAAGATGCTGGTGATGACCCTGCTCATCTGCGGCGCGGTCCTCTGCGTCGCCATCGCCGCGCTTTTCTCGTTCCAAGTGTTGAACTTCCGCTCCAACTTCCAGCGCGACGCAGCCACTTTGGCGGTCATCATCGCCAACAACAGCACGGCCGCAATGGCATTTAAGGATGACAAAGCCGCGACCGAGGTGGTGGGTGCGCTCAAGGCCAAGCCCACTGTGGTGGCGGCGTGCCTGGTTTTGCCTGATGGCTCCTTGTTCGCCCACTATGGAAACACTGAGGACGCCAAAGAGTTGTCGCAGTTTCCGCCCGCGAGAGAATACCGTTTCAAAGGTGGGTATTTGCTTTTCACACAGCCAGTCGAGTTGAACCAGGAGCAACTGGGCACACTTTATTTGCGGTTTGACTTCCGGCGAACGTTTCTGGAACTGCTCAGTTTCTACGCATTGGTTATCCTGGGCATCATAATCGTCTCCACGGGACTGGCGGTGTTTCTTTCAAGGCGCTTGGGACACACGATAACTGGTCCAGTCCTCCAATTGGCGCAGATCGCCCAGATCGTCGGTGAGAAAAAGGACTACTCGGTGCGCGCCTCCGTGAGCAGGCGGGACGACGAACTTGGCCGGCTGACGGGCGCCTTCAACGAGATGCTCAGTCGCATTCAGAGCCAAGATGCTGCGCTTAACCTTTCGCAACAGAGGATGGAAGCGTTAATTCACTCGATTGATGGCATCGTCTGGGAACGCACACCGGATACGTTTCGGTTCACCTTCATCAGCCGCCAGAGTGAAGATTTGATCGGTTACGCGCCGCAGGCCTGGTTGGACCAGCCGAACTTCTGGGAGGAGAAATTGCATCCGCAAGACGCCGCCAAAGCAGTTCAGACCGGCCACGAAATGGCGGCGCGCGGTGAACCCTACAGTTATGAATACCGGATGGTCGCAGCCGATGGCCGGACCGTCTGGATCCGGGAGAGCGGCACGGTGCTGGTTGAGAAAGGCCAGCCCGTGGCCATGCGCGGCATCTTCCACGACATCACCCGGCAGAAATTGGATGCGGAGCAACTCGACAAGCTCAACCGGCAGTTAATTGACACCTCCCGCAGTGCAGGTATGGCGGACGTGGCGACCGGCGTGCTGCACAACGTCGGAAACGTGCTAAACAGCGTGAGCGTGTCCGCCACAGTGGTGGCCGATCGCTTACGACATTCCAAGGTACTCAAGTTGTGCCGCGCGACGGCCATGCTGCGCGAGCAAAACAGTCACTTGGGTGATTTCCTCACGACCGACCCCAAAGGCAAACTTATCCCTGGTTTTCTCAGCACAGTCTCTGAAGAACTGGCCAGCGAGCGGACTGAACTCATCGCCAGAATGGACGCCGTCGGCGAGCACATCAAACACATCAGGGAGATTGTGACGATGCAGCAGAACTATGCCAAGGTTTCCGGCGTCTATGAGAATCTGTCGCCAATGGAATTGGTCGAAGACGGACTGCGTTTGAATGTTGCGGCGTTTGAACGGCATCACATCGAGCTGGTCCGGGAGTTTGAGGAAAACCTGCCGAAGGTGTGCGTGGACCGGCACAAGTTTTTGCAGATTCTCATCAACCTCCTCCGGAACGCGAAGCATGCGATGGAGCACGTGGTCGAGCGCGAGCGACGCATGATCATCCGTATGGGCATGGCGTCACCGGACCGCGTGAAGGTGGTTGTCAGCGATAATGGCATCGGGATTCCCCCAGAGAACATGTCCAAGATTTTCAACCACGGTTTTACGACCAAGAAGGACGGTCACGGCTTCGGCCTCCACAGCGGGGCCAACGCCGCGAAAGAAATGGGCGGCAGTCTTACGGCTCGCAGCGACGGTCACGGCCAAGGCGCCGAGTTTACGCTGGAACTCCCCGCAGCTCCGCCTCCCGGGAGTGAAGGGAAAACTGTACATAGCTAATGATGAAAACATCCGATCTTCAGCCCAACCATCGCATACTGATCATTGATGACAATGAAAGCATCCATGCCGACTTCCGAGATATCCTCTGCCCAGGCAGCTCCAGCAGTGCCGCAGCGAGGAAAGTGGAAGCAGCGCTCTTTGATGAAGATCCGCAGGCTGATCAGGGCAGTTTCGAATTGGACTCAGCCTATCAGGGGCAGAGTGGACTGGTGATGGTGGAACAGGCACTTGCAGAAAAGCGGCCCTACGCCCTGGCCTTCGTGGACGTGCGGATGCCGCCTGGTTGGGACGGCGTGGAAACCATTGCCCGTATCTGGAAAGTATGTCCCGAAATCCAGGTCGTGATTTGTACCGCCTACTCGGATTACTCCTGGGAGGAAATGCGCGCAAAAGTCGGCCAGGCCGACAGCTTGCTCATCCTGAAAAAGCCGTTCGACAATGTGGAAGTGCAGCAGCTTGCCCATGCTTTGAGCAAGAAGTGGCTGCTCAATAACCAGACCCGGGTGCAAATAACGGAATTGCAGGAGTTTAATGAAAAGCTGGTCGCATCCGAGGAGCGCTTCTCTAAGGCGTTTCACGAAAGTCCAATTCCCTGCGGCGTCCAGAGTCTTCCCGATCAGCGCTTCGTGGATGTGAATCAACGCTTTGCCGAAGTCTCTGGATACAAACGCGAGGAGATTATTGGCCGCAACCCGGCGGAGTTGTTCCTGTGGGAAAAACCTGCGACTGCTGATCAGTGGTATGAAAGTTTGTTGCGACAGGAATTGGTGCGGGATAGGGAGGGCAATATTCGCAACCCGACAGGCGTCTTGCGTGAGATGCTGGTATCCCTGTCCTCGATCACTTTGGGAGGACGGCCCCATGTGCTGTTGCTGGCCCAGGACATCTCGGAGCGCGCTTTAATGGAGCGCCAGCTTCGCCAAGCACAAAAGATGGAGGCCATTGGTCAGTTGGCTGCCGGTGTGGCCCACGATTTCAACAACATTCTCACGGTGATTCAAGGGCACGCCGGCATTATGCAGCACCAATTGGACTGCAGCAGTCCGCAAACAAAATCGGTTGAGCAGATCAGCAGGGCGGCCGGCCGTGCTGGCACGCTCATCCGGCAACTGCTCATGTTCAGCCGCAAGCAGGTCATGCAATTCCGACATCTGGACCTCAACGACACCTTGCGCAACACTATCAAGATGCTCGAAAGGTTGGTAGGGGAGCATGTGCAGATTGATTTTCATCCTCAGGAGTCGCTGCCCGCCATCCACGCCGACAGCAGCATGGTGGAACAAATCGCCATGAATCTGGCGGTCAACGCCCGGGATGCCATGCCCAATGGTGGACGCGTTTCAATTATCACCTCACTTGAAACCGTTCACCGCGCGCCCACGCCGATGGATCCTGAACGCCGCGACGGGGAATATGTTTGCCTTGCTTTCGGCGACAACGGAACCGGGATGGACGCGCAGATCATCAGTCGAATCTTCGAGCCTTTCTTCACAACAAAGGCGGCTGGAAAGGGCACCGGCTTGGGCCTTTCCACGGTTTTTGGTATTGTCCAGCAGCACCAAGGCTGGCTGGATGTGGACAGTAAACCGAACCAAGGCACGACATTTCGGATTTACTTTCCGCCGAGCCAACAAGTGGCTGAGAAAACGGAACTGACGGTTAATAACGTTCTCCGTAACGGCTCCGAAACCGTCCTCGTCGCAGAAGATGAAGACGCCTTGCGCGAGATGGTGGTCGCAGTCCTGCGAAGCCAGGGTTATACCGTGTTGGAAGCTGCGTCCGGCCGCCATGCGATCGAAGTGTGGGAGCAAGCAAAGCGTCCGATTGACTTGTTGGTGACCGACATGGTCATGCCAGGGGGCATTTTGGGCGGCGAGCTAGCGGAACGGCTCGCGGAGAAATCCCCAACTCTCAAGGTGATTTACACCAGCGGCTACAGTCCCGGCATGGCGGGCAAAGGGGTTTCGCTGCTTGAAGGTCGAAACTTTCTGGCTAAACCCTATACGGTAGGCGAACTGGCGCAATTCGTTCGTGAATGCCTTGACGCCCCGCTGCGGCGGAATTGATGTTCACCTTGCGCAACCTTCACCCCCTTGAGCTTCAACGTGGTTTTGGCAAGCAACCGCATTTCGTCGTCCGGCACTTTCGGCGACAAAATTTGAGCGAACTGGCCCTTCATTTCGTCCATGCCAGGCACCTCGATTTCGCTGAAGCCAAAGAATTTTTCGTTGCCACTGCGGATGATAAGCAGGAATTGTTGTTTTTGTCCGTCGCGCAATTCGCCCATGAGAACCACAAACTCGCGCCGGTCAAACGCCTCGGACGGCGGTTCGGTCATGTCGAATGTTTCGCCCGGCTTGGCGAACTTCACCCAGGCTTCCAGCGTCATCACGATCGCGGTCGCGGCATAGGCGATGGCCGCAACGGTGGACATTAAAGTGCCTGTCCACGGTCGTCTTAGGGCGGTTGATGGTTCACTCACGTATTTTATCAAACGTTTTGACCGGCAACGCCGTGAACGACAGCCGGTCGAGGATTTCGCACAGCTCAGCGGGGAAAGCCGCGAAACCAAATACGATTCTTCGAGGGAAAAGGTTGCCGGGGTAATCGAGCAGTTTTGCACTTTCCCGGCTCTCGAACGAGTGAAGCTCCTTGAACGCACGCTATTCAGCTTTTTGGTGGGAAACGAGGACCTGCACCTGAAGAACTTTTCACTGATTACCCGAAATCAGAAGGTCGAACTGGCGCCGGCGTATGATTTTCTGAACGCAACGATTCTGATCAAGAACCCGAAAGAAGAATTGGCGTTGCCCCTGAAGGGGGACAAATCACGACTGACTCGTAATGACTTCCTGGATTACTTCCCCTGCGAGCGCCCGCAAATCTCGCCGACGATTCACACAGATAAATCGAGTTGCATCTTTTTCAAAGAAATGCTTTGCTTAGCTTGGAAAATAAAACGATTGATTTATTACGACCATGAAAAGTAAACTCTTTGCCTTTCTTACTATTTCAGTTTCACTGCTATCCAGCCAGTGCATTTATGCTAGTGGAACCAATGACCCCGCCGTTGAACTCAAGGCTTTGGTCAAGCAAATCCAAGTCAAACTCTCGCAAGGTCATAAGACCGAAAGCGAATATGCAATCGAACTCAAACAATTTGACAGCTTATTGGCCGAGCATCAGGGTGAAAGAACCGATGCTGTGGCACAAATCCTCTATATGAAGGCGACCTTGTATAGCCAAGTATTCGGCGACGCGACGCATGCGGATGAATTGATGAAGCAACTGAAGACGGATTTTAAGGGTACTCAGTTCGTCGCTCTTTTGGAAAAGCAGGAAGCAAGACAGGCTGAAGCGCAGGCGATTCATGGTGGTCTGGTTGAAGGAAGCAAATTCCCGGATTTTAATGAACAGGATGTCAACGGCAAATCCATTTCCGTCGCCAACTATAAAGGCAGGGTGGTATTGGTTGATTTTTGGGCAACATGGTGCGGCCCGTGCCGGGGCGAAGTCCCCAACGTCGTGGCTGCTTACCAGAAATATCACGCCAAAGGGTTTGAAATTGTGGGCGTCAGTCTCGATCAAGATAGAACGAAGTTAATCAATTATACCGAGAGTCAGCACATGACGTGGCAGCAGTTTTTTGACGGTCAGGGCTGGAGTAACAAGCTTGGCGTGAAATATGGCATCCAATCCATTCCGGCTTCCTTCCTGCTCGATGGCAATGGCAACATTATCGGCAAAGACCTGCGCGGTGATGCGCTGGAAGCTGCCGTCGCCAAAGCCGTGGCGGCAAATTAGATTTCCGGTTGACGTTCACCCACCTCAATTTCCAACCACTGTTCACACTGGCAGGGGAGATGGTGGTTTTTGAATTCCTAAAACCAAACGAATTTGCCCCAGCGGCTCCGGGTGTTCGATTTTTATTTCAGGCTTCTATTTAACTAAAACTCACAGATTCCTTAAGCCGAAAAACGGTCTTATCCCGAAACCGCCCATGCAACCGAACCTCGCCAATCAATGTGGCATTCACCAGCGTCCCCGAAGTGGTGTATTTGGCGACACTGCCACCGGATTCCACTACATACAAGTAACCGCCTGACTCAGCCATGCCAGTCGGGCCGCCCACGCCGGTAATGAATGACGCATTTATTGTTTGTCCTGAAAGCGTGTACTCACCAATTGTGCCACTTCCATAATTAGCCACGTAGATCTGCCCCCACGCTGAAGTGGCCGCTAACCCCAAAGTTGGCACTATTAGACCGAAGGTGATTGTTTTCATATTGTCGGTTCCGAGGTTAAGCAGCGTTGTTACGGAAACTTGCCCAACAAGTCAATAGCGCTCGGGGCGGTTCGAGAGAACACCCAGTGTTTTTTTAAAATGTCGCGCTGCTCACGCAGGTGTCGGTTCTCGCGCACGGCGGCGTCCAACTGGTCTTGCAGACCCGCAAATGGGATCCAGATAAAACACGCGGGCGCTATTGGAGGGACGATGTCCCTCGCAATTTAGAATTGGAAACTTTCATAATCTTCTTTGAAAAGGAACTTGGTTTCGTTGCCTGTGATCTCAACTTTAATCTGGAAGATGGATTTGAACAAATTGCCATCTTCTGCAATTTCAACCCTGAATTTCATTCCATTGAAGTTCCGATATTTGAAGGTGCGCGGGGGTTGACCTGGAACCGAACAACCCGGAGCGTGAGGGCGGAAATCGTTCCGGCGTCATATCCAGGGTCGGCAATAACACGGAGCACTTCCCATTCTGACTTTCGTCCTGACTTCGGGTTTTTTTAGACTTGCTCGCGGGTTCGAAAACGGCGACCTTCCTGGCTCGCTAAAGTGGCGAAAGACCACGAAACACAAGAGTTTTCAAGAGTCTTTCAGCACTAGGGGCGCGGTTAGCTCAGTGGTAGAGCACTTCCTTGACACGGAAGGGGTCAGAGGTTCGAACCCTCTATCGCGCACCATCTTTTCCGGGCAAATAATCAAATTCGCTGTTTTTTCTGACAGATTCCTGACACATTTCAGGATAAATGTGCCCCACCGCTTCGGATCACGAGGGCATGTGGCCAGCCCCCACCTTCGCCTCGAAGCCGGAAGAAATCCGCCCCGGTGTTACGCGTCCGCAAGGCGCGAACCATCGTCGTCACGGCGGCATTGTTGGTGTCGATGGCATCCAATGGGTCCACTATGTTCTGATTTTCGCGAAGTCGCGTGTTTGGTCTTGCGCCACCGGCTCGGGGTGGCTCAACTTCTGATTGTAGGCAAGCTCGGATACTCTTACGGTCAAATAACTCGAACGGGCCGAATTTGAGCCATCGCGGGGATAAGAGGTGTTAACGGATCGAAACCGGACACCCTGCCGTTGTCCAACCGGTCTGGGTAAAGTGTGCGGAAAATGGAACATAAGTTATCTCGTCTCTTCACCTTTTCTCATCAGGGGTGTGATGGGTTAGTGTTGCAGCAATGACAGTTGCCGACAAATATGAAGCCGGTCAACTTGCTTTTCGTAAAGATCCAGCAGGGGTTTCCACGCCGTCTGATTCAAAAGAATGACACTTTCCGGGCGCGGCACCGCGGACAGCGCTGCCGCATGTTGCTTTCAGTCAGCTTGTGCCTGGGGACAGCGGTCAGTTCCGGAATTTGCGCGCAGCAGCCCGGCGCGCTTCTGCCGCCGGGCGTGGAGGCCGTTTGGGACCTGGGCAACGCGTTTCACGAAACCACGCCCACCCGTGAGCGAATTTGCCTCAATGGATTATGGCAGTGGCAACCGGCCGATGCGCAGTCGGAACCGGCGCCGGCGGGCAATTGGGGCTATTTCAAGGTGCCGGGCTGCTGGCCGGGGATCACCGATTACATGCAAAAGGATTGCCAGACAGTGTACTCCCATCCGAGCTGGGCCAGTCGCAATCTCGGCAGCATCACCGCAGCATGGTACCGGCGTGAGTTCCGGGTTCCCGACAACTGGGCCAACCGCCGTATTACCCTTTGCGCGGAATACCTCAACTCATACGCAGCCGTATATGTGGACGGCGAGCGCGCAGGCGAAATCCACTTTCCAGGCGGCGACCTCGACATAACGTCGGCCTGCCGGCCGCGCGTTACTCACTCGCTCGCGCTGCTCGTGGTGGCGATGCCGCTCAAGGGTGTCATGCTCTCCTACACCGACAGCGCCTCGGCTCGACAGGTGAATGGCTCAGTCGAGCGGCGGGGCTTGTGTGGCGACGTGTACTTGAGCAGCACCCCTCGCGGGCCGCGCCTCGCTGACATCAGGACCGACACATCCGTGCGCAAGCGCGAATGCACTTTCGACGCTGCCATCGAGGGCCTGGCACCTGGCGAGCAATACCTCTTGCGCGCGAGCGTTTCGCAGGACGGTCGCAGCCTCAAGACACTGACGAGCCGGGCGTTCCAGGGGCGCGACCTCAAAGAGGGGCGCATTGCGTTTACCGGGAAATGGATGCCCGACCGGCTTTGGGACATCCACACGCCCCAAAACATCTGTATCCTCAAACTCTCGCTGCTGGACGCCGCCGGCCGGGTCCTGGACACCGACTGGACCGTGCGGTTCGGGTTCCGCGAGTTCTGGATCGAGGGCCGGGATTTCTACCTCAATGGCACGCGCATTTTTCTCTCGGCCGTGCCGCTGGAAAACGCCCAGGTTGGCGCTTCAACGGCCACCTACGCCGCCGCTCGCGAGAGCCTCGAACGCCTCAAGAGCTTCGGCATCAATTTCGTCTATACTGGCAACTATGGCTGTGAGCCAGGTTCGCACCTGGGCTTTGCGGAAATCCTGCAGGCGGCCGACGATGCGGGCATGTTGGTAGCTTTTTCTCAACCCCACTTCAGCCATTACGACTGGCAGGGGCCGAACGCTGACCAAACCAACGGGTACGCCCGCCACGCCGAGTATTACGTGCGCGCGGCCCAGAATCATCCTTCGGTCGTGATGTACTGCATGAGCCATAACGCCACGGGCTACAACGAAGACATGAATCCGGACATGATTGACGGGATTCATGACGCCCGTGACACCTGGGCGCTCCGGAACTGCGCGCTGGCCTTGCGCGCGGAAGCGATTGTGCGGCGCTTGGACCCGAGCCGCATTGTTTATCATCATGCTTCGGGGAACCTGGGCTCGATGCACACCGTCAATTTCTACCCGAATTTCGTCCCGGTTCAGGAACTCTCCGATTGGTTCGAGCACTGGGCGGCCCAAGGCGTCAAACCAGTGTTCACCTGTGAATACGGCGCGCCCTTTACCTGGGACTGGACGATGTATCGCGGCTGGTACAAAGGGCGACGAGAATTCGGCAGCGCCGCCGTGCCGTGGGAGTTTTGCATTGCGGAGTGGAACGCGCAGTTCTTCGGGGACCGCGCCTTCCAAATCAGCGAACCGGAAAAGGAGAACCTGCGCTGGGAGGCGAGACAGTTCCAAGCCGGCAGACTCTGGCATCGCTGGGATTATCCCAACGAGGTGGGATCGTCACGATTCGAGGAACGCTACCCTGTGTTCGCCCTGTATCTCACCGACAACTGGCGCGCCTTTCGCACTTGGGGCGTGTCGGCTATCTCACCGTGGGAGTTCGGGCACTTTTGGAAACTACGCGATGGCGTGGACAAGAGCCGCCAGGAATTGACGGTCGATTGGCAGAACCTGCAGCGCCCGGGGTTCAGTCCCGATTACGTCGGGCAGCGCTACGAGCGGATGGACCTGGCCTTCGATCGGTCTGACTGGAGAGTCACGCCCGCCGCCCAGGCTCTCATCCGTAACAACCGGCCCTTGCTGGCCTGGCTCGGCGGCAAGTCGGTTGCGTTCACCAGTAAGGACCACAATTTCTACCCGGGCGAAACGCTCGAAAAGCAGCTCATCCTCATCAACAACTCCCGCCAAAGCGTTACGTGCGACTGCCAGTGGTCATTCGGCCTGCCGCAAACTCGGGCCGGCAGCAGGCGCGTCACCGTGGCGACCGGCCAGCAGGAGCGCATTCCGTTGCGGTTCGAATTGCCGGCAACGCTGGCGTCCGGCAATTACGAACTCAACGCCACGGTGAAATTTAGTGATGGCGAGACCCAGAAAGACAGTCTTTCCATCGACATCACGCCACCACCAACAGCCCCGCAGGTGAGGGCAAAAGTCGCTCTATTCGATCCCAAAGGCGAAACCGGCGCGTTGCTGGACAAGTTGGGAATTCCGACCCAGCCCGTGGCGGCTGATGCCGATTTGTCGGCCTGCGACATCTTCATAGTTGGGAAGTCCGCGCTGACCGCTGGAGCGGCCGCGCCCGATGTCAGCCGCGTGCGCGACGGCTTGAAGGTGCTCATCTTCGAACAGACTTCCGAGGTGTTGGAGAAGCGGTTTGGGTTTCGGGCGGAAGAGTATGGCCTGAGACGGGTCTTTGCGCGGGTGCCGGATCATCCTTCCCTGGCCGGAATCGGTGCGAGTGCAACCTGTGCGATTGGCGGGGCGAGGCAACGCTTACGCCGCCGCGACTGAACTACGAAACACGGCCCGGCTACGGGCCGACCGTTCAGTGGTCCGGGATCCCGGTCACTCGGGCGTGGCGTTGCGGCAATCGCGGCAACGTGGCGTCCGTCCTGATCGAAAAGCCGACCTGCGGCGATTTCCTGCCGCTCCTCGACGGCGGGTTCGATCTCCAGTTCAGCCCGCTGATGGAGTACCGCGAAGGCAAGGGCCTCGTGCTCTTCTGCCAGATGGACGTAACGGGGCGCACCGAGATCGAGCCGGCGGCCGAGATGCTGGTGCGCAATCTCCTCCAATACCTTTCCGCCTGGACACCTTCACCGCGACGGAAAGCCCTTTATGCCGGGCCTCCTGCCGGCAGGAACCATCTCGAATCGCTCGGCATTTCTCTCGATTCCTACGCCGTCGGAAAGCTGTCACCTGACCAGGTCCTCGTTTTAGGTTCGGGCGCTGGACCAACGCACGCGGGCTGCACAGCAGCTCTGGCCGACTGGCTCAATGCCGGCGGGAATCTGCTGGCGATCGGGCTGGACCAAGAGGACGCCTCAGCGTTGTTTCCCTTCACCGTCACGATAAAGAAAGCGGAACACATCTCGGCCTTCTTCGAACCGTTCGGCCTGAACACGCTGCTGGCGGGTATTGGGCCGGCGGATGTCCACATCCGCGCTCCCCGCGAGCTGCCACTCGTTTCCGCGGGAGCACGGATTGTCGGCGACGGCGTCCTGGCTCGAGCCGAAGACGCGAACGTCGTGTTCTGCCAGCTCGAACCCTGGCAATTTAAGTCCAGCCAATCGAATCTTAAGCGGACTTACCGCCGCGCTTCCTTTCTCGTGTCGCGCCTGCTGGCGAACATGGGAGTGGCGGGTGCCACGCCGCTGCTCGACCGCTTCCACCGGCCCATCAACGTCGCGCAACCGGAAAAACGCTGGCTGACCGGCCTCTACCTGGATCAGCCGGAAGAATGGGATGACCCATACCGGTTTTTCCGCTGGTGAAGCACCGGAGCGCACGATTCTGATCATGTCCCCTGCGGTTTTTTCGAATACTCACGAAGGCAGTCTTTCCGGTTCGAACCTTCTGTCGTGCAAAGTCTTCTTTCGAAGGGCCTTGCGGTTCAAATTGAATGGGGACATGCGGGCGGCGCTGCTGGCCGGAGGAGCGGGCGGGGTGGACGCACACGTGTCTCCACCAACCGCGCCAAAACTCCCAGGGCCTTTCGTTTTGAAGTGTTCATGAGCGAATGTCTCCTTAACTGAAGACCACTGTGCGGCTCACGTGCTCCGGTAGTACAGCCAAGAGGGCGCCGGAATAAATGTTGTTTTGACGCGACGAAAGTTTAATTTGGTGGTTGTTTTTGGTGAAAACGTTTACCGAACTGAACTTTTCCGGGCGGCTCGTTGCCGTCGAGGGCCTCGATGGCTCGGGCAAGTCCACCCAGATCTATCTGCTCAAACGCTGGCTCGAGGCCGAGGGCGTCCGGGTTTATTTCAGCGAATGGAACTCGTCGGAGCTGGTCAAGTCCGCCACGAGCAAGGGCAAAAAGCGCGAGCTGCTCACCCCGAACACATTCAGCCTGATTCACGCCACCGATTTCGCCGATCGATACGAGCGGCATCTGTTGCCGCTGCTCCGCGCCGGTTATGTGGTGTTGTGCGACCGCTACATTTTCACCGCGTTCGCCCGCGACGTTGTGCGCGGCTGTCCGCCGGCGTGGGTGCGCGGCCTTTACAGCTTTGCGGCGCTGCCCGACCTGACGTTTTTTTTCAAGGCGGACCTCGAGGTGTCGCTCAACCGCATTCTGGAGGGGAGGCCCAAGCTGAAGTTTTTTGAAGCGGGGATGGACTTGCGGCTTTCGAGCGATCCGTATGAAAGTTTCCGGATCTTTCAGGGCCACATCCTGGAGCAGTACCTCGCGATGAGCACGGAGTTCAACTTTGTGGTGATCGACGCGAACCAGCGGGTGGAAGCGCAGCAGGAGATCGTGCGCCAGTTGGTCAGTCGCTGCATCGATCTGGCCCGGTTCAAGCGCCGCAGCCCGTTGCCGCTGCCGCCACCGATGCGGCGGCCGGGAAAAGCGGTGGAGTTCGATGATGAGCCAGTGGAATGAAGACAAAAAAACAGAACCATATCGTGATCCCGCAGCCGGTCCGGCGGCGGTTTTACGGTCACGGCATCCCCGGCGTTCAACTCGATGACCTGGTCGGCAAACTCATCGCGGTGGAAGGCGCGGACGGCTCGGGACGCTCCACCCAGATCGCCCGGCTGGTGGTATGGCTGGAAACGACCGGTCATGGCACCGTCCAGGTCGGGCTGAAGCGCTCGACGCTGGTGAGCGAGGAACTGGAGCGGGCCCAGGAAGGGAACATTCTGAGCCGCACGACGCTGAGTTTGTTTTATGCGACGGATTTTGCCGACCAGTTGGAAAACATCATCCTGCCTGCGCTCAAGGCGGGGTTCATCGTGCTGGCGGATCGTTACATTTACACGTTGATGGCCCGTGACATGGTCCGCGGGATGGATGATGTCTGGCTCAAAAACCTTTACGGGATCGCCCTCGAACCCGATGCGGTGTTCTACCTGGCGGTCGAAGCCGAGGAACTGGTCCAGCGCAATCTTTCGAAAAGCGCCACGCTGGATTACTGGGAGAGCGGCATGGACCTGGGCCTGTCCCGCGACATGTTTGACAGCTTCGTGCAATACCAGACCGCCATGCAGGCCGCCTTCCGGCAACTGCAGAAAACATACGGGTTCACGATCGTGGACGGCAACCACTCCGTCGATGCCGTCACGGTTGAATTGCGGAAAAAGATCGGCGCCGTGCTGACGGGGAAATAGGCCATCAGGCCAGCCCCAGGTTTTTCAGGATCCGCACCGTCGAGAGGGCCTTGTTCAGGGTGTAGAAATGAATCCCCGGCGCGCCGGCGCGCAGCAAATCCTCGCACTGTTTCGTGGCGTATTCGATGCCAAACTCGATCGCGCCCGCTTCGTCCCCACCCAATTCCTCCAGCTTCGCCATCAGGGGCGCGGGAATGCGGGCGCCGCAGAGCGCGGTGAACCGTTTGATTTGAGAGCCGCTCAAAATCGGAATGATCCCGGGCACCAGCGGTGCTTTCACGCCCAGCGCGCGCGTCATGTGATCCCGAAATCCATAAAAGTCGGCGTCGTCGAAAAAAAGCTGCGTCAATACGTAGTCCGCTCCCGCATCGATTTTCTCCTTCAGATGCCGCCAGTCGGCGAGCTTGCCCTCCTTGCAGGCGACGTGCCCCTCGGGGAATCCGGCGACACCGATGCAGAAATCATCGAACTCCCGGATGAACCGGACCAACTGGCTGGAGAATTCAAATCCGCCCGGCGTCATCTGGAATTCGCCGCCGCCGGGAGGGTCACCGCGCAGGGCCAGCACATTCCTCACTCCCAGGGCGCGGATCTGACCGAGCAACTGGCGGATTTCCTCCTTCGTGGAACAAACGCACGTCAGGTGCGCCACGGTGGTGAGGCCATGCAGCCTCTGAATGCAGTCGACGATCTTCAGCGTCTTGTCCCTCGTGGTCCCGCCGGCCCCGTAGGTCACCGAGCAGTAGTCCGGCTTCGCATCGAGCAGCGCCGGGAGGGTCTTTTCGAAAAGAGCGCGGTCTCCTTCATCTGTTTTCGGCGGGAAGAATTCGAAGGAGATCACCGGCTTGCCCGCGGCGCGCCCGGCGGCGTAGATGTCTCGGACCAATTGCATGAATTACCAGATGACGCCGTGGAGTGTGAAGCAATCCGGGCTTCGTGGGAAGCCCTTAAAACTCAAAACCGCGCTTTCTCCTCGACTCCTCCACCCCGGCTGACCCCAAGATGGGAAGGTGCGCATCTGCGTCATTTTCAATCCGACCGCTCGAGGGGAGAAAGCCAGGCGCTTTCACAGGCACCTCGCCGAGATCGGGGCCAGGTGCACCCTGATGCAGACGGCGGCGATCGAGGATGCCCGCCGGCTGGGGGCCGAAGCCGTCCGCGATGGCTTTGAAATCATCGTCGCGGCCGGCGGCGACGGGACGCTCAACGAGGTGCTGAACGGAATCGCGGACGTGCCCGACGGTTTTCACCGCGCCCGGCTCGGAGTGTTGCCGCTGGGAACGGTCAATGTTTTCGCCCGCGAACTGGGAATCCCGCGCCGATTCGATCGGGCCTGGCAGACGATTCTGGAGGCCCGGGAAACGCGCGTGGATCTGCCCGTGGTGGAGTATGCCGGAAACGGCGCGAGGAGCCGCCGCTGCTTCGCGCAACTGGCCGGCGCGGGCCTGGACGCCCGGGCGATCGAACTCGTCCATTGGCCCCTCAAGAAAAGAATCGGACCGCTCGCCTATGTGGTCGCCGGCTTGAATGCGCTGCTGCAGCGGCCCTCGAAAATCACCGTCACCGACGGCCGGCGCACCGTCACGGGGGAATTGGTTTTGATTGGCAACGGGCGGTTGTACGGCGGGGAATTCAGGATTTTTCCCGAAGCCGATTTGCGCGATGGGCTGCTCGAGGTGTGCGTGTTTCCCCGGGTCAACTGGCTGACTCTCGCCCGCTGTTGCGCCCCGCTCATGCTGCGCCGTAGGCTTCCCCTCAGGGAGACCGCGAATTTTCGAAGCGCCACCTTCACCCTGTCGGGGTCTCCGCCGGCCCCGCTCGAGGTGGACGGCGAATTCATCGGGCACGTGCCGGCCACGTTCTCGATACAGCGCTCGGGGCTGCGGGTCATCGTGCCGTAGCGGCGTGTCAACGCGCCGGGCGCATCCACTGCCCGCGGCGCGCGGCCTTCAGGCCGCTTC
>PLQC01000026.1 GCA_003159675.1 Limisphaerales bacterium
ATCCAGGATGGAATCAAAATGAAAACGAATCAAAAATGGAAGGAAAGCATCAAGGAAAATCCTTCTTTATGAACACCACGCATGACAAACCCAGCAACGGGATTTATTCCGCAAGTAATTCCATCAAGCCGGTCAATTTCTTCTGCTCCGCGCGTGGGGCAAAGACTGTTCAGTTGGCGGGCGATTTCAATCACTGGCACCCCATCCTGATGGCCCAACGGGAGGATAGCTGGTGGTTTATTCAGATGTGGCTGCCTCATGGCCATCACCAATACCGGTTCCTAGTGGATGGCGAGCCTACGCTTGACCTGCACGCCACTGGCACCGCCCGCGATGAACGTGATGAACCGGTATCGCTCATCGCTGTGAGTTGATCCCGAATGCAGTTAAGACCGCAAGGTTAATCAGGCGTGAAAGCGCAAACGATGAAACTGAAACCAAAATTGAAAGTCTATGAGACGAATCACTGTTTTGCTGGCCGAAGACCACACGATCGTGCGTGAGGGGTTTCGCAAGTTGCTGGAGTTGGAAGACGACTTCGAAGTGGTCGGCGAAGCGGAAGACGGTCGCCAGGCGGTCGCCATGGTCAAAAAACTTCGCCCCGCAGTGGTCGTCATGGACATCGCGATGCCGTTGCTCAATGGTTTGGAAGCCACCCGTCAGATTCTCAAAGCCGTCCCCAACACCAGAATACTCATTCTCTCTGCGCACAGTGATGACGCGTATGTCAAAAACGCAACGGAGGCCGGTGCCGTGGGATTTCTGCTCAAACAAGCCTCCGCCCGCGTTCTGTCCGAGGGGATTCGGGAAGTCAACAAGGGTCATACTTTTTTCGGCCCGTTCATTGCGAAACGTCTTCCCGAACGCGAGCGAAAGTCGTTGGATCGAGCCGGACGGCCGAAGCCGCGCAAGGCCCGCCTGACTTCGCGCGAGAGGGAAGTGCTCCAACTGATCGCCGAAGGCAAAGCCAACAAACAAATCGCGGCGGAACTGGGCATCGGCATGAAGACCGTCGAAAGACATCGCGAGCATCTCATGGAGAAGCTCAACATCCACGGTATCGCCGGACTCACCCGCCACGCCATCAGCGCGGGTATCATTGAGAGCAGTGTCCAGTTGACCATTGTTTAGCGCCGGAAGCCTTTGGGGTTCTCCGCCTCGCTCCGACTTGTCCCGGTCGCGTCAGGTTCCGCCCGCCACCCTTCCGGCCTGCCTTGTCTGGTCTGGATTCATCAAGTCTGGCATGGGGAAAACACCCCGTAGCACAAGGCGGAGCCGCTGTTTCAAACCGTGCCGCCCGTCACGCTCTTCTCCAGCTTAAAATCCCCCACCTTCCGGCTCTGGGATGAGGAGCGGCACCGGCTGATTGGTTTCAGCCATCTTTGAAATCTCCGGGAAACACCCCATAGCGTCCGTGCGGCTAACCAAGCCGCGCTGATGGCGAGCGCGTCTTCAAGCCCACCAACGGCGTAAACCCAAAAAAGATTCCCACCGCGACACCCACCGCCGCGGCACGAGGTGAGCCCTCAATGCCCTTAAGCTTGTTCCACCGCAAGGCCAGCCACTGGATCGGCTTCACGTCCGCCACGCTAGCCGACGTGTCTTTCGTTCAAAATCCCAAAAATATTCCTGCGGAAGGCAAATCTTCATGCCAGGAGACCAGACTGCAAAATGACGACCGCGAACTCCGAACCCTCCCCCGGCTGGCTCTGGACCGACACTTTGCCGTGGTGGGCTTCGACGATGGCTTTCACCAGGCTCAATCCCAGGCCGAGGCCGCGTTGGGAACGGCTCTTGTCGCCGCGGTAAAGTCGCTCCCAGATGCGCGGTTGCTCGTCCGGCGGGATGCCTATGCCGGTGTCGCGCACCCGCACGGTCACGCGACCGGATTCAACGGCGCAGGCGAGACGGACGTTGCCGCCTTCGGGCGTGTATTTGAGCGCGTTGTCGAGCAGGTTGGCAAAGGCTTGGCGCATGCGGGTCGCATCCACAACGGCGTCACACGGCGTGACGAAGTCGGTGCCGATGGTGATGCGCTTTTCTTCGGCGACGACTTCGTAGAGTTCAACCACATTGGTCAGCAGCGAGGCGATGGACGTCTTTTCCAGGTTCAGTTTCATCACCCCCGCCTCGGCTTCGGTGATGTCCATAAGCGCGGTGAGCATGGTGAGGACGCGGTCGGATTCCTCGACGCAATCGGCCAACGCCTCGCGCGCGGCGGGATCGGCCGTGGCTTGCACGGCGAGTTCGGCCGTGCCGCGCAGGCGGGTGAGCGGGGTGCGGAGATCGTGGGCGACGTTGTCCAACGCTTCGCGCATGCCCTGGATCAGCGCCTGGTTTTTGTCGAGCACGCGGTTGAACTGGCGGGCCAACTCCTCCAGTTCGGTCTGGCGGGCGCTGGCGGGAACGCGGGCGGACAGGTTGCCGGTGTCAATGATGGCGCGGGCCGTCGCCACAACTTCGCGCACGGGTTTGGTCGCGCGATGGGCAAAGAAAGCGCCGCCGAGCACCCCGAGCAACAGCGTGGGTGTCATTACAATCAGGAAATCTCGGCGGAAGGGCTGGAGCAAAATCTCGCGGTTGTTCGTGCTGCGACCCACCTGCAGGACCGAGCCGTCGGGCAACCGCATCGCGGCGACCGTGAAATCACTTTGCTCGTCTTTCGGAATGCGCAACCAGACGAGTCGCGACGGGTCGCCGCCACGATCGAGCGCCGAGGTGTCGAATTGGACCCAATCTTCTGGAGCGGTCAGCAACAATACACTGCCCTGTTGTCCGGCCAGGCGGATGAAAAAGGATTTGACCTTGCCCGAATCGCGGCTGCGCTGGACGAGATCCTGCAACGCGGCGAGGCCGCCGTTGTCATAGACCGCCGCGCATTCCCGGAGCCGGGCTTCGATGATTTCGCGATCCTTGCTTTGCAGCGTTGCCGCCAGCAGCAGATAAAGCAGGCCGAAGAGAACCACCGCGCTGAACGTGAACAGCGCCGCGTAGCCCAGGCTCAGGCGAAACGTGAAGCTGCGGCCCAGGCGTTCAAGCGGGTTTGAGGACATAGCCGACTCCGCGGATGGTTTGGATGAGTTTTACGGGGAAATCCTTGTCCACCTTCGCGCGCAACCGGTGGACGAGCACATCCACGACATTGGTTTGCGGGTCGAAGCTGTAATCCCAAAGATGCTCCAAAATCATGGTCTTGGTGACCGCGCGACCGGGATGGCGGAGAAGCTGTTCGAGCAGGGCAAACTCGCGGGATTGCAGTTCAATCTTTTGCCCGCTGCGCACGACCTCGCGCGTGAGCAAATCCATCGTGAGGTCGCCCGCCGCGAGTTTCATCGGCTCGGCGGTGTGCGTGGCGCGGCGGATGAGCGCCTGCACGCGAGCCAGCAACTCGGAAAACGCAAACGGCTTGGTGAGGTAGTCATCGCCGCCCGCCTGCAAGCCTTTCACGCGGTCATCGACGCTCGCCTTCGCGCTGAGGATCAGCACGGGCGTGTGGATTTTGTCCTGGCGCAACTGGCGCAGCAACGAAAGCCCGTCGAGCTTCGGCAGCATGATGTCGAGCACCGCTGCGTCGTAGGTGACCGCGCCGGCCAGCGCGAGTCCTCTTTCGCCATCGGCCGCATGGTCCACGGCGAAGCCATTTTGCTTCAGCCCGTTGACGACGAACGAGGCGATCTTGCTGTCATCTTCAATCACCAGCACGCGCATAATTCAAGTGGGGCGACGGTATCCAAGACGCGCGCGCAAATACATCCTTAAAAGGATTCGGCATCCTGGCCGGTGTGACAGAGGGCGAAGCCATCGTCTCAATCAATGCGTGGCCACGGCCACCACCGAGGACTGGCGCAGCATTGCCACATAATCCGCCAGGATGTGTTCGGACTCGCGGAGGATGGGATCACTTGGCGGAACACTGGTATCGGCCTGCTCCATTTTGTCAGCGGTGGAAGCCGATGCTTCGGCCACCGGCGCATTGGTCGTGACGACCGGTGCGGGCAGACCCGGGGTGTCCGCATTTTTGACCGTGACGTCGTAGATGATCGGCTGGCTCTCCTTGCGGGCGGCGAGCTCCTTTTTCCGGGAGGCTTCGCGCGCCTTGGCGGTTTCGTTTTCCCGGCGGCGTTCCGCCTCGTTCAAGGAAACCGTTTTGGTTGCGAGGTGTTGTTTCAATTGCGCGATGTCCTTGCGAAGGTCGGCGAAGTCCTTGTCTTTGGCCACGCGCAGGGCGGATTGTGCCCGGAGCTCATTCACGAAGGGACTGACGTAATCTTCCCGGGTGTAATCGGAAGACGGAATGCGATCCCACGGCAACGGGTCTTGCGGTTCGGCTTCGCCCACATCGGCCACATCGCTCAAGAATGGCAGCGTGATGTCCGCCGCCACTCCCTTGAGTTGCGTGGAGGCGCCGCTCGGACGGTAAAACTTCCGGATGGTGACTTTGAGCGCGCCGGGGTCAATGGAGTGCGCGAGACGATTCTGGTCCATCAACGCCGCCAGTGGGACAACGGTTTGTACTGTGCCTTTCCCAAAAGTGGATTCGTCCCCCACGATCAAAGCCCGGCCATAGTCCTGCAACGCCCCGGCCAGAATCTCCGACGCCGACGCGCTGAACCGGCTGGTAAGCACAATCAGCGGGCCATCGTAAAGCTCCGAATCCTCGGTGTCCGCTTCGACATCCGTGCGTCCGTCCAATTCGCGGGTTTGCACGACGGGTCCATCATGGATGAACAGACTGGTGAGGGTGACAGCTTCTTCCAGGGAACCGCCGCCGTTATGCCGCAAGTCCAGGATGAGACCCTGGATGTGTTCGGCCTCCAGTTTGTGGATGAGCTTGGCCACATCAGCCGTCGCGCTGCTCGGCGTGGCGCCAGCTCGTCGGTCGTAACCGCCGTAGAACGCGGGGAGATCAATGACGCCCAGACGCAGAACCGGCCCATTTGTTTGTGGCCAGTCCACGATGCGTGCCTTGGCCTGCTGTTCCTCCAGCTTCACCTCGTCGCGCACGATCGTGATGGTCTTGCGCACGGACGCATCGGCGCTGCCGGCGGGAATGAGCGTCAGGCGGACGCGCGTGCCTTTCGGGCCGCGAATCAACTTCACCGCATCGGGCAGCGGCATGTCCACGATGTCCACCGGCCTCTGGTCCCCCTGCCCGACCGCGACAATGCGGTCGCCCGGTTTGAGCAGGCCACTCCGGGCCGCCGGGCCGCCAGGTAAAAGTTCGGAAATTTTGCAATAGCCATCCTCCGCCCGCAACGTTGCGCCGATGCCGAACAGGGACAGGTTCATGGCGATGGAGAAGTCGTCCATCTGTTCGCGTCCCAGGTAATCCGAGTGCGGGTCATACACGTGCGCCAGGGCATTGAGATACACTTCGAGCACATCTCCGGAGGTGAGTTTTTTCATGATCAGCAACGTGCGGGTGTAGCGTTGCGTGAGGTTGGTGACGATGTCGGCGGGTTGCTTTCCCGCGAGCTTTTCCTGCAAATATTCCGCGCGGACGTTCTGCCGCCACAGTTCGCAGGCGGCCACAAGGTCCGCTGGGCGTGGAGCTTTCTCGCGGTCGAACGAGAAGGTGTCATGCCCGGTAAACTCGAATTTCCCGCTCCGCAGCAGGTTTGTGACATACGCAACGCGCTGGTCCAGCCGTTCCAAATAACGCCGGAAGATGATCCGCTCCGGGGTCAGGTCGCCTTCGCGGCGGGTCATGTCGGGCAGACGCGAACGGAAGCCGTCAAACTCCTTCGCATCCGGCTGGAGGAACAGCAGGCGGGCCGGATCCAGTGAATCGAGGTAGCGGTTGAGGAATTTCGCGGCCAGTTCGTCGTCGAGCCGGTGCTGCGAAAATTGGGAATGTTCCAGCAGGCCGGCGGTAACCCGCGTGATGTTGCCATCGGTCGGGTCGTTCAGGTCCGCCGCGACCGCAGCCGGACGGTTTGCCAGGGTGGCCGCCGTGACGAGGCCGGCGAGAACCAATAAAGCCAGCACGGCAATGATCCGGGGCACGAACCGTTTTAATTTCATAAAATATTGTATCTTGATCTGCGTTGGTTGCCCGGCAACAGCGCGGTCAACCAGCACCCAACGTCATCGTTGCTGCCAATAATAGAACATCGCCACGTTGCGGGGTGCTTTCCCGGAGATTACAAGTTTGCAAGACAGCGGGTTTAGCTGGTGCGGAAGAACCAGGAGAAAGGCTGTAATCAAAGGCGTTTGTTTCGTTTTATAACGAAATCATGAAAAAGCCAATCTTCTCTCGTTCGGAGAACCCCAAAAGTTTCCGTTGCTAAACCATGGTTCGCTGGACACTGCTCTCAATGATACCCGCGCTGATGGCGTGGCGGGTGAGTCCGGCGATACCGTGGATGTTGAGCTTCTCCATGAGATGCTCGCGATGTCTTTCGATGGTTTTGATGCCGATGCCCAGTTCCGCCGCGATTTGTTTGTTGGCTTTGCCTTCGGCAATCAGTTGGAACACTTCCATCTCGCGCGAAGTCAGGCGGCCCTTGCGCGGCTTCGACCGTCCGGCTCGATCCAACGACTTTCGCTCGCGTTCGGGAAGAAGCTTCGCAATGAACGGGCCGAAAAAGGTGTGCCCCTTGTTGACTTCCCGAATCCCCTCGGACAGAACGCGGGCGGAGGCTTGTTTGAGCAGAAATCCCACGGCACCGGACTCGGCTGCGTTTTTGACATACGCGTCATCACTGTGCGCCGTGAGAATGAGTATTCTGGTGCCGGGGACGGCCTTGAGAATCTTACGGGCGGCTTCCAAACCATTGAGCTGCGGCATCGCGATGTCCATCAGCACCACGGCGGGGCGAAGTTTTTTGACCATGGCCACCGCCTGGCGGCCGTCTTCCGCTTCGCCGACCACTTCGAAGTCGTCTTCCAACTCCAGTATCTTGCGAAAACCCTGACGCACGACCGTGTGGTCTTCGGCCAGCAGAACAGTGATTCGTTTCTTAGACATTCAAGGTTTCCTGCCCATTAACCATGAAGCGCATGAAACGAATGGTCAAGCAACAGGTCAATCAACATTTGACTTGGATTCGGACCGCCCGTTTCGCACTATGCTTAGCCACGAGAAGATGCGAACGCTAAAACAAGAGAAAAGTCGGGAACTTCCGACGCGCTCTCCGTCGAGATCGGCTCGCGCGAACATCGTTAATAACCGGAAACAGGCCCAGCCCCGGAGTGTGGAAACCGGCTCACTGGCACTTGCCCTGTTCAACAAAGTCAGGAATTACAGGAGTGCTGCCCAGGTTCGCGCGCTGGGGCTGTACCCCTACTTCCGCACCATTTCCTCGGCTCAGGACAGCGAAGTCATCATCAATGGCAGGAAAGTCCTGATGCTCGGCTCGAACAGCTATCTCGGCCTGACCAATCATCCAAAAATCAAGGAAGCCGCCAAAGCCGCGATCCAGAAATACGGCACGGGCTGCGCCGGCTCGCGCTTCCTGAACGGGACGCTGGACATCCACCTGGAGTTGGAAGAAGCCCTGGCGCGGCTGGTGAACAAGGAGGCGGTGTTGCTCTACAGCACCGGCTTCCAGGTCAATCTCGGGGTCATCAGCACGCTGGTAGGGAAGGGCGAATACGTTTTGGCCGACAAATGCGATCACGCCAGCATCGTCGAAGGTTGCCAACTCTCCCTCGGCGAACTCGTGCGGTTCGCGCACAAAGACATGGCTGCTCTGGAAAGCCGCCTCCAGCAAATCGATCCAGGAACGGGCAAACTCATCGTTGTGGATGGCGTGTTCAGCATGGGGGGTGACATCATCCAACTGCCGGAACTCTGCCGCCTGGCCGGTCATTATGGCGCGGCGGTGATGGTGGACGACGCCCACTCCATCGGCGTGCTTGGGGAAAAGGGCGCAGGCACCGCAAGCCATTTTGGTCTTACCGACCAGGTGCAGCTTATCATGGGCACCTTCAGCAAATCGCTGGCGAGCCTGGGTGGCTTTATCGCGTCGGATCCCGAGACGATTGATTATCTGAAACACCACTCACGGCCGCTGGTCTTTAGCGCCAGCATGAGCCCCGCCAACGTGGCCGCGGTTATGGCCGCGCTGGAAATCATGCGTTCCGAGCCTGAACGCATCGCGCAACTCTGGCACAACACCGGGCGCCTGAAGCAAGGCCTGGTTTCGCAGGGGTTTGACCTGGGCGCTTCCGAAACGCCGATTCTTCCGGTGTATTGCGGCGACATGATCCTGGCGTTCAAATTCTCCAAGCGGCTGGAGGAAGAAGGCGTGTTCGTCAACCCGGTGGTGCCGCCGGGGGTGCCACCCGGCCAGGAACTGATACGCGTCAGCCTCATGGCCACGCATACCGACAGCCAGATTGATTTCGCGTTGGACAAGTTCGGCATGGTGGGCAGGGAGCTTGGTCTTCTGTGAACCCGGTTGAGCCGTTCCCCGAAATCCGATTCCGGGCAACCGCGACGGATTCCTTCCAGGCCAATCAATGAAGGTTCTGCTTACAGGAGCGAACGGCTTCGTCGGCAGCCACGTCCTGGACAGACTTCGCGCTCGCGGGATCACGACGGCGGTGTTGCTCCGCCCTGCCGGCAACAAACGCTTCATCGAAGCACACCTGCCGCACCTGGAGGTCCGAACCGGCTCCGTCGGCGATCCACAAAGCCTTGGTGCCGCTATGCAGGATGTCACCCATGTAGTTCATTGCGCCGGCTGCACCAGGGCGTTGCGCGTGTCGGAATTCCACGAGGTCAATCAGGTGGGCACGCGGCACGTCGTGGAAGCGGTCAATCAGCAGCAGGGGCGGATTCAACGGCTCGTCCACATTTCCAGCCTGGCGGCCGGCGGGCCGGCGACAGCAGACAAGCCCGCGCGCGAAAACGACCCGCCAAACCCGGTCTCGGAATACGGCAAGAGCAAGCTCGCCGGCGAACAGGAAGTGCGAGGCGCCTGCCAGCCGGAGTATGTGATTCTGCGACCATCCGCCGTGTATGGGCCGCGCGATGCCGCGTTCCTGCCGCTTTTCAAAGCCGTCAAAGCTCATATTCTGCCGCGCTTGGGCAGTGGCCGGCTGGCACTGAGTCTTGTTTTCGTGAAAGACCTGGCGGAAGCGGTCGTGACCTGCCTGACGCATCCAGCAGTCCCCGGGAAAGCGTTTTACGTCGCTTCGCCTGAAGTCACGAGCGCGCCCGCATTGGCCGGCGAAATTGCTGCGCAAATGAAAGCGTGGACGTTGCCGCTGCCGTTGCCGACCGCGGCGCTGTGGCCGCTGTGTGTTTTGCAGGAAGCTGTTTCGCGGCTGACCCGCAAGCCGAGCGTCTTAAGCCGGCAGAAGTACGCCGAACTCCGCGCACCGGGCTGGGTCTGCAACCCCGAGCGGCTGCGTCAGGAACTGGGTTTCGTCTGTGCCACCACGCTAAAAAATGGAATCACCGCAACCCTGGCATGGTATCGCCAGCAAGGATGGCTGTGAGGCGAATACCGAATGACGAAGAAAGAGCGCAACCGGAAATCCGAATGCTTGCAGCCCGGTAACCCGGCTCGACATTCACGGTCGGAAGTGCGTTCGCTATTCCGGCATTACACTTTCATTGACTACGCCACCCAGGGTTATATGGCGTTGGTGGGTTTGGTGGTGCTCTGTTTGCATGGCCGCTCGATCCCGTTCTGGCCGCTCCTGCTGGCGGCGCACGCGATTGGCATCGGGCTGGTTCACGCGCTTATCCGTCTTCACGCGGCCCGCCCGTTCAACCGCGTGCTCGACTTGCTTCGTCACTTCTACCCTATGCTGCTCTACGCCGGCTTCTACCGTGAAACCGGCGAGTTGAACCACGTGCTCGTCTCCGGTTTCCTCGACCCGTTCTTCATCCGGCTGGAGGCGCGAATTTTCGGTCTTCAACCCAGCCTGGCTTTCATGGATTGGTTGCCTTACCCGGCAGTGAGCGAACTCTTCTATGCGGCTTATTTCTCCTACTACGTGATGATTGCGGGCGTTGGACTGGCCCTGTTTTACCGGAATCGCGAGCAGTTTTTCCACTACCTCTCGGTCATTTCGTTCCTGTTTTACGTTTGCTACTTCATTTACATTTTCATACCGGTCATGGGGCCGCGCATTTTCTTCCGCGAGATCCTGGACTATCGGTTACCGGCAGACGTTCAGCCCGTGGTGGCGCCGGCCTTTCCGGCGGCGGTCAAGGCGGGCCCCTTTTACCAGATCATGGCGTGGATTTATCATGCGTTCGAAGCACCAGGAGCCGCCTTCCCCAGCAGCCACGTCGCGGTGGCCATTGGCACGGTTTGGTTCTCTTTCCTGTATCTGCGCTCGATTCGCTGGCCGCACCTTGTCGTAGCAGTTCTGCTCTGCCTCGCCACGATTTACTGCCGCTACCACTACGTGATGGATGTCGTGGCCGGAGGCCTGACGGCGGCGGTGCTGATTCCTCTCGGCAACCGGTTTTACTTCAAATTCAGAAACGTGCCTGGGCCAGAACCACCGCTGCGCGAATCAGATTCTTCGTAGCCGCTGACATTCCACGCCTGTGTGGTTTATTCTGCCTTCGGTGCTCATCAGACCTCTCGTTCATACAGCCGGTAAGTCTTGTACATTTTTCCGCCAAAAACTTCGAGCAAGCGGCACATCCTCACGTTGTCTTCAAGGACCCACGAAGCTTCCGCGTCCTTGAAGCCGACCTTGAAGCCCGTCTTGAAACCCTCCGTGAGCATCACGGCCTCGAGGCCGCGGTTGCGATACTTCTCCTTCACGCCCAGCGTAATGACCCGGCACCGCGACGGGTATTTCCAACCGAGCAGGCAGGGCAGGAAACCGAGCAGCTTCGGAGTGAACAGGCGTCCGCGCAGTGGCTGGAGCGCCAGGTTGTAATCCGGCATCGCCAGCATGAACCCCACAGGCTCCGCCGGCGTCTCCGCCACCCAGATCAGCCCTTCCAACAAAAGCGGCTTCAAACGACCCGCCATGAAATCAATCTCGTCGTCCGTCATCGGCACGAACCCCCAGTTTTCCTGCCACGCGGCGTTATAGACTTCTTTGACCTTGGCCAGGTCGCGCGTGAGCGTGGCCCGGCGGATCGGCGTGAACGTCAGTTCCGGGTGCCGCCGCCGGGTTTTCTCCGCAATACGCGCCAACCGCTCGAGCGGGCATTGCGCAACGTCCATGTGAAACGCCAGCAGGTCCTTCGCTTTGCGAAACCCCTCCGCGACCACGAGGTCCACGTAGTAACGTGGATTGTAGGTCATCATGAAGGCCGGCATCGAATCGAAACCCTCCACCAATAGGCCGCACTCGTCATTCGTCGTCGGATTCATCGGCCCGAGAACGCGCTTCATCCCTTTCTTCCGCGCCCAATTCATCACCTCCTGAAACAGACGCCGGCTCACTTCCCGGTCGTCCACACACTCGAAGAAGCCGAAGAACACAGCGCTGTTCTTCTGCGTACGATTGTGGGTCTGGTCGAGAATACCTGCGATGCGCCCCACGTCCTGCCCGTTGCGCGTCGCCACCCACAACGCCATTTCTGCGTGTTTGAAGAGTGGATTCTTGTCAGTGAAAACCTTCTTCAGGTCCATCAAGAGCGGTGCCACCCAATATGGGTCATCGCGGTAAATGCCATAGCTCACCTTCAGGAAACGGAGCACGTTCTGCTCGTCGCGAGACAACGGAACGATTTCAATGGTGTTGGCTGGCATGAATACCGTCGGCGAATGCATTCAACGTAAAACTGCACGGGAAAGAGTTTGGGGGAGTCCTGGATGAGCCGTCAATGCCGGTATCATCCTGTCACGCGAATTACCCTTCATGCCTTGCGAATAACGACCGAGACGTTCGTCCCCCCGAAGCCGAAGGCATTCACCATCGCCGTCGGCACCGCCTGCTCCCGCGCCGCGTTGGGCACGTAATCGAGATCGCACTCCGGATCGGGATCGTCCTGGTTGATCGTCGGAGGCACGAAGTTGTCCTCCATGCCAAGAAGGACTGCGATCAGCGAAAGCAATCCCGAGGCCCCCAACGTGTGGCCAATCATCGACTTGATGGAACTGACAGGGATCTCACGGGCGTACGCTCCGAAAACCTCCTTGATTCCCTTCGTCTCCGTAATGTCGTTCAAGCGGGTCGATGTCCCGTGAGCCTGAATATGCGAGATCTGGTTCTTGCCAAGGCCGGAGGAAGCGATCGCCGACTCCATGCATTCAACCTGGCTCGGCATGGACGGCGCAATAATGTCGAACGCGTCGTTTGTCTGCCAACTCGAAAGGACCTCCGCATAGACGCGCGCGTTGCGTTTCTCGGCGAGACTGGCGCTCTCCAGAACCACGAAACCGCATCCCTCCGAAAGAACCATGCCGCTGCGATTGCGGGTGAAGGGACGCGAGGCTCGCGCCGGTTCGTCATTGAAGTCGCGCGTCAACACCGTAAGCGCATCCCAGACACGAAAATATGCATGAAAGATGGGGCAATCCACTCCTCCAACCAGAATCAGGTCAGCCTTGCCCGAACGGATGTAGAGATCGGCCAGGTCCAGAGCCACAAGCGCCGACGAACAGGCGGCGACGACCGTGTTACTGAGCCGCCGCAGGCCGTGGCGGATCCCGATCTCGCACACCGCCGCGTTATACATCGCGCGAGGCACGGTGGTCGGTTTCATTTTGTGCTTCTGGAGAGCATAGAAGCGATGGTAGGCCGTCTCGGTTGTCCCGACCATCCCGCACCCGGTCCCAAGCATAATGCCCTTGCGCAACGGGAGCTCCGAAAGTCCGTCGAGACCACTGTCGGCGACCGCCATCTCGGAAGCGATGAGAGAGAGGAGAACCGCCCTGTCCAGGCGCGATTTGGCCTTTCTGTCCGCCCAGAGCGGATCGATCTTGTCGTCGTCTATGAATCCGGCAATGTTCGTGTGGCAGTCGGACAAATCGAGATGCTCGACGCGCCTCACGCCCGATTTGCCGGCGCGAATGGCCGCGCGGAATTCATCCTTGCCAATTCCGTTTGGACTAAGGACTCCGATGCCTGTGATCACCGACCTCTCTGTCATGTTTATGAGAGTTTGAACCATACGAAATGGGAATGCAAATACCTTGTCATCTTCTCATCTTCATCCGACGCGGAATGAACTTGGCAGGACATCCTGACCTGTGTTATCAATTCAGGGCAGGTCATGTTGAAGAGCTTCGGTTATAATGCGAAATCCCTTGGCGCGCTCAGAAGGATCGCCGCGCTATGATCAAAGGCATCGACCACATCGGCATCGCTGTCAAAAGCATTGATGAGGCAAAGGCATTTTGGGTGGACACGCTCGGCTTGAAGTATCTGCGCACAGAAAATGTGCCCGGGCAAAAAGTGCGCGTCGCTGTCCTGGCGGCGGGCGAAGCCATCGTCGAGCTGCTGGAGCCAACCGCGGCGGACAGCCCCGTGCAGAAGTTCCTGGACAAGCGCGGTGAAGGCCTGCATCACGTGACGTTCGCGACCGACAAATTGGCCGGGCATCTGCAAGCGCTCAAAGTCGCCAACATCGGGCTGATCGACGAGGAGCCACGCCTCGGCGCCGGCGGCGCCCTCATCGCGTTCATCCACCCCAAGAGCGCGCATGGCGTGTTGATCGAAATGTGCGAGCACCATGACTGAACCGCGGGAAGAGCCCGGCCAGTTTCCGTTCACGCGCGGCATCCACCCCACGATGTATCGCGGGAAGTTGTGGACGATGCGCCAGTATGCGGGCTTTGGCACGGCGCCGGAGACAAACCAGCGCTACAAGTACCTGCTCGCGCACGGCCAGACGGGACTCTCGATGGCGTTCGATCTGCCGACGCAAATCGGCTACGACAGCGACGACCCGCTGGCGCTCGGCGAAGTCGGCCGCGTTGGTGTGGCGATTTCGTCACTCGCCGACATGGAGCGGGTCTTTGAAGGCATTCCACTGGATCAGGTGAGCACCTCGATGACGATTAACGCGACGGCTCCCATATTATTGGCGCTCTACCTCGTCGTCGCGAAACAACAGGGCGTGCCATGGTCGAAGATTACCGGCACGGTTCAGAACGACATTCTCAAGGAGTACAGCGCGCGCGGCACGTATATCTTTCCACCGACGCCGTCGCTGCGCTTGGTCGCCGACATCGTCGAGTTCTGCGCGAAGGAAGTGCCGGGCTGGAACACGATCAGCGTCGGCGGCTACCACATGCGCGAGGCGGGCTGCACGGCGGCGCAGGAGATTGCGTTCACACTCGCCGACGGGATCGCCTACGTGCAGACGTGCATCGAGCGCGGGCTGGCGGTGGACAGCTTCGCGCCGCGCATCGCCTTTTTCTTCAACTGCCACGGCAATTTTTTCGAGGAGGTCGCCAAGTTCCGCGCCGCGCGGCGGCTCTGGGCCCACATCATGCGCGAAAAGTTCGGCGCGAAAAACGAACGTTCGATGATGCTGCGGTTTCACGCGCAGACTGCCGGTTCGACGCTCACGGCCCAGCAGCCGGACAACAACATCGTCCGTACGACCTTGGAGGCGCTCGCGGCTGTCCTCGGGGGCACGCAGAGCCTGCACACCAACGCGAAGGACGAAGCCAGCGTGCTCCCGACCGAAGAGTCGGCGCTGCTCGCGTTGCGCACCCAGCAGATCATCGCGCACGAGTCGGGCGTGACCACTGAGCCCGACCCGCTCGGCGGCAGCTACTACGTCGAGTCGCTCACCGACCGCCTCGAGCAGCAGGCGCGCGACCAACTGCACAAAATCGATAATCTGGGCGGGATTCTCAAGGCCATCGAGAGCGGATACGTGCGCCAGGAAATCTATCGCGCCGCTTCCGAACACCAGCAAGCCGTGGAATCCAAGGAGGAGATCATCGTCGGCGTCAACGATTACGTCTGTGACCAGCCGTTGAAGGTGAAAACACAGCAGATTGATCCACGTCTTGAACCGCGCCGCCGCCGGGAGCTTGCGGCCTTGCGTAAAAAACGAAACGCCGGCAATGTGAAGAAGCGTTTGGCGACATTGGAAAAAGCAGCAAACAGTTCGGAGAACCTGATGCCGGTCATCGTGGACTGCGTGAGGAGCAACGTCACGCTCGGCGAGATTTGCCGGGTGTTGCGGAGTGTGTTCGGCGAACACCGGGCTTCACGCAGCGTATGACCTAGTGAAGACGTGAAATCGAAGCGTCCCCTCAAGGTCCTCATCGCCAAAGCGGGACTCGACGGCCACGAGCGCGGCGCGCTCGTCGTGGCGATGGGCCTGCGCGATGCCGGGCTGGAAGTCGCCTATACCGGCATTCGCAACACGCCTGAACAGATCGTCGCGTCGGCGATTCAAGAGAACGTGGACGCGATCGGTTTGAGTTCGCTGTCGGGCGGGCACATGGCTCAGTTCAGGCGCGTGATGGAAGTGCTCAAGCAGGAGAAGGTCAAGGGGATTCTCGTCTTCGCCGGCGGCGTCATTCCCGATGAGGACGTGAAGAAGCTCCAGAAGCTGGGCATCAAGGCCGTCTTCGGTCCCGGCAGTTCCATCGCCAGCATCCTCGCGTTCTTGAGGAAGCACCTGAAGCAAGGTGCGACGGCAGCGAGCTGGCGATGAATTCCCAAGAAGTGGCAGATGGGGTGGAAGCGGTCGGACCCCAATCTCACGAATGAAATCTCACACGAGGTAAGCACCCCCATAGCGCCCGCCCGGTTTGCATGCGTGTTGTCATTCAAACCGAGTGAATTCGGGTTGAGCAAACAACAACCACCGCAAGCGCGACTTTGTTGTTCGGCGCGGACAAGGGGGCAACAGAGAAGGGAGTTTTACTTTTGCGACGCGGACAGTTATTTTTTCCCGGAATGGTACAGATGAAGAGAGACCCTACTGATCCAATCGTGGAATTTTCCACGCTCGTCGAAATCCTTCGCTGGCGAGCGCTACAGCAGCCTGGACAGCGGACCTATACCTCCTACACCTATCTGGTTGATGGAGAAGCAGAAGGGGATCATCTGGGCGGTCCGGCATTGGATTGCCAAGCCCGGAGTATTGGGGCGCTGCTCCAAAGCTGCGCAGCAAGTGGGGACCGAGCGCTGTTGCTTTATCCAGCAGGTCTCGAGTTCATCGCCGCGTTTTTTGGTTGTTTATATGCCGGGATGATTGCCGTCCCGCTGCCTCCGCCCAATCTCGCTCAGCCAAGGCGGACGCTTCCCAGGCTTCGGGCCATCATCAAGGACGCGCAGCCTTCGGTGGTGCTCACCACGTCGGCGATTCTTTCCAGCACTGAGGGTCTGTTCACGCAAGCTCCCGAGTTGCAGAAGCTGCGCTGGGTGGCCACCGACAAGGTTGCCGGCAGCCTGGCGCAGGAATGGCGGGACCCGGCCGTGACCCGCAACACCCTGGCATTGCTCCAATACACTTCCGGCTCCACCGCGGAACCGAAGGGCGTCGTGATCAGTCACGGGAACCTCCTCCACAATTCGGCTTATATTCACCGCCTCTTCGCGCTCATCCCGGACAGTGTCACCGTCACCTGGCTGCCGGCCTTCCACGACATGGGACTTACCAATGGGATTATCCAGCCGGTGTACAAGGGAGGTCCGTGTTACCTGATGCCGCCGGCATCCTTTCTGATGCGGCCGATACGCTGGCTCCAGGCCATTTCGCGCTATAAAGCCACGATCAGCGGCGGCCCCAATTTCGGCTATGAATTGTGCACCCGCAGAATTACTCCCGAACAACGTGAAACTCTCGACCTCAGCAGTTGGGATGTGGCTTACAACGGCGCAGAGCCGGTCCGCGCCGACACCATGAAACAATTTGCGGCCACCTTTGCCTCGTGTGGTTTCCGCCCCGGCGCCTTCCATCCATGTTATGGACTCGCCGAAGCCACGTTGGTGGTTTCCGGCGGCTCTTTAAGAGATGAGATGTTCCGCACGATTCAAGTGGAAGCGTTCGAACAGAACCGCGTCGTGGAGACCTCCGCCCAGGACCAGAATGTGCGGACACTGGTTGGCAGCGGCCACGCCCTGCACGATACCCGGATTGTGATCGCTCATCCGGAATCGTTGACCGCTTGTGCTCCAGATGAAGTGGGCGAAATCTGGGTGTCCGGCCCGAGCGTGACTCAGGGGTATTGGAACCGGCCCGAGGAAACAGAACGCGCTTGTCGGGCCTGCCTGAAAGATACCGGGGAGGGACCGTTTCTCCGCACCGGAGATTTGGGATTTATGAAAGATGGCGAGCTGTTTGTCACCGGTCGCCTGAAGGATCTGATCATCATCAGTGGTCGCAAGCTTTACCCCCAGGATATTGAATTGACGGTGGAACAGAGTCACCCGGCATTGCGGCCGGCTTGCTGCGCGGCGTTTTCGGTCGATGGCACCGGCGAAGA